>NZ_JBICKJ010000024.1:0-1855 GCF_043104125.1 Pseudomonas sp. xss_4
ATCTCGCTCAGTGACTCAATGCTTACCAAACCGCTCATCCAGGTAAGCAATGATGGCCTTGGACTCATACATCCAGGTCACCTTGCCCGCTTCCTCGATGCGCAGGCATGGCACTTTGATCCGGCCACCGCCTTGCTCCAGGGCCTGGCGGTGCACAGGGTCGTTCTTGGCGTCGCGCAACGCCACCGGCACGTTCAGGCGGTGCAAGGTACGGCGGGTCTTGACGCAGAATGGGCAGGCATGGAACTGGTAGAGCGCCAGGCCCTTGGCCGCCTCGTCCACGCCGGCCTGGGCCGCCGGGTCGCGCTTGCGCTTGGCCGGGCGGCTGACCCAGTCGCCGAATACGATAAGCTGGCCGAGGCCAACCCGCAGGGCTTTGACGATCATCTACAAACTCCTGAAATGAAAAAGGCCGACCGGCAGGGGTCGGCCTGGGTGACGCAGCCGGTTACTTGATCAGGCTGAGGAACTCGCTGCGGGTGGCCGCGTTGGCGCGGAACTCACCCAGCATCACCGACGTGATCATGCTCGAATTCTGTTTCTCCACACCGCGCATCATCATGCACATGTGCTTGGCCTCGATGACCACGGCAACGCCGGCGGCACCGGTGACCTGCTGTACGGCATCGGCGATCTGGCGGCTGAGGTTTTCCTGGATCTGCAGGCGACGGGCGTACATGTCGACGATACGCGCCACTTTCGACAAGCCCAGCACCTTGCCCTTGGGCAGGTAGGCCACGTGGGCCTTGCCGATGAAGGGCAGCATGTGATGCTCGCACATCGAATACAGCTCGATGTCCCGGACCAGCACCATTTCGCTGTTGTCGGAACTGAACAACGCGTTGTTGGTCACTTCTTCCAGTGTTTGCTCATAACCGCGGCAAAGATACTTCATCGCCTTTGCAGCCCGCTTGGGCGTGTCGAGCAGGCCCTCACGGGAGACGTCCTCGCCAATCTGGCTGAGGATCTCGGTGTAGTTCTGTTCCAGGGACATGGATCTACCTGTGGGAAAAATCGCAAAAACGAAGGTTACGGCGGCAAGGGCGGCGCTGCAAGCGCGGCGTTACTCGTCGCGGCCTTCGAGCATGGTTCGCTTGAGCATCACATAGACGGCGCCGGTGCCCCCGTGGCGGGCACTGCAGGAGGCAAAGCCGAGCACTTGCGGGTGCTGGCGCAGCCAGGTGTTGACGTGGCTCTTGATCATGGGGCGCTTGCCATCCAGGCGTGCCGCTTTGCCGTGGGTGACCCGCACGCAGCGTACTTCCAGGCGGGTCGCTTCGGCGATGAAATCCCAAAGTGTCTCGCGCGCCTTTTCCACGGTCATGCCGTGCAGGTCAAGGCTGCCTTCGAACGGTATCTGCCCAAGCTTGAGCTTGCGCAGCTGGGTTTCCTGAACGCCGTCCCGGCGCCACATCAATTCGTCTTCGGCGCCCACGTCGATGACGAACTGGTCGGACATGCCATCGATGACCAACGCCTTGTCGCTGGACACGGTCGCCGACTGGCGCAGGCCGGCCAGCTTCTGGCGGTCGGTCTTGGGCTTGCCGACCTCGGCACGGTCGTGCGTGATCGGCTTGACGCCGCGCACTTCGGCCTTGAACAGGGAAAAATCGTCGTCTTGCATGATGCCTCCACGTGGGCGGCGTAGTTTACGCGAGTGCGCGGCGGTGTGCAGCCATGGTGGTCAGGTGGAGTGGGCAGGCTGGCGATGGGCGACCCCAGGCAATAAGGTGCAATCCTGTCCACCTGTAGGAGCGGCCCCGTGCCGCGATGGGGCGCGCAGCGGCCCCAGGGTTTCAGCGTAGCAGCCTAGATCGCCGGGGCCGCTGGGCGCCCCATCGCGGCCGGTCCGGCG
>NZ_JBICKJ010000025.1:0-14174 GCF_043104125.1 Pseudomonas sp. xss_4
CAAACATCACATATCCGAATTCGCTGGGCTGTCCAACAGGACATTCTGGCTACAGAATTTCTTGACGACCATAGAGCATTGGAACCACCTGATCCCATCCCGAACTCAGTAGTGAAACGATGCATCGCCGATGGTAGTGTGGGGTTTCCCCATGTGAGAGTAGGTCATCGTCAAGATTCATTTCGCAAAACCCCTATCTGCGCATGCAGGTAGGGGTTTTGTCTTTAAGTAGGAACTACAGAGATTCGCAGGCACGTCGACGACGGGCCAGCACACAGAATTTCTTGACGACCATAGAGCATTGGAACCACCTGATCCCATCCCGAACTCAGCAGTGAAACGATGCATCGCCGATGGTAGTGTGGGGTTTCCCCATGTGAGAGTAGGTCATCGTCAAGATTCAAACAAAAAGCCCCTGTCTGCGTTGCAGACAGGGGCTTTTTCTTTCCGGGTTAAACACCCCCGTAGCTAGCTTCTGATAAGCGGCTATCCCGCTGTGCGCTTCAGAACTGGTAGCTCACTGTGGCGCTGACATTGCGCTCTTCGCCCATATAGCAGTAATTCAAGCTGGCACACGAGGTGATGTAGCGCTGATTGGTCAGGTTGTTGGCATTCAGGCGGACATCCAAGCCCTTCAAACCCAGCTTACCCAGGTCATAGCCCAACGAGGCATCAACCAATGTGTAGGAAGGCACCTTGCGGCTGTTCTCTGCATCGGCCCAGCTATGCCCCACATACCTCACACCACCGCCCAATTTAAGCCCATCGAGCGCGCCTTGGCGGAAGTTGTAGTCGGCCCACAGCGAGACCATTTGCTCCGGGGCCTGGGTGGGCGAATTGCCTTTGTTGTCCAGACCGCTGGATACCAGGCTAGGCATCGACTTCGAGTACTCGATGTCGGTGTAGGTATAGCCACCCAGCAGTTTCAGATTATCAGTAACCTGCACATGCGCTTCGAGCTCCAACCCTTGTGAACGCACTTGACCAACAGGCCTGTAGAAGTCTTCGTCAGGTTGTTTGGAAGCCAGGTTCTCCTGCTCGATACGGAACACCGAGGCGGTATACAGGTTGTCGCTACCAGGTGGCTGATACTTGATGCCGGCTTCCCATTGTGTGCCCTCGGTAGGAGCGAGCGGTTTTCCGTCTTGATCGGACACGGTATTCGGGTTGAAGGACTCGGAATAGCTCACATACGGCGCCAGGCCATTCTCGAAGAGATAGAGCACCCCAGCGCGAGTCGTGAAGTTGGACCGCTTGTCACTGACCCTGGTATCGGTATCGCGATTGTCCTCTGATACCTTGACCCAGTCCTGGCGCAGGCCCAGTGAGAAGCGCCATTGATCCAGCTCCACCAGATCCTGCAGATAGACCCCCGTCTGTTGCAACCGGCGTTGGTATCGGTTTTCACCAAGCACCCGCAGGTTGCCGTTACCATACTGCGGGTTAGCCGCATCCAGGGGGTCTACAGTGCCATAGCGCCACGAGACATCGGCTTTGCGACGCTGGTAATCCGTACCCAGCAGCAGGGTGTGCTTGGCGATGCCGGTGAAGAATTCAGCCTGGACCATGTTGTCGATGATGTAGGAGTGCAGCCGCTCATCCCCCCCGGTGTAGGCTCGGTTCAGTACGGTACTGTCGGCATCTGCCCAACCTGCCGAGTACACTTGGTCCATCGACACGTCCGAGTCCTGGTAGCGGAAGTTCTGCCGCGCGGTAAATACATCGTTGAAGCGATGCTCGAACTGATAACTGAACGACTGCTGGGTGCGCTCGTAGTTATCGATGCCCGGCTCCCCTTCAAAGAAGTGATCCGACAGGCGTACCCCATTACGCTTACTCAGCATTCCGTCTGCAGGGTTGCCACCGTGATAGCCCCCGTTTGGATCATGCTGCAGGTAGGCTTGCAGGGTCAGCGATGTGTCTTCGCTGAAGTCGATGCTAAGCGACGGGGCGATGGCGTAGCGTTCTTCCTTGTTGTGATCGAACTGCGTATCCGAAGCGTCTGCCAAACCGGTCAGACGGTAGGCAATACGCTTGTCTGCATCCAATGGGCCGCTGGTGTCGAAGCCCAGCCCGCGCTGACCTTGCGTGCCGACCGATGCTTGAACTTGATGAAAAGCGGTGAACACGGGTTTCTTGGTGGTCAGTGCGACCAATCCACCCGGAGAGCTACGGCCATACAGGACCGAAGAGGGCCCTTTCAAGACATCGATCCGCTCCAGGAAATAGGGGTCGACCTGCATCGTGCTGTAGGTGCCGTTGTCCCCCATGGACTTGAGGCCGTCTACATAGATGTTATCCACCGAGCCATCGTTGAAGCCTCGCATGGCCACGTAGTCATACCGGTGCGTCGCACCATAGGGGTTGGTCATCACGCCTGGGGTATAGCGCATGGCCTGTGCGACGGTTTGAGAGCCTTGGTCGTCGATCTGTTGCCGGGTTACCACCGAAACCGATTGAGACGTCTCGACCAATGCCAGGCTGCTTTTAGTGGCGACCTGGCTATGGGTGGCGTTATAACCCTCCATGCTCCCCAAGGCATTGCCAAGGGTGAAGCCTCGAATATCCGTATCGGGTAACGCCAGCGCTGCCTCCGCTGGCTGGGCCTGTACGATGAAGGTCCGGTTTCCTTGGTTCGCTGCTGTCAGACCGCTTCCAGCCAGCAGAACCCCCAGCGCCTGCTCAGCTGAGTACTGTCCATGAAGGCCTTTGGACTGCAATCCTTGAGTGAGTGCCGGTGTACTGGAAAGCGTGATGCCCGCTTGACGGGCAAATTGATTGAGCACTTCATCCAGGGGGCCAGGCGCAATGGCATAGGTCGAGCTGACCTGCGAGGCATCAGCGGCGAGTGTCATGCCAGGCACCATGGCCAATCCAAGCGCCGTCCCCAGCAAGGCAGCGCGGATGGCATTGCTCAGCAAATCTGAGTGCAAGACAGGTCGAAAATCATTCGCGCCAAAGGCGTACAGTTTTACCCGGTTGGTTGACATGAAGGCGTCCGTAAAGTGTGCAGGAGATTCTTCTCACTGATCTAGCCGGATGCGCGGCCAAAACCCGACACATTAGAATCAGGCCTTGTTGATCAAAGACTAGGCATGGTCCAGCGCCTCCACGCGCACCCACCATCGCGTCAACTGACGGACTTGAACGGGAAGCGTGGTAGGCAGCAATTGCAGCAGTTGCTCTGGATCCTGAAGGCGAAATACCCCGGACAAGCGAAGCTCAGCAATGTCGTCGCTGCAGGTGAGATAACCCCGGCGATAACGGCTGATCTGCGTCAGGAAATCCCTGAGCAGCATGTTCTTGCCGACGATAAGGCCTTCGGTCCAGGCCATCGCGTCAATCCCTGAAGGCGCCACGTGCTCGGCACCAGTGGCGGTGACGCGCCATTCTCCACCTGGCTCTAGCCATTGGATCAGGCCGGTGCCCTGCCTGCGGGTGAATACCCGCCCCTCGCTGACGACCACCCGCAGGCAATCGTCCTCCACACGCCCCACGAAGCGCCCCCCGACGGTTTGCAACGATGCGGTACTGGTGCGCAGCGTGACTGGCGCTTGTCCAGGACCTGCCTGTCGACAGTCCAGCATGACCTCCCCACGCTTGAGGTTGATCGCCAATTGCTGCCTGGTGAAGGCCACGTCCACGGCACTGCGGGTGTTGAGTTGTAATCGAGAGCCGTCGGGTAATGTCACGTGTCTGCGCTCGCCCGTGGCTGTCGCGTAGTCGGATGACCAGGCCTGCACCACACTCAAGTCCTTGCTCAGCCATGCAGCCGATCCGAACAGGGCAACGGTGCCCAGCAGCTTCAACGCCTGCCGCCGCTCAAGGCGGCGATGACTGGCCTCCAGTGTCTGCAGTGCAACCCCCGCAGCGGGCACGTGGCGCAGGTCCAAGTCCTGGTCCAGGTGCAGGACGCGCTGCCAGGCCAGCTCATGGGCCGCAGCCTCGGCCCGCCACTGCGCGATGCGTTCGTTTAGAGCCGGGTCTTCGCTGTGGCGAAGTTTCAGCATCCACTGGATTGCCTGTCTGACTGTCTTGGCGTCTGGATGAGGGCTAGGCATAAACGGTGACATTACGCTTCATAGCGCAGCAGGTAGCAATGATAAAGCGCGTCGGCAATGTAGCGCTCCACCGTTCTCACCGATACGCCCATCTGCTGTGCAATTTCCTGATAGCGCAAGCCTTCACATTGGGCTAGCAAGAAAGCAGTGCGCACCTTTGGCTTGAGGCCATCGAGCATTTTGGCGATACGTTCTAGTAGCTCCAGTAACAGCTCGCGGGTCTCAACATCGGGGGTGTTAGCCTCAGGCACCAGCGCCAGCGCTTCCAGATAGGCTTTATGCAGTTCCTCTCGACGCCAATGGTCGATGATCAACCCGCGCGCCACCGTGCGCAGAAACGCCCTGGGCTGCTGTATCTGCAGATGCTCGCGGCGTTGCAACAGCCGCATGAAAGTATCCTGAGCTACGTCAGCAGCGTCGGCCGCATTGCCAAGCCTGTGGCGCAGCCAGGTGTGCAGCCAGCCATGATGAGCGCTGTAGAGGTTTTGCACGAGATCGTTGCTAGGCATGTGACACAGCTGTCGGGGCTTAAATGATAATTAGTCTCATTGTTTCGCCCGGCGCGAGATTTTGCAACCTACCTGTCGATACCCACACCATTCAGTAGGGTCGCTGGCTGTCCAAATACCTTCGAATGGTCACAGCTGCGCTGTTGAGGTGATGCTCCAATACCGCAATCGCATCGTTCACACGTTTGGCACTGGCAGCATCGACCAAGGCTGTGTGATCGTCCTGGGTGAGCTTGCCCAGGCCCATCGACGAAAGATGAAAGCGCAGAAACCGCTCCTCCTGCATCAATTCGGCATCGATCAAGCGCAGCAGTTTCTGGTTTGCTGCTTTGCTATACAGCACCATGTGAAGCTCACGATTAAGGCGAGCGATCTCGGCATGTCGCGTCTCGTTTTCCAGTTGCTGGATACGACTGCGGGCCTTGGCGATGTCCTGAGCCGTCAGAAACGGAATGGATTGGCGCAACGCCTCGCTCTCGAGCAGAACACGCAAGTCGTAGGCATCTGCCGCATCCTCGCCGATCAGCGGCGCGACGACTGCGCCCTTGTGAAGCTCCACGTTCAACAGTGACTGCGCCTCCAGTTGACGCAACGCCTCACGCACGGGCATACGGCTGACGCCATAAAGTGTCGCCAATTCCTGTTGTCTGATTGCCGTTCCGGGAGGCAAACGACCCTCGAGAATGGCACTGCGCACGCGTTCTTCAATAACGCCGCGGGCCAGATGTGGCAGCAACTGTTCACTGTTCAACACGCTGCTCAGTTTGATTTTGTCGGCCACGCAACGCCTGCCTTAAACGATTACCAAAGTTGGATCCAATGACACAAGTATAGCTGTATGACGTGTCAAATGCCGGCTTCTACAGAGCCATGCCCCAGGGCGCGGCTATGGTGGATGAAGTTGCTCTGCAAAGGAAGTGACATGACCCGCGCGGCAAGCGTTGATGCGGCGGACGCCGACCGGGAGGCCGATGATCGCGATGTGCCATTGTCTTTTGCGGTGTCAGGCCGCACCATCGCTTCTTTCGACTGGCCTGGACAGGGCTTGGCAGTGGCGATCACCCCGATGCTCAAAACCGTGCTGCACCGAGTTGCCCTGGCTGCGCTGCTGGGTGGCCTGCTGCTGGGCGGTTTGCATGCCGACTGGGATTTCGCCCAGATCAGTCGCAAGTCGCAAGCGCTGTACGGGCCCTTGGGGGAGGGCAAAGCGCGGATCGATGCCTGGCAAAACCTCATGGCCACCCAGAAGCAGGGGACAGAGCTTGAGCGTCTGCAGGTGGTCAACCGGTTCTTTAACCAACAATTGCGCTACGTCGAGGATATCGATCTATGGCACGAGGTCGATTACTGGGCAACGCCGGTCCAAGCACTGATAAAAGGGGCTGGCGATTGCGAGGATTACGCTATCGCCAAGTACTTCAGCCTCAGGCGCATGGGCATCCCCAGCGAGAAATTGCGGATCACATACGTCAAGGCCTTGCGACAGAACCGGGCACACATGGTACTGACTTATTATTCAACGCCCCAGGCGCAGCCGTTGGTGCTCGACAGCCTGATGGACGCGATCAAGCCAGCCAGCCAGCGTCCCGACCTGTTGCCCGTCTATGCCTTCAACGGTGAAGGCCTATGGCTGACAGGCGCCGGTGGCAACAAGAAAGTGGGCGACACCAAGCGCTTGTCGCGCTGGCAGGACCTATTGAAAAAAATGCAGGCCGAAGGCTTCCCGGCCGAGCCGGTTTACTGAAGGAGCACAGATGTCACTGTTCAAACAATTGCTGTTGGCTATTTGCCTGTTCCTGGTAGTGGCGTTCACCGGCAGTTTCATGGTCAGCCTGGAGAGTTCGCGAAGCCAGTATGTCAACCAGCTGCGCTCGCATGCACAGGATGCAGCCACTGCGCTGGCCCTGTCGCTTACGCCCAATATCGATGACCCTGCCATGGTCGAGCTGATGGTGAGTTCGATCTTCGACAGTGGCTACTACGCCAGTATCAAGGTGGTGGACCTGGCTTCCAATACGGTGCTCGTCGAGCGCCATGCCGAACCCGACCCTGGGGGCGTACCCCGTTGGTTCGTTCACCTGATCGGCTTGGAAGCTGCCGGCGGTGATGCGTTGGTCAGCCGTGGCTGGCAGCAGGCGGCACGCGTCGAGGTCATCAGCCACCCCATGTTCGCCATTGCCAAGCTCTGGCAAAGCGCGCTGGGCAGCCTGGGCTGGCTACTGCTCTGTGGTGCTGCCAGCGCTATCCTGGGCGCGTTGCTGCTGCGCCGGCAGCTCAAGCCGCTGGATTACATGGTCGAACAGTCCCATGCCATCGCCAGGCGTGAATTCCTGAGCCTGCCTGAACTGCCCCGCACGCCCGAGCTCAGGCGCGTTGTCCAGGCCATGAACCAGATGGTGGAAAAGCTCAAGGCACTGTTCACCGAGCAGGCCGAGCGCAGCGAGCGGTTACGCGCCGAGTCCTACCAAGACACCTTGACCGGCCTGTCCAACCGTCGCTATTTCGAAATGCAGCTCAATGCTCGGGTCAGCAACCTTGAGGAAGCACGGGCAGGCTACCTGTTGTTGCTTCGGGTTCAAGGCCTGGCGGGCCTCAACGCGCGTCTAGGTGGCCAGCGCACGGATCAGTTGCTGCAGGCGGTTGGTGAGCAATTGCGCCGCGCCTGCGCGAGCTTCCCGGAAACCAACGACCTGATTTCCCGCAGCCGTGGTGGGGAATTCGCCGTGCTGGCACCTGGTATGGTGCATGAAGAAGCCATACAGCTGGCCCAGGCGCTCGAGGCCACGCTGCAGAGCCTGCATGAGACGGGCGCTACCGATATTCAACCGGTGGCCTGCATCGGCTTGGCCCCCTTCAGCCCGGGCGACGCTCCCACAGCCCTACTCAAACTGGCTGATGAGGCCCTGGCACGCGCGGAGAACCAGCCAACCCCAGGTTGGGTCTGCCTGGAGCAAGGCGTCGCTGCCGTGGCTGCCGACAGCCAGCACGACTGGCATGAGCGCCTTGACCAGGCCTTCACCAACGGCCACTTCGAGCTGTTCTTCCAGCCGGTGGTCGATTGTGCAACTGCCCAGCATGTGCTGCATCACAAGGTGATATCCCGCCTGAAGGATCGACAAGGCGAGGCGCTGCCAGCCGGTCGATTCCTCCCTTGGCTCGAGCGCTTTGGCTGGATGCCAAGGCTGGACCTTCTGGTGCTGCAGAAGGTGCTGGCGCACATGCGTGGCCACGACCAGGTGCTGGCGCTGAACCTCTCCGCCGCTACCTTGGCGGACGCCCAGGCTCTGCACCGCATTTTCGAACTGCTCAGCCAGAACGTCGCTCTCGGATCGCGTTTGGTGTTCGAAATCGGAGAAGAGCAGCTACCAGACCAGCCGGCGTTGGAGAAACTGACCCGAAGGCTGCATAGCCTTGGCTTCGGCCTGGCACTGCAACGGTTTGGCGGGCGCTTCAGCATGATCGGCAACCTGTCCCACCTTGGGTTGGCCTACCTGAAGATTGATGGCAGCTACATCCGCAACATCGACCATGAGCAGCATAAGCGTTTGTTCATCGAGGCGATCCAGCGTGCCGCACACAGCATCGACCTGCCCCTGGTGGCCGAACGCGTGGAAACCGAAGGCGAGCGCGCAGTGCTCTGCGAAATGGGTGTAGGGGGTATTCAGGGGCAGTTGGTGGGTGAACCTGCCCCTTGGGCGCACGATAAGCGCTGACCCACAGTGATGAGGGCCCGCACGCAGAACGTGCGGGCACCGCCTCAGCGTTCGCGCAAGGCCTCGGAGCGGGCTTTCATGATGGGCTTGAGCAGGTAGCTCATGATGGTCTTCTTGCCGGTCATG
This sequence comes from Pseudomonas sp. xss_4, assembly GCF_043104125.1. Taxonomy (NCBI): domain Bacteria; kingdom Pseudomonadati; phylum Pseudomonadota; class Gammaproteobacteria; order Pseudomonadales; family Pseudomonadaceae; genus Pseudomonas; species Pseudomonas sp. xss_4. The sequence goes on from NZ_JBICKJ010000025.1 coordinate 8,410, forward strand.
ATATCGACCGTCGCCACCATACCGGGAATGATCAGCAGCGGCTTTTCATCGGTGCCCAGATGGCTGCGGTCGGTACGCAGCTTGATCAGGTAGTACGTGGTCTTCTTGTCTTCGTCGGTGATGGTATCGGCGCCGATCTGCTCGAGCTTGGCCTTGAGCCCCCCGTAGATGGTGTAGTCGTACGCGGTGAACTTGACCGTGGCTTCCTGGCCTGGGTGCAGGAAGGCAATGTCCTTCGGCAGGATCTTGGCCTCGATGACCAGCGTATCGTCCAGCGGCACGACCTCAATGATGTCGCTGCCTGGCTGAATCACGCCGCCGATGGTGTTGACCAGCAACTGCTTGACGATACCCCGTACAGGCGAGGTGACCATGGTGCGGTGGACACGGTCATCCAGCGCCTTGCTAGTAGCGGTCGCCTTGTTCAGTTCGGTCCGGGCTTCGTTCAGTTGGGTGAGCGCCTCGCTTCGGAACTTGCCGCGGGTCTCCTCGATCTTGCTCTGCACTTCTCGAACGGCCGCTTCGGCACGGGGGATGGCCAGCGACGTGGAATCGAGCTGACCACGGTTTTCAACCTCGGCACGACGCAAGCGCAACACTTCTACCTGAGAAATGGCACCCGTCGCTACCAAAGGCTCCGACATGCTGATCTCTTTACGCAGCAGCTCAAGGCTGTTGGCGTACTGCCCGCGCTTGGAGCTGTACTCGCGCAGTTCCTGCTGGCGCTGGACCAGCTGCTGTTGCAATCCGCCAATCTCGTCCTGAAGCTGTTGGCGCCGACTCTGGTACAAGGATTCCTCGCTGGCCGCTTGGCTAGGTGCGGCCTTGCGCAATTCTTCGTCGATCTTTAGCGGCTTGTCGTCAACCTCCGCACTCAGGCGCTGAACCCGCAGGGCCATGGCCAGCCGATCGGCTTCCGTTTCCCCCACGTTGGAAGCGAAGCGGGTTTCATCCAGGCGCAGCAGCGGCTGCCCCACCTCGACGATCTCGCCTTCCTTGGCGAAGATTTCCGCCACGATGCCGCCTTCCAGGTTCTGGATTTTCTGCACCTTGGATGACGGGATGGCCTTGCCCTCACCACGCGTCACTTCATCGATGGGCGCAAAACTGGCCCAGACGATCAGAAATACAAAGAACAGAATGACGCCCCAGATCGTCAGGCGCACCACACGCGGCGCATCTTCGATAAGGGCCTTGTTGACCTCGGGCAGCGGCTGACCGCCCAGCGAGTCACTGCCTTTGAAGTAACGCCGCAGGCCTTCCTTGAGTTGCCCGAAATCCAGCTTATGCGACACTGATCTGCCCCTTCTTCAACGCATCCATGACGGCCGCTTTCGGGCCATCGGCAACGATCTGCCCGCGATCGATCACGATCAGGCGGTCCACGAGTGACAGCAGCGAAGCCCGGTGAGTCACCAGCAGCACCGTCTTGCTTTCCACCACAGCCTGCAAGCGCTGTTTCAAGCGTTCCTCGCCGGTGTTGTCCATGGCGCTCGTGGGTTCGTCGAGCAGCAGGATCTGTGGGTTCAACAGCAAGGCGCGGCCCAAGGCCACGTTCTGACGCTGCCCGCCGGACAGGTTCTGCCCACGTTCGCCTACCTGCAGCTCGTAGCCGTCCGGATGCAGCCGCGCGAATTCATGCACGCCCGCAAGCTCGGCCGCCTGCAAGATCATTTCGTCGTCGATGTAGCGGGCCCCGCTGACCAGATTGTCCCGCAGCGTGCCCGCCAACAGCTGAATGTCCTGGGGCACATAACCAATGTTGTGGCGCAGTTCGCTGACATCGATCTGGCGAATATCCACGCCGTCGACCAGCAATGAGCCGCCATCGGCCTCGTACAGGCCAACGATCAGCTTGGCCAGTGAACTCTTGCCCGACCCGCTGCGCCCGATGATCCCCACCTTTTCGCCAGGGCGGATGGTCAGGTTGATGTTCTTAAGCGCCATGTTCTGCTGGTTAGGGTAGGTGAAGTCCACGCCGCGGAACTCTACGCTGCCCTGCAATACTCTGCGGCTGAGCGGGCGCTCTTCGAAGTTGCGCTCTTGTGGCAGCTCCATCATGTGGTCGGTGGACACCATGGTCACCTTGGCTTGCTGGTAGCGAGCCAGCAGACCATTGAGCTGCCCCAGCGGCCCAAGGGCACGGCCGCTGAGCATGTAGCACGCTACCAGGCCGCCCATGCTCAAGTTGCCGTCGATGATCAGGTAGACACCCACGCAGATCATCGCCACCCCTGCCAGCTGCTGAATGAGCAGGGTAATGTTCATCGCCAGGCTCGACAGGACTTTGACGCGCAACTCCAGCCGGCTGAGGGTACCGAGCGTCTGCTCCCACATGTACTGTCGCTCGCTCTCGGCGTTGTTGACCTTCACCGCGTCCAACCCTGCCAGGGTCTCGATCAGGCTCGACTGGCGCTCCGATGCCAGCGCCATGGTCCGCTCCATGGTCGCCATCAGCGGCCGCTGCAGTGCATAGCCGATGCCCAAGGCCAGCGGGAAGGCAATGATGGGGATCCACACCAGGTGCCCGCCGATGATTGCGATGACGATCAGGATGAGCACCGTGAACGGCAAGTCGATTAGGCTGGTCAGCGTCAACGACGCCAGGAAGTCACGTAATCCCTGGAACTCGTGAATGTTCTGGGCAAAGCTACCTACCCGGGCCGGCCGATACTTCATCGACATGCCCACGATGCGTTCGAACAGTGTCGCCGAAATGATCAGGTCGGTCTTTTTCCCTGCAAGGTCCAGGCATAACCCGCGCAGACCCTTGAGGATCAGGTCGAAGATATAGGCACCTGCGATACCGACCGCCAGCACCCATAGGGTCGAGGTCGCCTGGTTGGGAACGACCCGGTCATACACGTTCATTACGAACAGTGGCGCGGCGAGGGCGATCAGGTTGATCACCAGGCTGGCGGCGATGGCATCGATGTACAGCCACTTGCTGCGCAGCAGCGTATCTCGGAACCAGGATTTGGCCCGCGGGATCAAGTTGCCATGGTTGACGTCGAATTTGTGCTGCGGTTGAGCGAAGAACACTCGCCCGCTGTAGTCGTCCTGAAGCGTCTCGCGGCTGACCTGTACTTCGCCGCCATCGCTTTCGCTCAGCAACAGCCGCGCGGTGTCTTCGTTTTCCCACCCGAGCAACACAGCGCTGCGTCCACCCTTGAGCAACAGGATGGCGGGCATGGCGATGCTTGGGATCTGCTCCAGCTTGCGCTGCAACAGGCGGCCCTGCAGGCCGGCCCTGGCCGCCGCACGGGGCAGCAGCTCGGGGCTCAGGCGCTGGGCGGGCAAAGGCAGACCCGTGGTGAGCATCACCCGACTGGCAGGTTTCTGGTGCAGTACACACAAGCTCAGCAGACTGTCCAGCAAAGGATCGTCGTGCTGACTACGTGGGTCATGGTTGAGCTGGACTCGACTGACTTCTGATTCCACGCGGCGCTCTCTTCATCCTTGTGGTGGGTGGGGGTGAGCTAGCTGCCGATCATTTAATGGCAGCAGACTCAGGCATTCAGTGGGGCAATGCATGTCGGCGCCCGGCAGGCGTGCAGCGAGCGATGCAGTGTGTCGCCAATGGTCGCCTTGAATTAGGTGGTGAGTAAACAACTGTATCGGTCTCTTTACTACATGACGCTGATCGGCAGACAAACGTTTCATTTCTGAATCACTCTGCAACCCAGGCCTCAGCATGCTGGGAAGGAGCAGAGAAACGACATGTATTGGGCCTGTCATTACAGCCTAGCTTAATGTCATTTATCAGGCGCTGGTTTGCTGGCGTTCGTGCAACCCATGTTAGTTAAAATTCATCCCTTGAAGCCCACTCCCTTGGTCGACTCTGGCCGATAATCGCAGGCGCGTGGCAAGGGCTGGTTTAGACGATGAGCGCCTTCGGCTGCCGTTTATTCAGCGGTGAGCCAGCCTGAAAATTTGCAGCACCTCGGGTCATTCTCGGGCATGTAATCGGCAAGGTTTATGCTTACGAGACTGAGGAATGTGGCGTCAATAAACAAAATCGACCTTCTGTTGACGCTGTCGGTCCTACTGAGCCCGACGAACGGTTGAAAAGCATGTGATTTCTGGCCGCTGTCATCACTTGGGCCCGCATGCTCTGTGCCATTGCGCTGTTTTAATGACGCAAGGCATTTGCTGTTGATTGGCCCTTGGCTAAGGTAAAAATATCAATGTGACATTACCTTGGTGATTGTTTAGGATGGCCAATATAAGGTCAATAGTTTGGCAGAAATCTAACTTCATCTCGTCATAGACGGAATGTTGACGCAACCAAGCGTCAAGAGATCATCGACATAATTCCTGTTCAGGTGGCTGCGGATGCCGCTCTGGCACAGAAGTACCCCAGCGGGTCACACGGAGAGTCCAATGAGCAGCGTTGTAGCCATCGTCAAAAGTATTGTCGGCCAGGTTATTGCGGTATCCCCTGAAGGCATCAGGCGTGTGCTCATAGAAGGCGATCGACTTCTTGCAGGTGAACAGGTCCTTACCGGTCCGGGTGGCGCGGTAACGCTGGAGTTGGCAGACGGCCGGTTGCTTGACCTTGGTCGTGATACCCAGTGGAGCGCAGACACGCCTGACAGCAGTACTGACTTGGGCCAGGCCGCTGCCCAGGCAGCGCCGTCGGTCGAGGAATTGCAACAAGCGATCGCTGCAGGCGCTGACCCGACCACCGATCTTGAAGCCACGGCTGCCGGGCCGACCGCTGCGGGCGGCGGTGCGGCAGGTGGCGGCCACAGTTTCGTCATGCTGGAAGAAACGGCCGGCAGCGTTGATCCCACGATTGGCTTCCCTACAGAAGGCCTTGGTTTTGCCGCAGCGGCCGCCCCCGTGGAGGTAGCTGGAACCACTGCTGACAATCGCGTCACCGCGCCGACAACGGGCACTACGGTTGCCACCACCCTTGTGGTCGGGGCCACGCCATCGATCAGCGAAGCGGGTGGCGTCATTGTTTATACCGCTACGGTTGGCCAGGCACCGAGCAGCGACCTTCTCATCACCCTGGCCAATGGCTCTGTGATCGTCATTCCGGCCGGGCAGACCACTGGCAGTGTCAATGTCGTGATCCCGCCGAATGACACGCCCTACATTGATGGTGGGCAAATTTCGACCACGGTTACCGGTACCAGCGGGGGGAGTGGCATTTCAGTAACTCCACCTCAAGGGCCGTTGGTTACTGAAATTACAGATACCATCGATGTCACCACTGCAACGTTGACCGCCACTCCCTCGGTCACCGAAGGCGGTGTGATCACGTACACCGTGACATTGACCAACCCGGCCCAGACGCCGGTTACCGTAACCCTGTCCAACGGCCAGGTCATCACTGTTGAGGCAGGCAAGACCCAGGGCAGCATCGACTTCCAGACCCCGGCGAACGACGTCTACAACAACGGCTCGACCGTTAGCGTGACCATCGACAGCGCCACGGGCGGTAATTTCGAACAGCTGACCCCGAACCCAGCGGCTGCCGTTACTACGATCAATGATTCGATCGACACCACTACTGCCACGCTGACGGCTTCGCCAAGCGTGACCGAAGGTGGCGTGATCACTTACACCGTCACGCTGACCAACCCGGCTCAAACCCCAGTTACCGTGATCCTGTCCAACGGCCAAGTCATCACTGTTGAGGCAGGCAAGACCCAGGGCAGCATCGACTTCCAGACTCCGGCCAACGATGTTTACAACAACGGCTCGACCGTTAGTGTGACCATCGACAGCGCTACGGGGGGTAACTTCGAACAGCT
>NZ_JBICKJ010000026.1:0-3064 GCF_043104125.1 Pseudomonas sp. xss_4
CAAACATCACATATCCGAATTCGCTGGGCTGTCCAACAGGACATTCTGGCTACAGAATTTCTTGACGACCATAGAGCATTGGAACCACCTGATCCCATCCCGAACTCAGTAGTGAAACGATGCATCGCCGATGGTAGTGTGGGGTTTCCCCATGTGAGAGTAGGTCATCGTCAAGATTCATTTCGCAAAACCCCTATCTGCGTATGCAGGTAGGGGTTTTGTCTTTGGGCGTCAAATAAGCCGGTCGGCATTGCACCTGTGGAAGCCCCGAGGGTTGGCGGCCTGGTATCTGAGCCGGACCGGTGCAACGTACCCCCCCCAATCTCAATCGCAGGTCCTTGTCCTATGCAAGGCAATCCCCCATGGCTATCATGCCAGCCTCATTCGAAGTCGAGACGCGCATGCTGAAGTTGTTGAATCTCCTCAAGGATGGCCGATTCCATTCCGGAGAAGCTCTGGGGGCGGCTCTGGGCGTCAGTCGCAGTGCGGTGTGGAAGCAGCTGCAGCACCTGGAAAGCGAGCTAAACCTCAGTATCCATAAGGTACGTGGACGCGGCTATCAGCTAGCCTCACCGTTGGTGCTGCTGGACAATGCTGCGATCGCAGGATACGCGGAGGCGGCAGCCTGGCCCACATTCATCCATGAGTCGATCGACTCGACCAATGCTGAAGGTATGCGCTTGGCGGCGGCAGGACAGCCAGCGCCCTTCGTCGTCTTGGCGGAGCAGCAGACTGCGGGTCGCGGGAGACGCGGCCGGCAATGGATCAGCCCTTTCGCGCAAAACCTTTACTTCAGTCTGGTGCTGCGCATTGATGGCGGCATGCGCCAGCTTGAGGGCCTGAGCCTGGTCGTGGGGTTGGCGGTCATGCGCACATTGCAGGCATTCGGGGTAAGGAATGTAGGCTTGAAGTGGCCTAACGACGTGCTGGTCGATGGTCACAAGGTCACCGGCATCTTGCTCGAGTTGATCGGTGATCCGGCAGACGTATGCCATGTGGTGCTGGGCATTGGCATAAACGTGAATATGCAGGCCAATGCGCAGGTGGATCAACGATGGACATCCATGCGTCGAGAATTGGGGGCGCCTGTAGACCGCAATCATTTAGTGGCGGTGCTGAGCCACCACTTGGAGCATGAGCTGGGGCGTCACCGCCGATATGGGTTCGCGGCTTTCCAGGAAGAATGGGAGCAAGCGCATCTCTGGCAGGGGCGCAATGTCACGCTCATTGCCGGAGCCACCCAGGTACAAGGCGTAGTCGCGGGCGTGGACGGGCAGGGCGGTTTGCGCATGTGTGTAGATGGCGTGGAGAGAGTTTTCAGCGGCGGCGAGCTTAGTTTGAGGTTGAGTGATGATTCTTGAGCTCGATTGCGGTAACAGCTTCATCAAGTGGCGGGTAATTCACGTTCACGACGCAATGATCGTGGGTGGCGGAATCGTGGATTCCGACCAGACACTCATGGACCAGATCAGAGCGCTGGCATGCGTGCAGGTTACGGCTTGCCGTATCGTCAGTGTGCGCAGTGAAGAAGAAACCGACGCTTTGACGTCACTGATTGCTCAAGTGTTTGCCGTCCAGGCACAGGTCGCACGGTCAGCGCCGGAGATGGCGGGCGTGCGCAATGGCTATGAGGACTATCAGCGCCTTGGTATGGATCGTTGGCTGGCGACGCTGGGCGCATTTCACTTGGCCAAGGGCGCTTGCCTCGTCATTGATCTGGGCACTGCGGCCAAAGCGGACTTCGTGGCGGCCAATGGGGAGCATCTCGGCGGCTATATCTGTCCAGGCATGCCTCTGATGCGCAGCCAGCTGCGCACGCACACGCGGCGTATTCGCTATGACGATGCGTCTGCCGAGCGTGCACTGGTCAGCTTGGCTCCGGGTCGCTCAACGGTGGAGGCGGTCGAACGAGGCTGCGTGCTGATGCTGCAAGGCTTCGTGCGCACACAAGTTGAGCAAGCGCGTGAGATGTGGGGCGAGGATTTTGCTGTGTTCCTGACGGGAGGGGATGCCCCGCTGGTCAGGGACTCGTTGCCTGACGCGCGTGTAGTGCCCGACTTGGTCTTTGTAGGCCTGGCCATGGCCTGCCCATTGAATTGAGGTGCCTATGCGCTGGTTGTTCTTGTTGCTGCTGATCCTCAATGGTGTGTACTACGTCTGGAATCAGCAGGAGGCACCACTTAAGGTCAAGGATGTCACGCCGCTTTCGCTTTATAAAGGCAGTCAGCAGGACATTCGCCTGTTGCGGGAAGCGGGAGTGGCGCCACCTGATCGGCGTCGCGAAGAGTGCCTCATCGTTGGAGGCGCAATGACGACCGAGGTGCTCGAGTCGCTTCGTCAGCGGCTGACGAGTCTGGACATCGCCACGGCTCCAGTCCGTGGGCAGGTCGCAGGTGCCCAGGGGCGTTGGCTCAAAGTAGAGCCTGAAAGTGAACGCTTGTTGGACCCAGCGGCCCTTGACGCGCTTTCCAATGATTTCAAAGACTTAAAACATCAAATTATTTTCTGCCAGGGTATTGCAACTGGTGAATAGCTTGATAGAATGGCGCCCGCTTCGCAGGGAACACCACTCAGGTGGTTGAATTGCAAGCCGTGTCACTGCAGCTAAGTTTCAGATTTGATTGAAAAAATTTGAAAAAGCGCTTGACACTAGGACGGCAGATCAATAAAATGCCGGCCACATCTGGAGGGATTCCCGAGCGGCCAAAGGGGACGGACTGTAAATCCGTTGCGAGAGCTTCGAAGGTTCGAATCCTTCTCCCTCCACCAGTTTTAGCGAGAGCCGCAAGCCTCGCGGGTATAGTTTAGTGGTAGAACCTCAGCCTTCCAAGCTGATGATGCGGGTTCGATTCCCGCTACCCGCTCCAAGTTTGCTGGTTATTGCATAACGTGTTTTGCTCTTGTAGCTCAGTTGGTAGAGCACACCCTTGGTAAGGGTGAGGTCAGCGGTTCAAGTCCGCTCAAGAGCTCCATATAAACAAGGCAGATATGAAAATATCTGCCTTTGTTTTATCAGCGCAAGACTATTTCTTCTGCGGAGGATTGTATCGATGGCTAAGGAAAA
>NZ_JBICKJ010000027.1:0-286016 GCF_043104125.1 Pseudomonas sp. xss_4
CACCGCGTCAACCTTTAATTTCATGTAAATCAAAAGCAAAGCGGGGGGAGGCCCTTCGCCCCCCCCCCCCCCCGCTTATAGAGAGTAGGCGCAGCGAATGCCTTACTCTGCCTTGAGCGTGACGCGTGCGAACGACTTCTTACCTGCCTGGCAGATATGGGTCGCGCCCAGTGCAACCACAAAATCACGGTCAACTACGGCGCCATCGACCTTCACAGCCCCACTCCCCAATAGATCCCGCGCCTGCGCCGAGTTCTTGACCAGACCGGCACGGTTGAGCACCGCAGCAATGGGCAGCGGCTCGGCGGCAAGCACTTCGATCTCGGGCAAGTCTTCCGGCAACTCGCCGTCCTTCATACGATTCCCAGCGGCGCGATGAGCGTTGGCTGCGGCCTCCTCACCATGGAAACGCGCCACGATCTCCTCCGCCAGCTGGATCTTGATGTCCCGCGGGTTCGCCCCATTGGCTACATCCACGCGAAGCTGATCGATGTCCTCCATGGAACGGAAGCTCAGCAACTCGAAGTAACGCCACATCAGGGTGTCCGGAATCGACACCAGCTTGCTGTACATCACACCAGGCGCCTCCTGGATGCCGACATAATTACCCAGCGACTTGGACATCTTCTTGACGCCATCAAGCCCTTCGAGCAGGGGCATGGTCACGATACTCTGAGCTTCCTGACCGTAGGCACGCTGCAGTTCACGCCCCATCAACAGGTTGAACTTCTGGTCGGTACCGCCCAGCTCGACATCCGCCTTGAGCGCGACAGAGTCATAGCCCTGCACCAGCGGGTAGAGGAATTCATGAATGGCGATGGGTTGATTAGTGGTGTAGCGCTTGTCGAAATCGTCGCGCTCCAGCATACGGGCAACCGTGTACTGCGATGCCAGACGGATGAAGTCGGCGGGTGTCAGCATGTCCATCCAGGTGGAATTGAACGCGACCTCGGTCCTGGCTGGGTCGAGAATCTTGAAGACCTGCTGCTTATAGGTCTCGGCATTGTCCAGCACCTGCTCACGGGTCAATGGCGGGCGTGTGGCGCTCTTGCCACTGGGGTCGCCGATCATGCCAGTGAAGTCACCGATCAGGAACACCACGGTATGCCCCAACTCCTGGAACTGGCGCAGCTTGTTGATCAGTACCGTGTGACCGAGATGAAGGTCAGGAGCGGTAGGGTCGAAACCGGCCTTGATGCGCAAGGGCTGACCACGCTTGAGTTTTTCAACCAGCTCGGACTCCACCAGTACTTCTTCCGCACCGCGCTTAATAAGCGCCAGCTGCTCTTCAACCGACTTCATAGACAAACCCGCAAGGCTCAGATTCAGGGGGAGCCAACCATACAAGATCGGCCGTCAAATACAAGTTTTGCAAAGGAATGTGACCTGGGGGCGTGTGCGCAGCGTCTACGCGCCCTTGCGTGAAAATGGTTTTGGTTATATTTTATACAGTTATTTCATCTTCATCATGTCATTCATCTATTCCATTTCACCTTTTTCAAAGTCTCCTTACCCATGACCAACGAACCGCCTAAAGCGCCTCCGCTTTATCCGAAAACACACCTGTTGGCCGCCAGCGGCATTGCCGCCCTGCTTAGCCTGGCATTGCTGGTGTTCCCATCCAGCGACGTGGAAGCCAAGAAAACCACCCTCAACCTCGAGCTGGAAACCCCAGCCGAGCAGCTGAAAGACGAATCCCGCGCGGCGCCACTGGTGCAGGCAGCCGGTGAGCAAGGCTCGCCGTTTGCGCAGATCGATGAGGCGGCTGCCTCCACCCAGAAAGCCGAACAGCAAACTCCGCCGGCCGAAGCCGCCGCACAGCCCGCGAAAGACCCTGCCCACCGGGAAGTCACCGTCGCAAGCGGAGATACCTTGTCAACGCTGTTCGCCAAGGTCGGCCTGCCGGCCAATGCCGTCCACGACATTCTTGCCAGCAGCAAGCAAGCCAAGCAGTTCAGCCAGCTCAAGCATGGCCAGGTCCTGCAGTTCGAATTGGACAAGCAAGGCCAGCTGGCCAGCTTGCACAGTAAGGTCGGCAGCCTCGAAACCATTCGCCTGACCAAGACGGCCAAGGGCTACACCTTCAACCGTGAAATCAGCAAACCCGTAGTGCGCACCGCCTACGCCCATGGCGTCATCAAGAGCTCGCTCTCGGCATCGGCACAACGCGCCGGGTTGTCCCACAGCCTGACCATGGACATGGCCAAGGTGCTGGGCTACGACATCGACTTCGCCCAGGATATTCGCCAAGGTGACGAGTTCGACGTGGTCTATGAGCAGAAGGTAATGGACGGCAAAGTGGTCGGCACCGGTAATATCCTCTCGGCGCGCTTCACCAACCGCGGCAAGACCTACACGGCAGTGCGCTATACCAACAAGCAAGGCAACACCAGCTACTACACGGCCGATGGCAACAGCCTGCGCAAAGCCTTCATCCGCACACCCGTGGATTTCGCGCGCATCAGCTCCCGCTTCTCTGCCGGGCGCAAGCACCCGATTCTCAACAAGATCCGCGCCCACAAGGGGGTGGACTATGCAGCACCGCGAGGCACGCCCATCAAGGCCGCGGGTGATGGCCGTATCGAGCTGGCCGGCCGGCGCGGCGGCTACGGCAATACGGTGATCATCCAGCACGGCAATCGGTACAAGACCTTGTACGGTCACATGCAAGGCTTTGCCAAGGGCATCAAGACCGGGGGCTCGGTCAAGCAGGGCCAGATCATCGGCTATATCGGGACCACCGGCCTTTCCACCGGTCCCCACCTGCACTACGAGTTCCAGGTCAACGGCGTGCATGTTGACCCGCTGAGCCAGAAAGTGCCGATGTCCGATCCGATCGCCAAGAACGAGCGCCAGCGTTTCCTGCAGCAAAGCCAGCCGCTGATCGCACGCATGGACCAGGAAAAAGCCACGCTACTTGCCATGAACAAACGGTGAGCCCATGGGCCTTTACCTAGGTGTGATGTCAGGGACCAGCCTGGATGGGCTGGACATCGCCCTGATCGAGCAAGGCGAGCACATCGAACTGCTCGCCACCCATTATCTGCCCATGCCAACTGAACTGCGGCAAGCGCTGCTTGACCTGTGTACTTCTGGGCCGGATGAAGTAGCGCGGGTCGCCCTCGCTGAAAACCTGTGGGCGGCCTTGGCAGCCCGAGGCATACTGGATTTGCTCGACCACCATGCCTTGCAGCCCAAAGACATTCGCGCTATCGGCAGCCATGGCCAGACCATTCGCCATGAGCCTGCCCGAGGCTTCACCGTGCAGATCGGCAATCCGGCGCTCCTGGCTGAACTGTCAGGCATCACGGTCGTGGCCGACTTTCGTCGCCGTGACGTAGCGGCCGGCGGTCAGGGCGCGCCGCTCGTCCCGGCGTTCCACGAAACGCTGTTCGGCCATCTCGAACAGCCGCTGGCCATTCTGAACGTGGGCGGTTTCAGCAACCTCAGCCTGATTGCCAAAGACAAGCCGGTCCGAGGCTTCGATTGCGGACCGGGCAATGTCCTGATGGACGCCTGGATCGAGCGCAAACGCGGCCAGGCATACGATGCCAACGGCGCCTGGGCGGCGTGTGGGGCAGTGCAACCTGCCCTGCTGACCTCCCTCATGGCCGACCCATTCTTTGCCGGCAGTGGGCCCAAGAGTACAGGCCGTGAAGTCTTCAACCTGCGCTGGCTGGACAGCCATCTCGCTGCGCTGCCTGCCTACCGCGACGAGGACGTCCAGGCAACGCTGCTGGAAGTCAGCGCCCAAAGCATCATCGATTCGCTGAACACCGCACAGCAGGGCACCAGGACCCTTCTGGTATGCGGGGGTGGCGCACACAATGGCGCCTTGATGGCTCGTCTTGCAATAGGCCTGCCTGGCGTGAAGGTATCCAGCACAGCCGAACAGGGGGTAGACCCTGATTGGGTTGAGGCCATGGCGTTCGCCTGGCTGGCGCATTGCTGCCTTGAGGGCATCCCTGCCAACCGTCCCAGCGTAACGGCCGCCAAAGGCCTGCGTGTTCTGGGCGCCATCTATCCGGCCTGAGCCATTGACCTGCCCAACGAAAAACGCCGCGCTTAAGCGCGGCGTTTTGACGAAGGCAAGGCTTCAGATCGAGAACGAAGAGCCACAGCCACAGGTGGTGGCAGCATTGGGGTTCTTGATAATGAAGCGCGAGCCTTCCAGGCCCTCCTGGTAATCCACTTCGGCACCGGCCAGGTACTGGAAGCTCATCGGGTCCACTACCAGCGAGACCCCCTCGCGCTCCACGATGGTATCGTCGTCGGCCACTTCCTCATCGAACGTGAAGCCATACTGGAAACCCGAGCAACCGCCACCGGTGACGAATACACGCAGCTTCAGGCGGTCATTGCCCTCTTCGGAAACCAGGTTCTTCACCTTCAGCGCAGCACCGTGGGTAAATTCCAAAACCGTAGGGGTGAAGGTTTCGACGCTCATGTTGATTCTCCCGGCCGACGGCCGTCATAAAACTCGATGACGGCCATTATCCGCTTTCCCGAGAAAATCGGTCAACAATAGGCGACGGGCAGGTCGCGATCAGCACAGCTCGCCGTAAGCCCTCGTCAGCTTACGGTAACAGGCCGGCATGGCTCAGCCCCATGCGCTCATCAAGCCCGAACACGATGTTCATGTTCTGCACGGCCTGCCCGGAAGCGCCTTTGACCAGGTTGTCGATGACCGACAACACCACGACCAGATCACTCCCTTGTGGACGATGAACAGCAATGCGGCAGACGTTGGCGCCGCGCACGCTGCGGGTTTCGGGGTGGCTACCGGCGGGCATCACGTCCACGAAGGGTTCGTTGGCGTAGCGCTTCTCGTAAAGCGTCTGGAGGTCGACCGATGTGTCGGCGACAGTCGCATACAAGGTGGCATGGATGCCGCGGATCATCGGCGTCAGGTGAGGGACGAAGGTCAGACCAATGTCCTTGCCCGCAGCTAGACGCAGGCCCTGGCTGATTTCCGGAAGGTGACGATGCCCCTTGACCGCGTAGGCTTTCATGCTCTCACCGGCCTCACAGAACAGCGACCCGACAGCCGCACCCCGTCCGGCACCGCTGACACCGGACTTGCAGTCGGCGATCAAGCGCGACGCGTCGGCCAAGCCAGCTTCGAGCAACGGCAGGAAACCCAGTTGAGTGGCGGTTGGGTAGCAGCCCGGAACCGCGATCAGGCGCGCCTGGCGGATCTTGTCGCGGTTGACCTCGGGCAAACCGTACACGGCATCGTCGAGCAGATCAGGCGCGCCGTGAGGCTGGCCGTACCACTTGGCCCACTCCACTGCGTCCTGCAGGCGGAAGTCGGCCGACAGGTCGATGACCTTGGTGCCCGCCGCCAGGAGTTCGCCCGCCAGGGCATGAGCGACACCATGGGGGGTGGCAAAAAACACCACATCACACGCGCCCAGGGTCTTGCTGTCAGGCACGCTGAATGCAAGGCCGTCGTAATGGCCGCGCAGGTTCGGATACATGTCGGCCACCGCCACACCGGCTTCCGAGCGCGAGGTGATGACCGCTACCTCGGCCTGTGGGTGCTGAGCCAGCAGACGCAACAGTTCGACGCCGGTGTAACCCGTGCCGCCGACGATACCGACCTTGATCATAACGCTTGCCCCTTATCAACGAGCCGTCTGGAAAACGCACGATGATAGGGGCGTGATGCGTCTGTCACAACACTTCAGGTGTCCCTGAGGGCGCCTGGGCACTACTATCTGACGACCGTGAATACCTGAAGGAATGCCCCGATGCTCTACCTATGGATCAAAGCGCTGCACATCGTCAGCGTCGTATGCTGGTTCGCCGGCCTGTTCTACTTGCCACGGCTGTTCGTCTACCATGCCCAGAGCCAGGACAGCACCAGCCAGGACCGGTTCGTGACCATGGAACGCAAGCTGTACCGAGGCATCATGAACCCGGCGATGATCGCCACGTATGTGTTCGGCGCCTGGATGCTCTACCTCACACCGGGGTGGCTGAGCCAGGGCTGGCTGCACGCCAAGCTGACACTGGTGCTTCTGCTGACCGGCTACCACCATGTGTGCGGGGCCCAGCGCAAACGCTTCGCCGCCGGCACCAACACCCGCAGCCATGTCTACTATCGCTGGTTCAACGAGGTACCTGTTCTGATCCTGCTGGCGGTCGTTATCCTGGTGGTGGTCAAACCGTTCTGAGAATGGTGCCCAGCACTGGGGCTGCCAGGACGGTGCAAAGCTACTCGCCGATCGTCGTAAGCGCCACTGACAGCCCACGCAGCGGCGCACTCCCAGGCTTGGGCGGCCCAGCAAAACGCAGCATCCGCCACCGCCAAGCTGTACACTAGATGCCCTCTTCGGCCCCAGGAGCCCTGCATGACCCGTTACGCCATGATCACCGGCGCTTCCACCGGCTTGGGCCTGGCCCTGGCGGAGGCCCTGGCACGGCGCGGGCGCAACCTGATCCTGGTCGCACGCCACCGTGAAACCCTGGAGCCGGTCGCCATCGAGCTTGCCCAGCGTTTCGGCGTCGAAGTGCTGTTGCGTGCGTGCGATCTGAGCCAACCGCTTAGGCTGTCAGGGTTCGTCCTCGAGCTGGAAGAAGGCGAGCGGCGCATCGATTTGCTGGTCAACTGCGCCGGTCAGCGCACCTACGGCCCATTCCTGGCCCATGAATGGGCCGACGAACAGGACCTGCTCGAAGTCAACGTGCTGGCACTGAGCCGCTTGTGTCATGCCATCGGCAATCTGATGGCGGTACAGGGCGGCGGCCAGATCCTCAACGTTGCCGGGCTGGCCGGCGTGGCCCCCGGGCCATGGATGGCCACCTATGCCGCCAGCAAGGCATACGTGATGAATTTTTCCCAGGCCCTGCGCGAAGAGCTCAAACCCACAGGCATCAAGGTCTGCGTGCTGTGCCCGGGGCCGGTGCATTCCCCACGGCGCCACATCGCCCGGCTCGAAGGCAAAAGCCGCTGCCTCAGCCCCGAGGAAGTGGCGCTGTACACCGTTCGCGCGCTCGCCCGCAACCGCGCCTTGATTCTGCCGGGGCGACGCAATCGCTGGCTGGCGTTCGCCCCGCGCCTGCTGCCGAACGGGTTGGTGCGCAAGCTGGCAGGTGTGATTCACCGGCGTTATTGTCCAGTCGGTATGGAATAGTCGCTGGGCGAGCGGCTTCGGCCTGAGTACACTCGGCCCGGACCCTCACCATGGAGCAAGTGCTGTGGACGATTTATTCCTCAAGATCATTAACCGGGAGATCCCGGCGAAGATCATCTACGAAGATGACCAGGTTCTGGCATTTCACGACATCGCCCCCCAGGCCCCGGTGCATTTTCTGGTCATTCCGAAAAAGCACATCCGCACCCTCAACGACCTGACCGAAGAAGACAAGGGCCTGGCTGGGCACATTCTGTTCACGGCCCAGCGTCTGGCCAGGGAACTGGGCTGCGAGGAAGGCTTTCGCGTGGTCATGAACTGCAATGAACAAGGTGGGCAGACGGTCTACCACATTCACATGCACGTGCTCGGCCAACGCCAGATGAACTGGCCACCGGGCTGATCCACCGCAAGCGACTCGAGCGCGATTGGGTTAGACTGTCGGGCACATTCTTGCGGAGGTGCCCGATGGCTACCGAACGTCACTATTCCCCGCTCGACCGCTTGTTGCTGCAGGCCGACACTGCCATGCGCACCTTGCTGCCGTTCAGCGGCCAACCCTCTCGTCCGTCCCCGGCCATCGTCAAGCCCGCCGTCGAACTCGAAGATCGGCAGGCACGTCACGTGGCAGGGCTGATGCGCATAAACCACACCGGTGAAGTCTGCGCCCAGGCGCTTTATCAAGGCCAGGCCTTGACGGCCAAACTGCCGTCAGTGCGCAAGGCCATGGAGCGCGCTGCGGAAGAGGAAATCGATCATCTGGCCTGGTGCGAACAACGCATCCGTCAACTCAACAGCCACCCCAGCGTCCTGAACCCGCTGTTCTACGGTATGTCATTCGGCATCGGCGCTTTTGCCGGGCTGGTGAGCGACAAGGTGAGCCTGGGCTTCGTGGCAGCGACGGAGCACCAAGTCTGCAAGCACCTGGACGAGCACCTGGTACAGATCCCTACTGAAGATGAAAAATCCCGAGCCATCCTCGAGCAGATGCGCGTCGACGAAGAACAGCACGCCGATACGGCACTGCAAGCCGGTGGCTACCGCTTCCCTGCGCCTGTGCGTTTTGGCATGAGCCTGCTGGCCAAGGTCATGACCAAGAGCACCTATCGCATCTGAAGGCTCGCCATGACAACACGTTTCGATGCCAAGGATCTGGCGCGAGCGGTCGAGGCGGGGATTCTCCAGCCAGGCCAGGACCAGGCCTTGCAAGCCTTTCTCAACCAGCGTCAAGAGGCGACGGGCAGCCTTCAACTGGCCCACAGCGCGTTCTACTTCGGCGCGCTGCTGGTCATGGGGGCCATGGGCTGGCTGCTCAACGAGGCATGGCTACGCATCGGCGACACCGCGTTGCTGGCCGTGGCCAGTGCCTACATCGGGTTGCTGACCCTGGTCGCACTCATTCTTCAAAAGCGCAAGCAACCCATTGCGGCCGGCGTACTGGCCGCAGCCGCGGTCAGTATCGTGCCACTGGCGGTCTTCGCGCTGGAGCGGTTGCTCGGTTGGTGGCCGCTCGATGACGTGCGAGCCGATTACCACCAGTACTACACCCATGTACAGGGCGGTTGGCTGGCCATGGAGGCCGCCACCGTTGTTGCAGGTGTGGCGATGCTCCGCCTTGTCCCCTACCCATTTATCGTCATGCCCATTGCCGTTGCCCTGTGGTTCATGTCGATGGACCTTACCGAGTGGGTATTCGGCGCGCCATTTAGTTGGGAACAACGCCGAGTGGTATCTCTGTGGTTCGGGTTGGCGACCTTGCTGGTGTTTCTGGTAGTCGATGGCAGGACGCGGCAAGACTATGCCCACTGGGGCTATCTGGCCGGCCTTGCAGCCTTCTGGGGTGGGTTGACGATGCTCGACAGCGGCAGTGAATGGGGGAAAGCCACCTACTGCCTGATAAACCTTGTGCTCATGGGGGTGGCAGTGTTGCTGCGCCGGTCCGTCTTCATGGTGTTCGGGGCACTTGGCGTTACCGCCTACCTGGGGTACCTGGCGTATGACGTATTTGCCCAATCCCTGCTGTTCCCGGTGTTGGTCAGCTTGATCGGCCTGGGCGTCATAGGGCTGGGCCTGCTTTACCAAAAACACCGGGAGGCGTTGAGCCAGTCGGTCAGAAGCGCACTACCAGGCTGGCTATACGCGACACTGCCAGCACTGCGCCATTAAGCGCCGCCGGCACGCGCCGCGCAGCTCGCACCCGTTGCTCAACCCAGTTCCACGATCTCGTAGCCATGGGTGATTTCAACCCCGGCACGCTCAAGCATGATCGACGCCGAGCAGTATTTTTCGGCCGAAAGCTCGACGGCACGCTTGACCTGGGCCTCTTTCAATCCGCGGCCCTTAACCACGAAATTCATGTGGATCTTGGTAAATACCTTTGGATCCTCGCCTGCCCGCTCGGCCTCGAGAAACGCTTCGCAGCTCTCCACCGCCTGGCGCGACTTTTTCAGGATGCTGACCACATCGAAACTGCTGCAACCGCCCAGGCCCAGCAACAGCATTTCCATCGGCCTGACGCCCAGGTTGCGGCCGCCGGCCTCGGGTGGGCCATCCATTACCACGACGTGGCCGCTGCCGGACTCGCCAAGGAACATTGCCTCACCGGCCCACTGGATACGTGCCTTCATCACCCGAACTCCTGAATTCGCAAAAAGGGTGTCAGCTTAGTCGTTGTGCCGCTGTGGGAAAAGTATGTAAGGAGGCGCTTTAATGCCGAAACATTTTGTAGTGTCTGATAAGCTGGCGCCAATCGAATGGCGTTTTTCCAGCCAACAGCCATGGACGCCCATGGACTGCACAGAACAGGATTTCGCGATGGCAGCCTCTGCCCTACCCCCAAAGATCAAGAACATCGACAAATTGCTGGTGCACTGCCAACGCCGGCGCTACAGCGCCAAGAGCAACATCATCAGTGCAGGTGAACGCGCGCAGACATTGTCGTTCATCATCAAGGGGTCGGTCACCATCCTCATCGAAGACGAAAATGGCCATGAAATGATCATCGCCTACCTCAACAGCGGTGACTTCTTCGGTGAGCTAGGGCTGTTCGAACCGGTTGAGGCGCAGCAGCATCGTAGCGCCTGGGTTCGGGCCAAGACTGAGTGCGAAGTGGCGGAAATCAGCTACGACAAGTTCCGCGAACTGGTACGACACGAGCCGGACATGCTCTACGCCGTCAGCAGCCAGATGGCCCAGCGCCTGCGCGACACTACCCGCAAGGTTGGGGACCTGGCCTTCTTCGATGTCACCGGCCGAGTTGCGCGGTGCTTGCTCGACTTGTGCAAGCAGCCCGACGCCATGACCCATCCAGACGGCATGCAGATCAAGATCACCCGTCAGGAAATCGGGCGAATCGTCGGTTGTTCACGGGAAATGGTCGGCCGCGTCCTGAAGGACCTGGAAGAACGCAGCCTGGTCCAGGTCAAGGGCAAGACCATGGTGGTACATGGCACGCGCTAGCTGACGGGCACCTCAGCCAGCACCTGCGCGTACGCTTGGGATAGCCGTGCGAACCACGGTGCCGTCGGTGCTACCTCATGCAAGGCGATGTGTGCATCGGCGCGGCATCGCTGTTCAAGGTTGCAGCACATATTGAAGTGGTTGACGGCAGCTACCATTGCCTCCCGGTCGTTATCCAGCAGCAATGCCCCATGCACCAGCACCACTGGGCCTTTGCCTGCGGCGGCCTGGCGCCAGCGCTGGGCGGTCCCCACCAACTTGCGGCCATTGAGGTTGACGTTGTACCGGCCATCGCAGAATGCACCCTCGATCTCGCCCACCGAGGCGACACCTCCCCACTCCTGCAGCACCTCGCACAGTGGCAGGCACAAGCGCTGGTAGGCTTTTTCGATACGCCCTTGATCACCCTCACTGCGCGGGGCCGCATAGACCAGGGCGATATTTACCGTCGAATGGGACTGAGGTACAGGTTCGCCGCCAGTTTCGCGCAGCAGCACTGGCCAGCCAGCGCCAGCCAATTGCGCACTCGCCGCTTCAAAGTGCTCCAGCCGGCTCATCCTGCGAGGCATCACCAGCGCTTGGTCAGTGGGGCGCCAGAACAACACACCGTTATCGCGCTCGCCCCGGCAAACGGCGGCCAGCAGGTCCTGTTCGGCAAGCAGCCCTTGCTCGACGGTAAGGGCCAGGGGCTGGTCAGTCATTGATTCACCTTCGATTGAGTTACGCAGCCTGTGGCCACTACCGTTAGCGTCACAGCCTCTGCACGACAGGCATCAGGGCGAAAGCGCCCCTGAGCCAGATGGCAACCATGAAAAAGCCGGCGACATGGCCGGCTTGGTTCATTCAGTCCAGTTGCTGAATGGTCTTTTTCACTTGATCAGGGAAGAACAAGCGCTGGAGCTCGAGCCCCGGGTTCTCAGCCCGCATGAATGCCTCACCCACCAGGAATGAATAGACGCGGTTGATCTTCATCAGCTGCACATCGGCCTGATTGAGGATGCCGCTCTCGGTAATGGCGAGCCGATCCGCGGGGATACGTGGCAGCAGGTCCAGCGTGGCCTCCAGGTTCACTTCGAAGGTATGAAGGTTACGGTTGTTGACCCCCACCAATGGCGTGTCCAGCGTCTTGAGTGCGCGCTCAAGCTCAGCACCATCGTGCACCTCCACCAGCACATCGAGCCCGACCGACTTGGCCGTGGCCGCCAGCTCGGCCATTTTCACATCGTCGAGCGCCGACACGATCAGCAGCACGCAATCTGCGCCCAGAGCACGGGCCTCGACGATTTGATAAGGGTCGACCATGAAGTCCTTGCGGATCACCGGCAGCGACACGGCTGCTCGCGCCTCTTTGAGGTAGTCGTCCGCCCCCTGAAAATAATCGACATCCGTTAACACCGACAGGCAAGTTGCGCCGCCTTTCTCGTAGCTCACGGCAATGTCTGCAGGGACGAAATGCTCCCGGATCACACCTTTGCTAGGGGAGGCCTTCTTGATTTCAGCGATCACCGCTGGCTGCTTGCGCCCGGCCTGACGCAGCATGGCGTTGGCGAAACCACGGGGCGCGTCGGCCGCCTTGGCCAACTGCTCAAGTTCGGCAAGGCTTACGCGAGCACTGCGCTCGGCCACTTCCTCGAACTTGCGGGCGATGATCTTTTCCAGCACCGTTGGCACGCTCATGCTTCATTCTCCACCTTGAATACGGCCGTAAACGCACCCAGCTCCTGCAGTTTCTCCCAGGCCAACCCGGTGTGCAGCACGTCGTGGGCAAGTTCAACGCCGGCCTTCAGGCTCATGGCGTGATCTGCGGCATATAGGGCTGCACCGGCATTGAGCACGATCATCTCGGCGGCCTTCTGGCCGTTCTCGGTCTTGCGTCGACCCAGCGCATCACGAATCAGCGCCAGGGACGCTTGCGGGTCCTCGACCGCCAGGCCATGAAGGCTCTGGCTCTTCATGCCCAAGTCTTCCGGTTCAACCCAGTACTCGGAAATCTCGCCATTTTTCAATTCAGCCACGAAGGTGGGCGCTGCCAGGCTGAACTCGTCCAGTCCATCCTTGGAATGCACCACCAGCACATGCTTGCTGCCCAGGCGGTGCAGCACCTCGGCCAGAGGACGGCAGAGCGCCTGGGTGAACACCCCAACCACCTGATGCTTCACACCGGCCGGATTCGTAAGCGGGCCAAGCATGTTGAACAAGGTCCTGAGCCCTAGATCGCGACGCGGCCCAGCGGCATGTTTCATGGCGCTGTGGTGGCTCTGGGCGAACATGAAGCCGATACCCAGGCTGTCGATGCAGCGGGCCACCTGAACGGGCGTCAGGTTCAGGTAGATGCCAGCCGCTTCGAGCAGGTCTGCGCTGCCACTTTTGCCGGACACCGCCCGGTTCCCATGTTTGGCGACGGTACAGCCGGCAGCGGCCAGTACAAAAGCGGATGCGGTAGACACGTTGAAGATATTGGCACCATCGCCCCCGGTACCCACGATGTCGACCACCCCATCAAGGGTGTTCAGCTCGACCTTGTCAGCCAACTCCCGCATGACCGACACCGCGCCAACGATTTCGTCGATGCTTTCACTTTTCATGCGCATGCCCATCAGAAATGCGCCAATCTGCGCTTCACTGCATTGGCCGGTCATGATCTGGCGCATCACGCCGCGCATTTCATCGGTGGAAAGGTCCAGATGGCCGACAATGCGACCCAGCGCGCTCTTGATATCCATATTCGTTCCTTAGCGGTGGCCGCCAGTCTGCTGGAGGAAATTGGCGAACAGTTCATGGCCCTGCTCGGTGAGTATCGACTCGGGGTGAAATTGCACGCCCTCGATATTCAACGTCTTGTGCCGTACACCCATGATCTCGTCGACCGAGCCATCTTCATGTGCGGTCCAGGCCGTCACTTCCAGGCACTCCGGCAGCGTCTGGCGCTTGATCACCAGCGAATGGTAGCGGGTCACGGTCACCGGATTATTCAGGCCGCTGAATACGCCAAGGTCGCGATGGTGGACGGGGCTCGTCTTACCGTGCATCACCTGGCGTGCACGCACGACATCGCCACCGAACGCCTGGCCGATGGACTGATGGCCCAAGCACACGCCCAGAATCGGCAGTTTACCGGCGAAATGAAGAATGGCTTCGATAGACACACCGGCTTCGCTCGGTGTACAGGGCCCAGGCGAAACGACGATGCGCTCCGGCGCGAGGGCTTCGATCTGGGCAATGGTCATTTCGTCATTGCGAATGACCCGCACATCAGCCCCTAACTCGCCCAGGTACTGGACGACGTTGTAAGTGAATGAGTCGTAATTGTCGATCATCAGTAACATCGGATGAAACCTCTTGAACCTACTGACTTCATGATTCGAACCTTCCTGTACCTGTCGCAGGCGCAACTTTGCCGCTAAAGACGTTGAGACAGGAAGGCAAACAGGGGCGGGCCGGACGGACCGGCAGAGGATAAAGTCAGGCGCGCCAACGCCAACGGGCGTGGGCCTTGATAACGCGCATCAAGAGTTTGCTGACGATCAACACAGGGTAGGTCTCGCTCATACGTCTCGGCACAGTAGCCTACCGGGGCGGCGGGCGCAATATGCCCGTAAACACTGGGAAACGAATGGCATCAGGTGCGATGCGCGGCGTTTTGCTAAGGTCGATGAAGTTGTCCTGATAAAAACAAAGAAAAGGATGTTTCTCGATGCTCAACGTACCGTTATTGCGCGTCACCGCCGCCTCACTGGCATTGGCCTGCGGCCAGGCATTTGCATCTGCTGACCCGTACGCTTCATTGATCGTATTCGGTGATAGCCTGAGCGACGCCGGCCAGTTCGCAGGCCTTCGCTTCACCAACCGCAATGCCGATGGCAGCTATGCACCTGTGTCGCCGATGATCCTGGGCGCTCGCCTGGGCCTGGGCGCCAATGCGCTTGGGCCTTCCACATCGCCGGTCAATGCGGCGCTGGGCCTGCCCGATGGCAACAACTGGGCGGTTGGCGGCTATACCACCAAGCAGATCCTGGACTCCATCACCACCACCTCCAGCACGGTCATCCCACCGGGGCGCCTAGGCGCGGGCCTGGTGCTTCGGGAAAAGCCTGGCTATCTGGCTACGGGCCTTCGCGCCGATCCCAATGCACTTTATTACGTGACAGGCGGCGGCAACGACTTCCTGCAGGGTTTGGTCAACAGCCCAGCCGACGCCGTGGCTGCCGGTGCACGCCTGGCCGCCAGTGCTCAGGCCCTGCAACAGGGTGGTGCCCGTTACATCATGGTTTGGCTGTTGCCTGATCTTGGCCAGACGCCCAACTTCAGCGGTACGGCGCAGCAAAATTCCCTGTCGTTGCTGTCCGGTGCCTTTAACCAGGCACTGGTCAGCCAACTCAGGCAAATCGACGCTCAGGTCATCCCCCTGAATGTCCCACTGTTGCTGAGCGAGGCCCTGGCCCACCCCGCTCAGTTCGGACTGGCCAGCGACCAGAACCTGGTCGGTACGTGCTATAGCGGCGAAAGCTGCGTCGGCAACCCCGTGTATGGCGTCAACGGCATCACGCCAGACCCCACGAAGCTATTGTTCAACGACCCCGTGCACCCGACCATTGCTGGCCAGCAACTGATCGCCGATTACGCCTACTCCGTTCTGGCCGCCCCTTGGGAGCTTACCCTGCTTCCCGAAATGGCCCACGCCAGCGTCAGCGCTCATCAGGATGAACTGCGCAACCAATGGCAGGCCCCTTGGCAAGCGGTCGGTCAGTGGCAGCCTTTCATCGCCGCTGGTGCGCAAGACCTGGACTTCGGCGGGCAACGCAGCGCCGCCAACGGTGACGGCCACGGTTACAACCTGACTGTCGGCGGTAGCTACCGGGTCGACGATGCCTGGCGGCTGGGGCTGGCTGGCGGCGTGTACCGGCAGAAGCTGGAAGTGGGCAGCCATGATTCGGACTACACACTCGACAGCTACCTGGCCAGTGTCTTTGCGCAGTACCGCCAGCACCGCTGGTGGGCAGATGCGGCATTGACCGTCGGGCACCTGGATTATGACGATCTGAAACGCACCTTCGCGCTGGGGGTGAGCGAGCGCAGTGAAAAAGGCGATACCCAGGGCGAAACATGGGCCGTGTCTGGCCGACTGGGCTATAACCTGGCGCCGGAAAGTGCCCGCTGGCAGCTGGCGCCATTCCTGAGCGCTGACTATGCCAGGGTCAAGATCGATGGCTATGACGAAAGGAGCGGTCGCGCGACGGCGCTGGGGTTCGATGACCAGGAGCGCACGTCACGACGGCTGGGCCTGGGCCTGCTGGGTAGCGTGCAGGTATTGCCTGCTACCCGAGTATTTGCCGAGGTGGCTCAGGAGCACGAGTTCGAGCATGACCAGCAGGACGTACGCCTGAACTTCACCGCTTTGCCAGCCAATGATTTCACGCTCGACGGCTATACCCCCCATAGCAACTTGACCCGAGCGAGCCTTGGGGTCAGCCATGAAGTGGTGGCAGGGGTGAATGTGCGTGCCGGCTACAACTGGCGCAAGAGCGATGAGCTCAAGCAACAAGGTATGAGCCTTGCCGTTAGCGTGGATTTCTAGCAAAGGGCCAGCCTGAAATCAACGGGGCCGCTTCGCGGCCCATCGCGGCACAAGACCGCTCCTACAGGTCAGTGTAGGAGCGGCCTCGTGCCGCGATGGGCCGTGAAACGGCCCCAACGATCTTAAGTGAACAGCATTACGCTCATACAGGGGCTTGGACTGCGTCACCGCTCAGGCAACCGCCACCTACCGAGCAGTGGTCTGTTCGGCCAACGCCACCGCACGGAACATGGCCCGACGCTTGTTGATGGTTTCTTCCCACTCCAGCGCTGGCACCGAATCGGCAACAATGCCACCGCCGGCCTGTACGTGCAGCTCTCCATCCTTGATCACAGCCGTACGGATGGCGATCGCCGTATCCATGTTGCCGTTCCAGGCGAAGTACCCCACTGCACCGCCATAAACCCCGCGCTTGACCGGTTCGAGCTCATCGATGATCTCCATCGCACGGATCTTGGGCGCCCCGGACAACGTACCGGCAGGCAGGATGGCCCGCAGTGCATCCATCGCCGTCAACCCTTCGCGCAACTGGCCGGTGACGTTGGAAACGATGTGCATGACATTGGAATAACGCTCGATCACCATCTTCTCGGTCAGGCGCACACTGCCTGTGGACGATACGCGGCCGACGTCGTTACGCCCCAGGTCGATCAGCATCAGGTGCTCTGCAATTTCCTTGTCGTCCGACAGCAAATCGTCTTCCAGCGCGCGATCGGCCTCCTCCGTCGCACCGCGTGGCCGTGTACCGGCGATGGGTCGCACCGTGACCAGGTTGTCCTCGACCCGCACCAGCACTTCGGGCGAGCTGCCGACGACATGAAAGTCCCCAAAGTTGAAGAAATACATGTACGGCGTCGGGTTGAAGCAACGCAAGGCGCGGTAGAGGTCGATGGGTGCTGCCTTGAAGTCGATGGACATGCGCTGCGACGGCACCACCTGCATGCAGTCACCGGCCAGGATGTATTCCTTGATACGACCGACGGCATGCTCATAATCGTCACGCGTGTAGCTCGACCGGAATGCAGGCTCGACTGCCTGAGGCCCGCTCAGATCAAGCCCGCGGCGTGGCGTGATGGGTTGGCGCAGCGTTTCGAGCAGGCTTTGCAGGCGCGCCTGGCCTTGCTCATAGGCCTGTTCCTGGGCAGGGTCAACCAGCACGATGGCGTGCATCTTGCCAGCGAGGTTGTCGAACACCACCACGGCATCGGAGACCATCAGCAGGATGTCCGGCACCCCGAGAGGGTCCGGGTTGGGGCTCGCGCCCAAACGTTTTTCAACGTAACGCACGCAGTCATACCCGAAATAGCCGACCAGTCCACCGTTGAAGCGCGGCAGGCCCGGAACGTCGGCCACGTTGTAGCGCTGCTTGAAGGTTTCGACGAACGCCAGGGGGTCCTCGACGTCATGGCTTTCGACCTCGACGCCGTCCTGCAGGATGGACACGTGGTAGCCATGCACACGCAGCACGGTCCGCGACGGCAGACCAATCATCGAGTACCGCCCCCATTTCTCGCCGCCCTGCACCGATTCGAGCAGGTAGGAATTGGGCTGGTCAGCCAGTTTCAGGTAGATCGACAGGGGCGTATCGAAGTCGGCCAGGGTTTCGCAGGCCAGGGGGATGCGGTTATAGCCGGCAGCGGCCAGGCGCAGGAATTCTTCGCGGATCATGAGTAGCCTCGTGGCAAACAGCATTGGTTCGGGCAAACGGATGGGCCGGCACACGCCGGCAGGCAGGCGTCAGGCGCGCCAACGCCATCGGGCCAGGGCCTTGATGACTTTCATCCAGAATTTGCCGGTAACCGCCACGTTTGACCCTTTTTGGTCTGAGGCTTGAAGGTCCGCCAACGTTATCCCAGTGGCAGGGTCTACGCAACCGGGCAACAAAGCCCGCAGGTCATCGATCACAAGGCTGGGCGATTCCTCTTCGATGGGCCGCCCGTGGTTGTAGCCATAGGTCAGCCCGACGCATTGCACGCCAGCTGCCTTGGCTGCCAACACGTCGCTGCGCGAATCGCCGACGAACAACGCTTGCTGCGGGGTCACGCCGGCCATCTGCATCACGAACAGCAACGCCGCTGGATCCGGCTTCTTCTGAGCCAGGGTGTCTCCGCCGATGATCCAGCGGAAATAGCTGCCCAGCTTCATCTGGTCCAGCAAAGGCCCCACGAAGCGCTCCGGCTTGTTGGTGATCAAGGCCATTTCCACACCGCGCTTGCGCAGCCAGCGCAAGGTGTCCTGCACGCCTGGGTACACGACTGTCAGGTCGTGACTTTCGGCGTAGGCGTCCATGAACAGCGCCAAGGCCTGTTCGGCCAGGGCATCGTCCACCCCGGCGTGATCGATATCACCCGCCAGAGCACGGCGTACCAGCACCTGCGCGCCATTGCCCACCCACTGGCGCACGGCATCGAGGCCAGCGGCGGGTCGGCCGAGTTCGAGCAGCATGCGGTCCACCGCTGCGGCCAGGTCCGGGACGGAGTCGACCAAAGTGCCATCCAGATCGAACATCACCAGCCTGGGCAGCGCTCCTGGGAACAGCTGCTCGAAGCCGCTCATGGGCGCGCCTGTGCCAGTTCGCTGCGCATCTGGGCGATGACCTGCTGGTAGTCGGGGGCGTTGAAGATCGCCGACCCGGCCACGAAGGTATCGGCACCGGCGGCGGCGATCTCACGGATGTTCTTCACGTTCACACCACCGTCGATTTCCAGACGAATGTCGCGGCCGCTGGCGTCGATCAGCGCGCGCGCCTCACGCAGCTTGTCGAGCGTGCCCGGAATGAATTTCTGGCCACCGAAGCCTGGGTTGACGCTCATCAGCAGCACCATGTCGACCTTGTCCATCACGTATTTCAGGACGTCCAGGCTGGTGGCCGGGTTGAACACCAAGCCGGCCTTGCAGCCGCCGTCCTTGATCAGTTGCAGCGAACGGTCGATGTGCTGGGTCGCTTCCGGGTGGAAGGTGATGTAGGTAGCGCCGGCCTCGATGAAGTCGCCGATGATGCGGTCCACGGGGCTGACCATCAGGTGCACGTCGATCGGCGCGGTCACGCCGTACTTGCGCAGCGCGCTGCAGACCATGGGACCGATGGTCAGGTTGGGGACGTAGTGGTTGTCCATCACGTCGAAGTGGACGATATCGGCGCCTGCGGCCAGGACATTGTCGACCTCCTGGCCCAGGCGGGCGAAGTCGGCGGAAAGAATGGAGGGGGCAATAGCGTAGGGCTGCATGGCGCACCTGTTGGGCAGAATCACGGTGGCGCGCATTGTAACTCAGGCAAAGCGGTGAAGGCTGATTGGTATCAACGCATGTCGAGCAGCGGCTGCAACAAGCGCTGGCTTGTCTGTCGCCACACGGGCTGACAAGCCAGCACAGACAGCGCTGTCAGGCCGGCTGCTGGGTGCGCAGTTTCTCGCTGCGCCCCCGTAGCCATTCCAGGGTCAGCAGCAGCACCACCGAAAAACCGATCAGCAGGGTCGCCGCAGCCGCAATGGTCGGGCTCAGGTTCTCGCGAATGCCACTGAACATCTGCCGTGGCAGGGTCGCCTGCTCTGGTCCGGCCAGAAACAAGGTCACCACCACCTCGTCGAAGGATGTGGCGAAGGCAAACAACGCCCCGGAAATCACGCCGGGCGCGATCAACGGCAAAGTCACCTTGCGGAACGCCAGCAGCGGCGAAGCACCCAGGCTGGCAGCCGCGCGCACCAGGTTGTAGTTGAAGCCTTGCAGCGTCGCCGACACGGTGATGATCACGAACGGCACACCCAACACCGCGTGCACCAGAATCAGCGAGGTAAAGCTGTTGCCAAGGCCCAGGGGCGCGAAGAACAGGTAGCTGGCCACGCCGATGATCACCACCGGCACCACCATCGGTGATATCACCAAGGCCATTACCAGGGACTTGCCGGGGAAATCACCGCGGGTCAGCCCGATGGCCGCCAGCGTTCCGAAGACCATGGCCAGCACGGTCGCCGCCGGGGCGACGATGATACTGTTCTTCAAGGCCCGCATCCATTCGGCCGAGCCGAAGAAGTCCTGGTACCACTGCAGCGAGAAGCCTTGCAGCGGGTAGACCAGGAAGCTGCCGCTGTTGAACGACAGGGGCACGATCACCAGCACCGGCAGGATCAGAAACAGCAATATCAGGCCACAGAGAATACGCAGGCTGTAGAACCAGACCCGCTCGATGGGCGACATGTAAGGGCTCAGCATGACAAGGCTCCTCAGCTCAGGCGCAGGCGGCTGGCGCCGACCAGCCAGCTATAGATCAGGTACAGCAGCACGGTGGCCAGCAGCAGCAGACCGCCCAGCGCGGTGGCCATGCCCCAGTTGATGCTGGTGTTGGTGTAGAACGCCACGAAATAACTGACCATCTGGTCGTTCGGGCTGCCAAGCAACGCAGGCGTGATGTAGTAGCCGATGGCCAGAATGAATACCAGCAAGCACCCGGCACCTACCCCGGCATAGGTCTGCGGGAAGTACACTCGCCAGAAGCTGGCGAACGGATGGCAGCCCAGGGAAATGGCAGCGCGCATGTAGCTCGGGGAAATACCTTTCATCACGCTGTACAACGGCAGGATCATGAAGGGCAGCAGGATGTGCACCATCGAGATGTACACGCCGGTGCGGTTGAAGACCAGCTCCAGCGGCTGATCGATGATGCCCATGGCCATCAGCGCACTGTTGATCAACCCGCCGGACTGCAGCAGCACGATCCACGCGGCCACCCTTACCAGGATCGAGGTCCAGAACGGCAGCAGAACCAGGATCATCAACAGGTTGCTCTGGCGTGTCGGCAGGTTGGCCAGCAGGTAAGCCAGCGGATAGGCCAGCACCAGGCAAATGGCGGTGATCACCACGCCCATCCACAGGGTGCGGGTGAAAATATCCAGGTAGATGGCCTGGTCCGGCGTGGCCTTGGCCAGTTCGCCCAGGTCGTCGATACGGTGGTCCAGCGACGCCAACAGGTAGAAAGGTGTAAGGGTACTGGTATTGCGGCGAATCGCCTGCCAATAGGCGGGGTCGCCCCAGCGCTCGTCCAGCGCCTGCAAGCCGTCCTTGTAGGAGACAGGCTCGGCCTTGAAGGGCAGCGCCCGTGCGGTCTTGGCCAACAGGCTGCGGTAGCCGGCCAGCTCCATGTTCAAGCGCTTGGACAGGTCACCCAGGGTCTGGTTCTTGCGCGATTCGGCCAAGTCCTGGCTCAACGCCTTGTAGACGTCCTCGCCCGGCAGGCCCTTGCCATCCCACTGGGTGATGATATCGACCGTGCGCGGCAAGCCGGCGACCACTTCCGGGTTACCGACGCTCTTGTACAACAAGGCTGCGATCGGCACCAGGAACACCAGCAGCAGAAACAGCGCCAGGGGCGCGATCAGCGCCTGGGCCTTCCAGCGGTTGACCCGCTCGGCGTGTTTAAGGCGCTGTTTGAGATTAGGACCGGCGCCTTCGTTGAGGGGCACTGCAATGGCCATGGCGAACTCCACGATACACACTGAAAGAGGGGCCGCCGCGCGGCCCCTTGCACTGGACGTTTACTTCTTCGCCGCCCAGGCGTTGAAACGTTGCTCCAGCTGCTCGCTGTTGTCCGCCCAGAAGGCCACGTCGATCTGCACCTGATTGGCGATGTTCTCAGGCGTGGTCGGCATGTCTTTCTTGACCTCTTCGGACAGCAGGTCGACCGCCTTGCTGTTGGCCGGGCCATAGGCGATGTTTTCGGAATACACCTTCTGCTGTTCAGGCTGCACGCTGAAGGCGATGAATTTCTTCGCCTCGTCGCTGTTCTTGGCGCCCTTGGGAATCGCCCAGGCGTCGAAGTCATAGATGCCGCCGTTCCACACCACCTTCAGGTTGCTCTCCTTCTGCACGGCAGCGATGCGCCCGTTGTACGCCGAACTCATGACCACGTCGCCCGAGGCCAGGTACTGCGGCGGCTGGGCGCCGGCTTCCCACCACTGGATGCTCGGTTTGAGCTGGTCGAGCTTCTTGAAGGCGCGGTCCACGCCTTCTTTGGTACCCAGCACCTTGTACACGTCCTTGGGCGCCACACCATCGGCCATCAAGGCGAATTCCAGGGTGTACTTGGCGCCTTTGCGCAGGCCGCGCTTGCCTGGGAATTTCTCGGTGTCCCAGAAATCGGCCCAGCTGCTCGGGGCGGTCTTGAGCTTGTCGGCGTTGTAGGCCAGCACCGTCGACCAGACGAAGAAGCCGACACCACAAGGCTGGATCGCACCTGGCACGTAGTCGGCCTCGTTGCCGAACAGCGCAGGGTCGAGCTCTTCGAACATGCCCTCGTCGCAGCCTCGGGCCAGTTCGGGTGATTCCACCTCGACCAGGTTCCAGGAGACACTCTTGGTGTCGACCATGGCCTTGACCTTGGCCATTTCACCGTTGTACTCACCGGCGACGATCTTGCCCTTGCCGGCCTTTTCCCACGGCTCGTAAAACGCCTTCACCTGGGCGGCCTTGTTGGCGCCGCCGAACGACACCACGGTCAGGTCCGCAGCCATGCTCTGGCCAGCGGCGAACAGCCCAAGGGCCAGGGCGGTCAGTTTCAACTGCTTGCGCATTTATTATTCTCTCCACAGTTCAGGGTTGGTGCTGCAAACCATCAATGGGCTTCGGTGATCGGATCCAGTGCACGGGCGTGTTCTACTTCCCAACCCAGTGGCACCACATCGCCCACGGCCAGGGCCGGGTCGAGTTCGGCGATGGGCTGCTTGACGAAGAAGTCGGCCTTGCCACACACCTCCAGACGAACGCGCACGTGGTCGCCCAGGTAGATGAACTCGGCCACGCGGCCGGAAAAGCGGTTGGCGCAGTGCTCGCTGTGGCCATTGAGCCGTACCCGCTCCGGACGGATCGACAGGGTGACCGCTTCGCCTGGCCGGCCCACGTTTACAGCCAAGGCCTCGACCCGCTCGCCGCGCGCCAACTGCACCTGGCAGCGGTTACCGTCATGGGTGAGCAAGGTGCCGTTGAGCCGGTTGTTCTCACCGATGAAGTTGGCGACGAACGTGTTGCTGGGTGCTTCGTACAGGGTGCGCGGATCGGCGATCTGCTGAATCTCCCCCTGGTGGAACACCGCCACCCGATCGGACATGGTCAGCGCTTCGCCCTGATCGTGGGTCACGTACACCACGGTCACGCCCAGGCGCTGGTGGATGTGCTTGATCTCCATCTGCATGTGTTCACGCAGTTGCTTGTCCAGCGCGCCCAGTGGCTCGTCCATCAACACCAGTTGCGGCTCGAACACCAACGCCCGCGCCAAGGCCACGCGCTGTTGCTGCCCACCGGACAATTGGCCCGGGTAGCGCTTGGCGAAGCTGTCGAGCTGAACCATGTTCAATACCCGTTTGACCCGCTCGCTGATATCGGTCTTGCTCAGGTTGCGCACGGTCAGGGGAAACGCGAGGTTCTCGGCCACGGTCATGTGTGGGAACAAGGCGTAGTTCTGGAACACCATGCCGATATCGCGCTTGTGCGGGGGTACGTTGTTGATGGAGCGACCGGCCAGCTGGATTTCCCCGGCGGTGGGGGTCTCGAAGCCAGCGAGCATCATCAGGCTGGTGGTCTTGCCGGACCCGGAAGGCCCCAGCAGGGTGAGGAACTCGCCCTTGCGGATGTCGAGGTTGAGGTTCTTGACGATCAGCGACTCGCCGTCGTAGCTCTTCTGCACACCACGGAAGCTGACCAGCGTTTCGCCGGTGGCAGCGTTCGACTTCGCCTCGCTCATGCCTGCACCTTATTGTTGGATGACTGCGTGGGGCAAAGCGTAGAAGAGCCGCATCCCCCCGCAAATCGGGCGCCCAGAGAGAATGCCATCGTCCGGATGGAAGATTTGTTGTAGGGAACGCCCTACAAGCATGGCGCTTTCAGAACACAGGCCCACACAGTCCCAGGCGCTTGACCGCCAGCCCTTGAGCGCAAGACCGCGCCTATGCAGGCAGCGGCGCTGCGGGCGGCGGAAGATACAGGCTGGCAGCCTTCATCTACGCACCGGATCACTGCAGCGATGGCGCGGCCGTGAATGTCGCAATCAGATCAGCTTGTGCTCCATCGCATACTTGACCAGCTCGGCCAGCGAATTCACTTTCAGCTTCTGCATCAGGCGCGCCTTGTGAGTGCTGATGGTCTTGCTCGACAACGCCAGTTGCTGGGCGATGTCATTGACGTTGGCGCCCTGGGCCAGGCGTTCGAACACCGAAAACTCTCGTTCCGACAGCAAGGTGTGCAAAGGCCTGGATTCGGTCAGGCCCACTTCGAACACCATGCGGTCTGCCAGCGCCGGATCGATGTAACGCCCACCACCGGCTACCCGGCGTATCGCCGCCAGCAATAATGCCGGGTCGCTGTCCTTGGTCGCGTATCCGGCCGCCCCGGCCTTCAGGGCGCGGGCTGCCATCTGCGCCTCGTCATGCATCGACAGCATCAGGATCGCAGGCGCATCGTGCAGGGCACGGATGCGCGGGATCGCTTCCAGTCCACTCACGCCCGGCATCGAAATATCCAGCAGCACCACGTCGCACCGGGTGTGCCGCAGGCTGTCGAGCAACTGCTCGCCGTTTGCGGCTTCCCCTACCACCTGCATGTCCTTGGCCAGCCCGATCAACTGCTTGATCCCTTCCCGGACAATGGTGTGGTCCTCGGCCACCAGCACTCGAATCACGTTCGCTCCTCCTGCTCCAGGGCAATGGCTACGCTCAAGCGCGTGCCGTCGCCGGGCTCACTGTGCAGCACCATGCTGCCGCCCATCATCAATACCCGCTCGCGCATCCCGACCAGGCCAAACGAGCTGGGGCGCGGCTGGTCTGGGCAGAAACCCTGCCCGTCGTCACTGACCGTCATGCGCAACTGCCCGGCCTCGCGCACCAGCTCGATTTCCACGCTGTGCGCCTGGGCGTGGCGCATCACATTGGTGAGTGCTTCCTGAAGGATACGGAAAAGGCCCGTTGCCCGGGCGTCGCTCAACGCCGGCAGATGATCAGGAACCTGTACCAGGCAAGGAATCTGGGTGCGCGCCTCGAAGCGCCGGGCTTGCCACTCGATGGCCGAGGCAATCCCGGCATCCAGAATGGGCGGGCGCAGCGCCGTGGCGACATCGCGTACCAGCTGAAACAACTGGCTGATCAGACGCTTCATGGTGGTCAGCCGCTCATTGAGGCCGGGGTCCAGTTCGGCAAAGGCCAGTTCGCACATGGATACTTCAAGCTTGAGTACGGTCAGCATCTGGCCCAGCTCATCGTGCACCTCGCGGGCGATTCGGGCTTTTTCCTCCTCGCGCACGCTTTCAAGGTGCGCCGAGAGTTCGCGCAGCTGCTCTTGGGAACGGGCCAGGGCCCGCTCGGCGCGTTTGCCCTGGGTGATGTCCCAGACCACCCCGTCCCAGACCAGCTGGCCGTTGCCCAGGCGCCGGGTGCTGGCCTTGATATCGGCCCAGCGCTGCTCGCCCTGACGCGTAAGGATGCGCCCCTGCCAGGCCCAGTCCTGCTCATTGGCCAGCGCCAGGTCTTGCACCCGGTGATAATCGGCGCGGTCGTCGGGATGTACCAGGTTGCGCAACCCCATCTGTGGGTGCTGGATCTCGCCAGGCGTATAGCCCACCAATGCTTCACTTCCCTCGCTGACATAAGGAAATTCAAGTCCACCCTCAGCGGGGTCTCGTTCCAGGCGAAACACCAGCCCTGGTACGTTGCCAGCGATCCCCTTCAGCCGTGCCTCGCTTTCGCGCAAGGCAGCCGTGGCGCGATGGCGCTCGGTCACATCGGCCAGGTACACCACCAGGTATTCCGCATCGCGAAACCGCAGGAAACTCAAAGACAGCTCCACCGGCAGCAGACGACCGTCAGCGCGCAGGCATCGGGTTTCGAACTGCCCCACACCGCTGTCGCCTGAACGCGCACCTTTCCACAGGTCCAGCCAGCGTTCCATGCTCAACGAGGGCTCGAAGTCCCCCAACGGCTTTTCCAGCAAGGCGCCTTCGCCATAACCCAGCATGCGCTCGGCAGCCGGGTTGGCATAGCGCACATGGCTGTCCCAGTTGACCCAGAGAATACCCACGGTGCTCTGGTCGATGGCGAACTGGCTCAGGCGCGAGGCTTCATCGCGCGCATGCCGCTCTACCAGTCGCTCACGGGTGGCCAACAGGCTGCGCTCCAGCTGGCTCTGCTGGCGGCGCTGCCATACCAGGGTGATCAACGCGCAGATCAGCAACAGCCCCAGTAACAAGGCCAGGTTTTGCCAGAACCCCGGCGACTCGCTGATCCTGGGATACCTGGGCTGCAACCAGCGCTGATGCAGCTGTTCCAGTTCTTTGGCTGGCAGTGCCTGCAAACCACGCTCCAGCACCTCGGCCAACAGTGGCCAGTCTGGCCGAGAACCCATGCGCAGCAGCTGCGGCAGGCCGATATCCCCCACCACCGCCAGTTCGCTGAACTCGCTTTCACGGGACAGACGACTGAGTTGGGCCTCGTCCATGACGGCGTAGCTGGCCTGCCCTCCGACCACCAGTTGCAGGGCCTCACGGTCGTTCGGTACGCCCTGCAGGTTCAGGTTGCCGTAGTTGGCGCGCAGGTAATTGGCCAGAACCCCGGGCATTCTTACGGCCACGCGCTGGGCGGCGTCCAGTTTTTCCAGCTCAACGCCCAGCGCCGCGTTGCGGGGGCCCACGATCAACTGCGGCACGCGCATGTAGGGGTCGCTGAATAACCATAGGCGCAAGGTGGCCGGCGTCTGGGTCAAACCTGGCGCGAAGTCGATCTCCCCTGCTTGCAAGGCCCTTTCGAGATTGGCCTGGTCTGGGTAATGGCGCCACGTGAGGTCCAGATGCAGCACTTTGGCCAAGCTGCTCACCAGCTCCACGTTAGCCCCGTACAGCTGCTGCAGGCGGCGGTCGAACTGGGCATAGGGGGCTTGCAATACCAACCCCACGCGCAAGCTGCGATGGGTCTCGAACCATTGTTGCTGCGTCGGCTCCAGTGTGACGCCAGGCAACGTCTCAGGCCTTGCCATGACCATCAGCGGCAGCCACAGGCAACCGATCATCAACAGGCGATGCACTCGCTTCATCTACACGTTCGTCCACACAGGGGCGGCCATCGACCGTGGCCGTAACGGGCAAATACCATTACGCTGCCGGTATCATTCTGGCTTTGGGTTGAGACATGTTCACACTCTATCGCACGACGCTGGCAATGTGCTGCCTGGTCTCGCTCCTTCCTGTGGCGGCGCGGGCTGACGACGCACCGGCTACCCCGCCCGAGACACCGCCTGCAGCAGAAGCTACGCCCTCGCGCCCGCCCCTGATCGAGCGCAGCCAGGAGGACGCCCAGGCACTCGAACGCCGCGTGCCCAAGGCCGAACAGCAAACCCTGCAAGCCGGTGCCGACAGCTTCCTGGCGTTGTGGAAACCCGCCAACGACAGCGACCCGCAGGGCGCGGTGATCATCGTGCCAGGGGCCGGCGAAACGGCCGACTGGCCCAACGCCGTGGGGCCCCTGCGCCAGAAATTCCCGGATGTGGGCTGGCACAGCCTGAGCGTAAGCCTGCCTGACCTGCTGCTCGACAGCCCATTGGCGCGTGTGGAGGCCAAGCCTGCCACGGCGCCTGCTCAGGCCGATGGGCAAACGGCGCCTGCCAAGGACGAACCTGCCGACGCCAACGCCAACGTGGCGCAAGCCACCGCTGCCGAGCCCGAAGCGGCACAAGGGACCGATGCCGAAGCTGCCAGCCAGCAGGCCGACCCCGCCGATGCCGAGCGCATTTTCGCCCGCCTGGACGCCGCCGTCGCGTTCGCCCAGCAACACAATGCCCGCAGCATCGTGCTGATCGGCCATGGCAGTGGCGCCTACTGGGCAGCCCGTTACCTGAGCGAAAAGCAGCCGCCAGAGGTGCAGAAGCTGGTCATGGTTGCCGCCCAGACACCGGCGCGTGTCGAGCATGACCTGGAGAGCCTGACGCCCACCCTGAAAGTGCCCACGGCTGACATCTACTACGTGACCCGCAGCGCTGATCGCAACGCTGCCATGCAGCGTCTGCAGGCCAGCAAGCGGCAGAAAGACAGTCAATACCGCCAGTTGTCCCTGATCGCCATGCCGGGCAATCAGGCCGCCGACCAGGAACAGTTGTTTCGTCGCGTGCGGGGCTGGATGCAGCCCTGATTGTGCGGGCAGGGCAGGATCTCTGCCGGCGCTCGGTCCCGGCTAGAAATCGCGGCGCTTACGGATCAGCGCGTAAGCCTGGTGCAGTTCGCGGGTTCGCTCGGTGGCTTCGCGTAGCTGCGCCTCGCTGGCGCCGGTGCCGGCCAGCTTGTCCGGGTGATGACGACTGACCAGTCGCCGATAAGCCTGTTTGACAAGCGCGCCCTCGGTGTCGGTGTCCACGCCAAGCAGGCGCATCGCGGCCGTATAAGTCATGCCGACCCCTGCCATGCCAGCCGTTCGACGAGGTTCGTACTCCTGGGACATGGCCTGCACCTGGCGCCGGCTCATGCCCAGTTTGTGCCCCCAGTCCAGCAGCAGCTCCCGCTCCCTGTTGCCCATCTTGCCGTCGGCCCAGACCATGCGCCAGCTGGCGCGCAAGGTGCCTTCCGCCCCATGGGGCTGCTGGCGGATCCGGCGCAGATAGCTGCCCAACCGCTCCTTGCCACCCTTGCCCCGATTGAAGGCATCGATCGCCCGCAACCTGGCCGCTTCATCCAGGTTCAGCCGGGCCATTTCCTGCCGAGCCTGCTGGATATGCTGCTCGACCACACGCCCATCGCTCTTGGCCAGACGCCCCAGCAGCACGAACAGCAACTCTTCGTCCCTTGGCGCCGGACGCCCGCCCAAACGCTCGCGCACATCGTCCCAGCCTTGCAGGCGCAGGTGACGGTCCATCATCTGCCCCGCCAGCGCACCGAGCAGGGCACCAGGAATGCTGGCGATGGCAAACCCTGCCCCAGCCCCGATCAACGTGCCTGGCCACCACATCTCAGCGGTTCTCGCCCAGCAGACACTCAGCCTCGGCCAGGCGCTCGACGGTGCCCACGTCGACCCAGTGCCCGGCAAAATGCTCACCGCTCACCTGGCCGCTGGCCATGGCCTGGCGCAGCAAGGGCGCCAACTTGAAGGCGCCGGGTTTGCAGCCTTCGAACAACGCCGGATGCAGCACCGAAATACCGCTGAAGGTCAACGTACCGGCTGCACCGTCCCCATCGACCACTTGGGTACCGACCAGGCGAAAGTCGCCTTGGCCGTGATGCCCGGGGTTGTCCACCAGCACCAGGTGGGCCTGCCCTTGCAGCGGCGCCTGCAGGCGCGAGAAATCGTAATCGGTCCAGATGTCACCGTTGATCAACAGGAACGGCGCATCTCCCAGCAAAGGCAAGGCCTTGAAGATACCGCCTCCGGTCTCCAGCGGTTCGCCTTCCGGGGAATAGGCGATACGCAAGCCGTAACGGCTGCCATCGCCCAAGTGGTCCTCGATCTGCTTGCCCAGCCAGGCGTGGTTGATCACGACGTCGGTGACCCCTGCCGCGGCAAGGGCCATCAGGTGGTATTCGATCAGCGGGCGCCCCGCCAGCGGTATCAGCGGCTTGGGCGTATGCAGGGTCAGCGGGCGCATACGCTCGCCTTTGCCTGCTGCCAGAATCATCGCCTTCATGCACGCGCTCCCGCTTGCAGGCCAGCAATCAGCTCGCCCAGCTCGGCAAGCTCTGGCCGCCGGCCGATCACTTCTTCTATATAGGTGAAGAAGCGCGGTACGTCGGCCAGATAACGGGGTTTGCCGTCACGGTGGCAGATGCGGGCGAAGATGCCGATCACCTTGAGATGGCGCTGTACGCCCATCAGGTCGCTGGCACGCTGGAAGGCTTCGAACGTGCCCTGCACCGGAACACCTGCGGCCTTGGCCTTATGCCAGTAATCGTGCAGCCAACCTTCGACCCTCGCTTGCGGCCAACTGAGGAACGCATCCTTGAACAGGCAGGTGATGTCGTAGGTGACCGGGCCGTAAACGGCATCCTGGAAATCCAGCACGCCGGGGTTAGGGGCGCTCTGCATCAGGTTGCGCGGCATGTAGTCGCGGTGTACCAGCACCTGCGGCTGGGCCAGGGCGCTGTCGATCAGCAACTGGCTGGACCGCTGCCACGCTGCCGCCTGGGCCTCGTCGAAGGCCAGGCCAAGCGCATGCTTCACGTACCACTGGGGGAAAAGTTCCACTTCCCGGCGCAGCAGTGCCTCGTCATAGCGGGGCAACGGTGCGTCCATGGGCAGCGCCTGCAAGGCCAGCAAGGCATCAATGGCATCGGCGAACAGGGCATCGGCATTGTCGGCGTTGATGACGTCCAGGTAGGTCTGGCGGCCCAGATCGCCCAGTAACAGGAAACCGCGTTCAAGGTCCTGGGCATGAATCACGGGCACATGCACACCGCCACTGGCCAGCAGGTGATCGATGGCGACGAACGGTCGGCAATCTTCCTGTGGCGGCGGTGCATCCATGATCACGAAACTGTGCCCTGCGCCCTCCCAGCGAAAATAGCGGCGAAAGCTCGCGTCGCTGCTGGCAGGCGTCAGGCTGCCGGCCGGCACCGGGCCCCAGGCCTGGCGCAGGAAAAGGTCTTGGAGTTGCTGGTCGAGCCACGCGGACAGTTGCTGCAGGCGTACATCGTGTTCAGGCATTACAAGGGTCTCCGACGGCCCTAGCCGTCAAGCGGGTCATGCTTTATTATCCAGCATCTTTTTCAGACCATCGAGAGGCGTGCGGCCCCACACGCGGGCAGATGGCACGCAGGAAGCCCGGACTAATAAGATGGCATTGAAATCCCCCGCGTTTCGTAGAAAGTTTCCGTTGCTCGTCACCGGCAGTCTGCTGGCCCTGCAACCTCTGGCCATGTCGCACGTCTTGGCAGCCGAACAATTCGACTGCCAAGTGTCCGCCTCCGGTGGTTGGGACTGCAAGCCCAAAACCGCCGTCACCAACCTGCCACCGCGCCCGGTGCACGAGGGTGCCGCCGCTGCTGGCGGTACCGGCACCGAAGCGGCCGGCGAAGCCGAGGCCGACCGGCCGGTGCTGGTCACCGAGGCCAAGGGCCGTGGGCTGAAGTCGCGCAGCGAGGACTACAGCCACCTGGACTGGGTCCCGCGTGACAAGCTGACCGCCGCGCAACTGGCCGAAACCGGCCCGTACTGCGGCGGTGCCTATGTCGAGCCGCTACGCCCCGGCATGGCTGACACCACGCCCAAGGACGAGTCGCCGACCTACATCAATGCCAAGGTATCCAAGTACCAGCAGGAGCAGCAGATTGCGACTCTGGCCGGTGACGTGGTCATGCGCCAGGGCAGCATGCAGGCCCAGGCCGACGAGGCCAACCTGTACCAGGCCGAGAACCGTGGCGAGCTCAAGGGCAACGTCAAGATCCGCGACAACGGCTCGCTGGTCGTCGGTGACCAGGCGCAGATCCAGCTCGACACCGGCGAAGCCCAGGTCGACAACGCCGAATACGTGATGCACAAGTCGCACATCCGCGGCAGTGCCCTGTACGCCAAGCGCGGTGAGAACGCCATCATCCGCCTCAAGGACGGTACGTACACCACCTGCGAACCGGGCAGCAACGCCTGGCAGCTCAAGGGCAACAACATCACCCTCAACCCGGCCACCGGGTTCGGCACCGCCACAAACGTCACGCTGCGGGTCAAGGATTTCCCGGTGTTCTACACACCGTACATCTACTTCCCGATCGACGACCGCCGCCAGTCCGGCTTCCTGCCGCCGTCGTTCAGCACCAGCAGCGACACCGGCTTCATGCTGGTGACCCCGTACTACTTCAACCTGGCGCCCAACTACGACGCCACCTTGTACCCGCGCTACATGACCAAGCGTGGCCTGTTGATGGAAGGCGAGTTCCGCTACCTGACGCCTTCGAGCGAAGGCCAGTTCGGCGGCGCCTACCTCAACGACAAGAGCGACGAGCGCAAGGACCAGACCGACTACAAAGACCAGCGCTACATGGTCAACTGGCAGCACAAGGGTGGCCTGAACGAGCGCCTGATGACCGAGGTGAACTACACCGACATCAGCGACCCGTTCTACTTCCAGGACCTGGAGTCGGACCAGATTGGCGTCGAGAACAAGGACTTCCTCGACCAGCAGGGTGCCCTGACCTACCGCGGCGACAGCTACACCGCGCGGTTGAACGTGCATGCCTACGAGGCGGCGACCATCTCGCAGATCACGCCTTACGACCGTCTGCCGCAGATCACCCTCAACGGTGTGCTGCCGTACCAACCGGGCGGCTTGACCATGGGCTACGAAACCGAAGCGGTACGTTTCGATCGTGACCTTAAGAGCGACTTCGTCCGCGACAAGGATGGCAACCCAGATCTGTCTGCAGGGTTCCCTGGCCGCCGTCTGGATCAGAATATCTTTGGCGTAGCGCGCGCCAACGGCACGCGCTTGAACGTGGCACCGTCCATCAGCCTGCCGATGACGGCCAGCTACGGTTACCTCACCCCCAAGCTCAAGTATGCATACACCAAGTACGACTTGGATCTAGACAGCGAAGGCAAACGCAACCTTATCGAAGACCCGAGCCGCATTGCGCTCGAAGGTGACTTCAAGAGCAGCCAAAGCCGCGACGTCCCGATCTTCAGCGTAGACAGCGGCCTGTATTTCGATCGCAACACTTCACTGTTCGGTACGAACTACAAGCAAACACTCGAGCCGCGCCTGTTCTACCTCTATGTCCCCTACAAGGATCAGAAAGACATTCCGCTGTTCGATACCAGCGAAACCCTGTTCAGCTACGACTCGCTGTTCCGCGACAACCGTTTCAGCGGTTCGGACCGCATTGGCGACGAGAACAAGCTCTCGCTGGGTGTCACCACTCGCTGGATCGAAGACGACGGCTTCGAGCGTCAGAACTTCAGCATCGGCCAAGCGTACTACTTCAAGGACCGCAAGGTTCAGCTGCCGGGTATCGATTACAAGAACCGCAGCTATGCCCAGTCCGACACTTCGCCTTACGCGCTGGTGTACAACTACTACTTCAACCGCGATTGGCGCTTCAATTCGGATTTCAACTGGGACCAGGACAGCCACAGCACTCGCTCGGCCAGCGCCATGTTCCACTACCAGCCTGAGGCCAATCCGAACAAGATCGTCAACCTGGGCTATCGCTACCGGAACGACACGGTCGCCTTCGATTCCAGCACGGGTCGCTGGAAAGTGGACGGTGGCGACTACGGCACCCCAGGTAGCCCGAACTACATCAAGGACTACTACAAGATCCAGCAGCACGACTTCTCGGTCATCTGGCCGATCGTCCCGCAGTGGAGCGTCATCGCTCGCTGGCAGCATGACTACAACCGCAACCGCACCCTGGAAGCCATGGGCGGTTTCGAATACGACAACTGCTGCTGGAAGCTGCGCTTGATCAACCGTTACTGGCTCGACTTCGACGACTACAGCCAGGCACTGCCGCAGAACGAAAAAGGCGACCATGGCGTATTCCTGCAGGTCGTTCTCAAGGGCCTCGGCGGCGTCGTTGGCAACAAGGTCGAATCCTTCCTC
The DNA here is from genome assembly GCF_043104125.1 of Pseudomonas sp. xss_4. Classification (NCBI taxonomy): domain Bacteria; kingdom Pseudomonadati; phylum Pseudomonadota; class Gammaproteobacteria; order Pseudomonadales; family Pseudomonadaceae; genus Pseudomonas; species Pseudomonas sp. xss_4. The sequence goes on from NZ_JBICKJ010000027.1 coordinate 33,715, forward strand.
GGCCAAGGCATTCAAGGTTACCGTGAACGTGAAGAACAAGCTTATTGATCGACTGCGCCCAGTGCTGCTGGGCGTCGCTTTGCTGAGTGGCGCGGTGCATGCCGCGGTGCAACCGCTTGACCGGGTGGTGGCCATCGTCGACAACGACGTGGTCATGCAAAGCCAATTGGACCAGCGCGTGCGTGAAGTTCAGCAGACCATCGCCAAGCGCGGCGGCAGCGTGCCGCCAAGCGGCGCCCTGCAGCAGCAGGTGCTGGAACGCCTGATCGTCGAAAACCTGCAGTTGCAGATCGGCGAGCGCTCGGGCATCCGCATCACTGATGAGGAGCTGAACCAGGCGATCGGCACCATTGCCCAGCGCAACGGCATGTCCATCGACCAGTTCCGCGCGGCGCTGGCCCATGACGGCCTGTCGTTCGACGATGCTCGCGAGCAGGTCAAGCGCGAGATGATCATCAGCCGCGTGCGCCAACGCCGGGTGGCAGAGCGCATCCAGGTGTCGGAGCAGGAAGTTAAGAACTTCCTGAATTCGGACATGGGCAAGATGCAGATGTCCGAAGAATACCGTCTGGCCAACATCCTGATCCCAACGCCGGAAGCGGCCAACTCCAGCGACATCCAGAAGGCTGCGCGCAAAGTGGGCGATGTCTACCAGCAGCTCAAGCAAGGCGCGGACTTCGGTCAGATGGCAATCGCCAACTCGGCCAGCGAGAACGCGCTCGAGGGCGGCGAGATGGGCTGGCGCAAAGCCGGTCAACTGCCCCCAGACTTTGCCAAGATGCTGAGCAGCATGCCGGTGGGTGAGATCACCCAGCCCATTCGCATCCCCAACGGCTTCATCATCCTCAAACTCGAGGAGAAGCGTGGTGGCAGCGAGAACGTGCTGCGCGACGAGGTGCACGTACGCCACATCCTGATCAAGCCAAGTGAAGTGCGCAGCGAAGCCGCCACCCAGCAACTGGCTGAAAAGATCTACGAGCGCATCGAAAATGGTGAAGACTTTGCCACCCTGGCCAAGAGCTTCTCGGAAGATCCGGGCTCGGCGCTCAACGGCGGCGACCTCAACTGGGTAGACCCGAACACCCTGGTGCCGGAGTTCCGCGAGCAGATGGCCAACGCACAGCAAGGCGTGGTGACCAAGCCGTTCAAGACCCAATATGGCTGGCATGTGATGGAAGTGCTGGGCCGCCGCGCCACTGACAGCACAGAACAGGCCCGTGAACAGCAAGCCCTGAGCGTGCTGCGCAACCGCAAGTACGACGAAGAGCTGCAAACCTGGCTGCGCCAGATTCGCGACGAAGCCTACGTTGAAATCAAGCTGCCTGGCGCTGACCAGGCCGCTCAGTGAAGCCCCTGCGCTTCGCCGTCACACCCGGCGAGCCAGCGGGGATAGGTCCTGACCTATGCCTGCTGCTCGCTGCCGACGCCCAGCCCCACCCCCTGATTGCCATCTCCAGCCGTGACCTGCTCGCCGAGCGGGCCACCCAGCTGGGGCTGGACATCACCTTGCTGCCTGTCATGCCAGGTCAATGGCCGAGTCAACCGGCACCCGCTGGCAGCCTGTATGTGTGGGACACGCCGCTGTGTGCCCCAGTGGTCGCCGGTCAGCTGGACAAGGCCAATGCGCCGTTCGTGCTGCAGACCTTGACCCGTGCCGGACAAGGCTGCCTGGACGGCGATTTCGACGGCATGATCACAGCGCCCGTGCACAAGGGCGTTATCAACGAAAGCGGTATTCCTTTTTCGGGGCATACCGAGTTTCTCGCTGAGCTGACCCATACCGCCCAAGTGGTGATGATGCTCGCCACCCATGGCCTGCGCGTCGCCTTGGTCACCACCCACCTGCCCCTGCGTGACATCGCCGAGGCCATTACTGCCGAGCGCATCGAGCACGTGACACGCATTCTGCATGCCGACATGCGCGACAAATTCGGCATCGCCAACCCTCGCATCCTGGTATGCGGCCTGAACCCCCATGCGGGAGAAGGTGGCCACCTGGGCCGCGAGGAAATCGACATCATCGAGCCTACCCTGGCCCGCCTGCGTGCCGAAGGCATGGACCTGCGCGGGCCACTGCCGGCCGATACCCTGTTTACCCCCAAATATCTGGAGCACTGCGACGCGGTGCTGGCGATGTACCACGACCAAGGGCTTCCCGTACTCAAGTACAAGGGCTTCGGCGCTGCGGTCAATGTCACGCTGGGCCTGCCGATCATCCGTACCTCGGTTGATCATGGCACGGCCTTGGACCTGGCCGGCACCGGCAAAGTCGATACCGGCAGCCTGCGCGTTGCCCTGGACACCGCCTACCAGATGGCCGAGAACCGACCATGAACGAGCAATACCAACACCGGGCGCGCAAGCGTTTCGGGCAGAACTTCCTGCACGATGCAGGCATCATCGACCGCATCCTGCGTGCCATCAATGCCAAGCCAGGCGAACACTTGCTTGAAATCGGCCCGGGCCAGGGCGCATTGACCGAAGGCTTGCTGAGCAGCGGCGCGCAACTGGATGTGGTGGAGCTGGACAAGGACCTGGTGCCGATCCTGCAACACAAGTTTGCAGGCAATGGCAATTTCCGCCTGCACCAAGGTGACGCCCTGAAGTTCGACTTCAACCAGCTCGGCGTACCGGCACGTAGCCTCAAGGTGGTGGGCAACCTGCCCTACAACATCTCTACACCTTTGATCTTCCACCTGCTCAGCCACGCCGGCCTCATCCGGGACATGCACTTCATGCTGCAGAAGGAAGTGGTCGAGCGTATGGCCGCAGGGCCTGGGGGCGGTGATTGGGGTCGGCTGTCGATCATGGTCCAGTATCACTGCCGCGTCGAACACTTGTTCAACGTAGGCCCCGGCGCCTTCAACCCGCCGCCGAAAGTGGACTCAGCCATCGTCCGGCTGGTGCCGCACGACGTGCTGCCCCATCCGGCCAAGGATCCGCAGTTGCTTGAGCGGGTGGTTCGCGATGCGTTCAACCAGCGTCGCAAGACGTTGCGTAATACCCTCAAAGGCTTGCTCGACAGCGCCGCCATCGAGGCCGCTGGCGTGGATGGTAGCCTGCGCCCCGAGCAGCTGGATCTGGCGGCTTTCGTGCGCCTGGCCGACCAGTTGGCTGATCAACCGGCCTGACCGACCCCCAGCCCCTGCCCCGCTGACCGCAGTCAGCACTTGCAAGCTGATCGCCGCCCCGATGCTTGGGGCTTGCTTGCCGGGCCAGCCTGCCATCGCGCCGCTGGCCCTCGCCCCTCCCTATGGCCTAGACTGCATCATTGCGTCAGTTCCCCAAGGCCCTTGCATGACCGACCCTCGCTATCAGATCGACGTCAGCGTCGTGACCCGTTACCTCAAAGAGCAATCCGACCCTGAAAGCAGCCGTTTCGCTTTCGCCTACACCATCACGATCCATAACAATGGCTCGCTCAAGGCCAGGCTGCTGTCCCGGCACTGGCTGATCACCAACGGTGATGGCGAGGTCGAAGAGGTGCAAGGCTCTGGCGTGGTCGGTCAACAACCTACGATTGAGCCAGGCCAGAGCCATACCTACAGCAGCGGCGCCGTCATCACCACCCGCGTTGGAACCATGCAGGGCAGCTACGAAATGTTTGCCGAGGACGGCAAGCGCTTCGACGCACAGATCGCGCCGTTCCGCCTGGCAGTACCTGGGGCGCTGCACTGATGGCCACGTACGCCGTCGGTGACTTGCAAGGATGCCTGCAGCCGCTCAAATGCCTGCTTGAACGTGTGCGCTTCGACCCGGCTGTGGACAAGTTGTGGCTGGTCGGCGACCTGGTGAACCGTGGCCCCGAGTCGCTCGAGACGCTGCGCTATTTGTATTCGATTCGCCAGTCGCTCACCTGCGTGCTGGGCAACCATGATCTGCACCTGCTTGCGGCCTGGCGCAACGTCGAACGTCTCAAGAAGAGCGACACGTTGCGCGAAATCATCGAGGCCCCTGACGCCGACCAGCTGCTCGACTGGCTGCGCCAGCAAAAGCTGCTGCATTACGATGAACCGCGCGGCATCGCCTTGGTACACGCGGGCATTCCCCCGCAATGGACACTGGGCAAAGCCCTGGAGCTGGCTGCCGAAGTCGAAGAAGTACTGCGCGATGACAGCCGTCTGCCGCTGTATCTGGACGGTATGTACGGCAACGAGCCCGCCAAGTGGAGCAAGCGTCTGGCGGGTGTCGAACGCCTCAGGGTCATTACCAATTACCTGACGCGCATGCGCTTCTGCACCGCAGAAGGCAAACTTGAATTCAAGAGCAAGGAAGGGCTGGACAGCGCCCCCAAAGGGTACAAGCCCTGGTTCGCCCACAAAGGTCGGCGTTCGCGTCACGTGAAGATCATCTTCGGGCACTGGGCCGCCTTGCAGGGCCAGGTCGAGGAACCCGGAGTCATTGCGCTGGACACAGGCTGCGTATGGGGTGGGTCCATGACCCTGTACAACGTCGACGACGGCCAGTACCACCATTGCGATTGTGCCGATGACGGCACCCTGCGCCCTGCGGCGCCAATTCCAACCTTCAACGATCAACCCGGAACAGAGCCAACTCCATGAGCGAATTCAAGCGCATCCCTCCCGAACAGGCCCTGGCCCTGCGTGCGCAAGGTGCCGTCGTGGTCGACATTCGTGACCCGCAGGCCTACGCAGCAGGTCACATCACTGGTGCCCGCCACCTGGACAACCACTCGGTCGCCGACTTCATTCGCAATGCCGACCTGGACGCACCGACGCTGGTCGTCTGCTACCACGGCAATTCGAGCCAAAGCGCAGCTGCCTACCTGGTAGGACAAGGCTTTTCCGACGTGTACAGTGTCGATGGTGGCTTCGAGCTATGGCGCTCGACCTATCCTGCCGAAACCGCCCAAGGCATTGAAGAATAAATTTTTCATTGTCACTGCAGCCCGCGCCATGCGCGGGCTGGAGACCGTTCTGACGAACGGTCGCTAGCAACTTCCGTCACCCGTGCCCTTGACCTTGCCGATTACCAACTATCCTTAAGCGCAGGCCATCCGGAAAAAGGGGAGAGCCGGTACACCGGCGTGCGGGTCATCGGTAGCGCTATAGGGTGTTTGGGGGGTATATGGCAACCGGCAATGCCGCTTGCATACCAGCATCAGCTGACTGATCCGGCGTCGTCTCAACGTATCGAGCGAGGTGACGTCATGAGTATTTTTAGCCACTTCCAACAACGCTTCGAGTCCACGCGCCAAGAAGAACTCTCGCTGCAGGAGTACCTGGAACTGTGCAAGGAGGATCGTAGCGCCTACGCATCGGCATCCGAGCGCCTGTTGATGGCCATCGGTGAGCCAGAGCTGATCGACACCTCTACCAACTCTAGGCTGTCGCGCATCTTTTCCAACAAGATGATCCGGCGCTATCCGGCCTTTGCCGACTTCCATGGCATGGAAGAGTGCATCGACCAGATCGTGTCGTACTTCCGCCATGCCGCCCAAGGCCTGGAAGAGAAGAAACAGATTCTTTACCTGCTTGGCCCGGTGGGTGGCGGTAAATCCTCCCTGGCCGAAAAGCTCAAGCAACTCATGGAGCGGGTGCCCTTCTACGCCATCAAGGGGTCGCCGGTCTTCGAGTCGCCGCTGGGGTTGTTCAACGCCACCGAAGACGGGGCCATTCTCGAGGAAGAGTACGGCATCCCGCGGCGCTACCTGAACACCATCATGTCGCCGTGGGCCACCAAGCGCTTGCAGGAATTCGGCGGCGATATCAGCAAGTTCAAGGTGGTCAAGCTCTACCCCTCCATCCTCAACCAGATTGCCATCGCCAAGACCGAGCCTGGCGACGAGAACAACCAGGACATCTCTGCACTCGTGGGCAAGGTGGATATCCGCAAGCTTGAAGAATTCCCGCAGAACGACGCCGACGCCTACAGTTATTCAGGCGCGCTTTGCCGAGCCAACCAGGGCTTGATGGAATTCGTCGAGATGTTCAAGGCGCCCATCAAGGTGCTTCACCCGCTGCTGACGGCCACCCAGGAAGGCAACTACAACAGCACCGAAGGCCTGGGCGCTATTCCCTACTCCGGGATCCTGCTGGCACACTCCAACGAGTCCGAATGGCACACCTTCCGCAACAACAAGAACAACGAAGCTTTCATTGACCGTATCTACATCGTGAAGGTGCCTTACTGCCTGCGGGTCAGCGACGAGATCCGCATCTACGACAAGCTGCTGATCAACAGCTCGCTGTCCAAGGCCCATTGCGCCCCGGACACGCTGAAAATGCTGGCCCAGTTCACCGTCCTCTCGCGCCTCAAGGAGCCTGACAACTCCAACATCTATTCGAAGATGCGGGTGTACGACGGCGAAAACCTCAAAGACACCGACCCCAAGGCCAAGTCCATCCAGGAATACCGCGACTCGGCAGGCGTCGATGAAGGTATGAACGGCCTGTCGACCCGCTTCGCCTTCAAGATCCTGTCCAAGGTGTTCAACTTCGACCCTCACGAAGTGGCGGCCAACCCGGTGCACCTGCTGTATGTGCTCGAGCAGCAGATCGAACAGGAACAATTCCCGGCCGAGGTGCGCGAACGCTACCTGCGCTACCTGAAGGAATACCTGGCCCCCCGGTACATCGAGTTCATCGGCAAAGAAATCCAGACAGCTTACTTGGAGTCCTACAGCGAGTACGGCCAGAACATCTTCGACCGTTATGTGCTGTACGCCGACTTCTGGATCCAGGATCAGGAGTACCGCGATCCGGAAACCGGCGAGATTCTCAACCGCATCGCCCTGAACGAAGAGCTGGAGAAGATCGAGAAACCGGCGGGTATCAGCAACCCCAAAGACTTCCGCAACGAGATCGTCAACTTCGTGCTGCGCGCCCGGGCCAACAACAACGGCAAGAACCCAAGCTGGCTCAGCTACGAGAAGCTGCGGGTGGTGATCGAGAAGAAAATGTTCTCCAACACCGAAGACTTGCTGCCTGTCATCAGCTTCAACGCCAAGGCCAGCAAGGAGGATCAACAGAAACACAACGACTTCGTCACGCGCATGGTGGAGCGTGGCTACACCGACAAGCAGGTACGTCTGCTGTCGGAATGGTACCTGCGGGTCAGGAAATCGCAATAAAGCGGCAAGCGACAAGCCGCAGGCTTCACGCTGGCCGGCGCCGTGCACCCCTCGGCGCCAGTGCCCGCAGCTGCGGCGGCTGCTCTTTCTTGCAGCTTGAAGCTTATGGCTTGCAGCTGCTCCCCGCAGGAGGAACCATGAGCTACGTTATCGACCGACGCCTGAATGGCAAGAACAAGAGCACGGTCAACCGCCAGCGCTTTTTGCGCCGGTACCGTGATCACATCAAAAAGGCCGTGGAAGAAGCGGTTAGTCGCCGCTCCATCACGGACATGGAGCACGGTGAGCAGATCAGCATCCCAGGCCGTGATATCGACGAGCCAGTGCTGCACCATGGCCGTGGCGGCAAGCAGACCGTCGTACACCCGGGCAACAAGGAATTCACCGCAGGTGAGCATATCCCCCGTCCGCAGGGTGGTGGCGGCGGCAGTGGCCGTGGCAAGGCCGGCAATGCCGGTGACGGCATGGACGACTTCGTTTTCCAGATCACCCAGGAGGAGTTCCTGGAGTTCATGTTCGAGGACCTGGAGTTGCCCAACCTGGTCAAGCGTCACCTGACGGGTGCAGACACGTTCAAGAACGTGCGCGCCGGTATCGCAAGCGAGGGCAACCCGTCACGTATCAATATCGTACGCACACTGCGCTCGGCCCATGCTCGGCGCATCGCATTGACCGGCAGCAGCCGCGCCCTGCTTCGCGAAGCCCAGAAGGAGCTTGCCCGCCTGCGCGTCGAGGAGCCTGACAACTTTACGGACATCCAGGAAACCGAGCAGGAGATCGAGCGGTTGAAGGCGCGTATCAATCGGCTGCCCTTCCTCGACACCTTCGACCTCAAATACAACCTGCTGGTGAAGCAACCGAACCCCAGCTCCAAGGCTGTCATGTTCTGCCTGATGGACGTTTCGGGCTCGATGACCCAGGCCACCAAGGATATCGCCAAGCGCTTCTTCATCCTGCTGTATCTGTTCCTCAAGCGTAACTACGACCGGATCGAAGTCGTGTTCATACGGCACCACACCAGCGCGCGCGAGGTGGATGAAGAAGAGTTCTTCTACAGTCGCGAAACCGGCGGCACCATCGTCTCCAGTGCCTTGAAGCTGATGCAGGAAATCATGGCCGAACGCTACCCAGCAAGTGACTGGAACATCTACGCGGCCCAGGCGTCGGATGGCGATAACTGGAACGACGACTCACCGATCTGCCGCGACATCCTCACCCGGCAGATCATGCCGCACGTTCAGTACTACACTTACGTGGAAATCACCCCACGTGAACATCAGGCGCTCTGGTACGAGTACGAACGTATCGGCGATGCCTTCCCCGATACGTTCGCGCAACAGCAATTGGTATCGGCCGGCGATATCTACCCGGTCTTCCGTGAACTCTTCCAGCGCAGGTTAGCCACATGACCGCCAGAGCACAGAGACGCCAGCCCATCTCCACCGGCTCAGAGTGGACGTTCGACCTGATCCGAACCTATGACCGGGAAATCGGCCGCCTGGCCGAACGTTACGCCTTGGACACCTACCCCAATCAGATCGAGGTAATCACCGCCGAGCAGATGATGGACGCCTACGCTTCGGTCGGCATGCCGCTGGGTTATCACCACTGGTCCTACGGCAAGCAATTCCTCAGTACCGAGAAATCCTACAGCCGCGGGCAAATGGGGCTTGCTTACGAAATCGTCATCAACTCCGACCCCTGCATCGCCTATCTCATGGAAGAGAACACCATGTGCATGCAGGCCCTAGTGATCGCTCATGCGTGCTATGGGCACAACAGTTTCTTCAAGGGCAACTATCTGTTCCGCACCTGGACCGATGCCAGCTCGATCATCGATTACCTGGTCTTTGCCAAGCAGTACATCGCCCAGTGCGAGGAGCGTCACGGGATCGATGCGGTGGAAGACCTCATCGACTCTTGCCACGCCCTGATGAATTACGGGGTGGACCGCTACAAGCGCCCCTATCCCATTTCTGCCGAAGAAGAGCGTCGCCGGCAGAAGGATCGGGAGGAACACCTCCAACGGCAGATCAACGACCTGTGGCGCACCATTCCCAAAAGTGCCGACAAGACCAGTGAACGGGACGACGTGCGCTTCCCCGCCGAACCTCAGGAAAACATCCTCTACTTCATCGAGAAGAACGCACCGCTACTCGAACCCTGGCAGCGCGAGGTGGTGCGGATCGTGCGCAAGATCGCCCAGTATTTCTATCCACAGCGCCAGACACAGGTGATGAACGAAGGCTGGGCGACCTTCTGGCACTACACGCTGATGAACGATCTGTATGACGAGGGGCTGATCACCGAAGGCTTCATGATGGAGTTCCTTCAGTCCCATACCAGCGTGGTCTTCCAGCCTGGTTTCGATAGCCCCTATTACAACGGCATCAACCCTTACGCGTTGGGCTTTGCCATGTATACCGACATTCGGCGCATGTGTGAGGCACCCACCGAGGAAGATCGCCACTGGTTTCCGGACATTGCCGGCAGCGATTGGCTTTCAACCCTCAAGTTCGCCATGAGCAGCTTCAAGGACGAAAGCTTCATCCTTCAATACTTATCGCCCAAGGTGATGCGTGATCTGAAACTGTTCAGCATCCTGGACGATGACCAGCGGGACGAACTGTACGTGCCTGCCATCCACGACGATGCAGGCTATCGCACCATCCGCGAACAATTGGCCGCCCAATATAACCTCGGCAATCGCGAGCCGAACGTTCAGATATGGAGCGTCGATCGTCGCGGAGATCGGTCGCTGACGCTTCGGCACCAGCAACACAACCGCAAGCCCTTGGGGGATTCGACCGAAGAGGTACTCAAGCACCTGCATCGGTTGTGGGGGTTCGATATTCACCTGGAAACCGTGCAAGGCGACCAGGTGATGAAAACCCATCACATGCCCCCTCGTGGCGAGCACGGCGAAGGTTCTGACTACGGGCGCCTGGACATGGCGGTCATTCACCACCTGTGATGCGCCCCCTGGCGGTCGGCAGGTTATGCTGTCGGCAATCAGGGGGAGTTACTTATGCACATTTACAAAGTGGGGGGCGCAGTACGCGACCGCCTACTCGGCCGCCCGGTCACCGATATCGACTGGCTCGTGGTAGGCGCCACGGTTGAAGACATGCTTGCCAAAGGGTTCCGCCCGGTTGGCGCAGACTTTCCGGTGTTTCTGCATCCCAAGACCGGCCAGGAATATGCGTTGGCCCGTACCGAGCGAAAGAGCGGCAGGGGCTACGGCGGGTTCACCTTTCACGCAAGCCCGGACGTCACGCTCGAGCAAGACCTGATACGCCGCGACCTGACCATTAACGCGATGGCGGAGGACGCGGACGGCACCCTCTACGACCCTTATCAGGGCAAGGCCGACCTTGATCGGCGCCTGCTTCGCCACGTTTCGCCCGCGTTTGCCGAAGATCCACTGCGTGTGCTGCGCGTCGCTCGTTTTGCAGCGCGTTATGCGCCGTTGGGCTTCAAAGTGGCCGACGACACGCTGGGCTTGATGCAGCACATCAGCGCTTCGGGTGAACTGCTGGCGTTAACGGCAGAACGCACCTGGAAGGAAATCGAGCGGGCATTGATGGAGGCGCACCCCAAGGTGTTCTTCGAAGTCCTGCGAGCATGCAATGCCCTGCACGTGCTGCTGCCGGAACTGGAGCCTCATCCCCAGACCCTGGTCGCACTGGAACAGGCAGCCCGGCATCAGCTTGCGTTGCCCGTACGCTGGGCCTGTCTGCTGCATCCTTTACCAACCGCGTCGATCAAGGCGCTCAATCAGCGCCTGAAGACCCCGCGGGAGTGCCAGGATCTGTCGATGCTGACCAGCCAGTGCCTGGAGCAGGCCAACAAGGCCTTAGAGCTGCCTGCCCAGACGCTGTTGGATCTGTTGCAAACGTTCGACGTTTACCGCAGGCCGCAGCGTTTCGAGGACTTTCTAGCAGCCTGTCGAGCGATCGCGCAGGGCAACGGACAGACAGACTACCGGCAGGCAGACTACCTGCAAGGGGCTATGGCCGCTGCCCGGGCCGTGGATGTAAAGCCGCTGGTTCAGGCTGGTTTCACCGGCCAGGCGCTGGGTGAGGCCTTGAAAAATGAGCGCTTGCAGGCGCTCGATGCCTACAAGGGCAGCTAGCTACAATGTCGCGCAGCTCGCGCTCGACCTGCGCGACAACCCCAGCAGCAGCTGATGGCCGGCATGCTGGGCATTGTGTGCGACGGTATGAGCCTCAGGCAGGCGTCAGTTGCAACCCGCGCCACTCGAAGGCGACGGGCGCCAGGACCTGATCGATCTGCGACTCTTGCCACACCTGCGCCATGGTTTTGCCTACACCCGGGTGCACCAGATCAGGCGCCAGTAGCGACAACGGCCACAGCACGAAGGCATTTTTCAGAATTTCAGCCCGGGGCAGCACCAGCCCGTCGAAAGTGCCATGCAGGTCGTCATACATCAGCACGTCGATATCCAGCGGCAGGCCGAGTCGATCAGGGGCATACCGGCCATTGTCGGCCTCGATGAATTTCAGCCGCCGGTCCAGTTCGATCAACGGTAGCGTCGTCTGTCCGGTCACCACAAAATTGATGAACGGCCCGCTCTTGATGCCCACCGCCTGGCTTTCGAACGCGGGCGAGCAACGCATGTCGGTCAGAATGGCCGCCAGCGCATCGAGACCGGCACACAGGTGGGTATGCCGATCGACGTTGCTGCCAAGGCCCAGGTATACCGTGCTCAGAGACATCCGCGCTCGATCTCCACGCCAACACCACCGCGCGCTGCCGGCACTGCGCCCGGCTTGGTGAGCTTCAAGCGCACCCAGGGGATGCCGAACTCGTCCATCAACACGGCAACCAAGCGCTCGGCGAAGGTTTCGACCAACTCGAAGCGTGCCTGCTCGGCAAACCCCTGGATGCGCGTCGAAACGCTCGCGTAATCGAGCGCCAGGGCGAGGTCGTCGCCTGCGGCCGCAGGCCTGTTATCCCAGGCGAAGCTCAGGTCAAGACGCAGGCACTGGCGAATATCCCGCTCCCAGTCATAGGCACCGATCACGGTATCGACTTCCAGGCCTTCGATGAACACTCTGTCCAAGCACTTCTCTCCACAGCACGACAAGGGCGACTGGCGCCGTTAGAATCAGGGCGTCCTCGCCCGGAATAGTTAGCATGTTTTGGTTACTGGCGCTGCTCGCCTACCTGCTCGGCTCGCTGTCCTTCGCCATTGTCCTGAGCCGCCTTGCGGGCAGCCCGGACCCGCGTTGCAGTGGTTCGGGCAATGCCGGCGCTACCAACATGCTGCGCCTGGCAGGGCGCAAGATGGCGATCCTGACCCTGCTTGGCGACCTGTGCAAGGGGCTGTTGCCGGTAATGCTCGCCCGCCTTGCCGGGCTGGACCTGCACGCGCAGGCCTGGATCGGTATCTGTGCAGTGCTGGGCCACCTGTTCCCCGTGTACTTTCGCTTTCGCGGTGGCAAGGGCGTGGCGACCGCGGCCGGCATGCTGGTCGGCTTGTACTTGCCTGCCGCATTGCTGGCCATCGTTGCCTGGGTGCTGACCCTGTACCTCACCCGCACCAGCTCCCTGGCTGCGCTGATCGCTACACCGCTGACCCTGCCATTGCTGGCCTGGCGCCAGCCCGAGGCCCTGCTGCCGATGACGGTACTGACCGTCCTGATCGTATGGCGCCATCGCAGTAACCTGCGTGACCTGTTTGCAGGCCGCGAGCGGCACTTCTGACCCCTACAGGGGCGGCAACTGCTCCATCGGCCAGCGCGCCTGCACGCTGATCGCCAAGTCTTGCTGCTGCCCCGCCAGCAGCCGCTGGCAGCCGGCATAGGCGATCATGGCCCCATTGTCGGTGCAGAACTGCGGACGGGCGTAATAGACATTGCCCTTGAGGTTGCCGAGCATGTCTTCCAGCGAAGCGCGCAGGGCCTTGTTGGCGCTGACCCCCCCGGCAATGACCAACCGCTTGAGGCCCGTCTGCTTGAGTGCCCGCTTGCACTTGATGGTCAAAGTCTCCACCACCGCCTGCTGGAACGCCAGGGACACGTCGCAACGGGTTTGTTCGTTGTCGTCACCAGCCTCCCGGCACTGCTGCCAGGTATTGAGGGCGAAGGTTTTCAGGCCACTGAAGCTCATTGCCAGGCCTGGCCGATCGGTCATCGGCCGAGGAAACACGAACCGCCCCGGTGTGCCGCGCTCGGCAAGCCGGGCAATTTCCGGCCCACCAGGGTAGTTCAGGCCGATGAGCTTGGCGGTCTTGTCGAACGCCTCGCCGGCCGCATCGTCCAGGCTCTCGCCCAGCAATTCGTACTGACCAATGCCATCGACGCGTACCAGCTGGGTATGACCGCCGGAAACCAACAAGGCAACGAACGGAAACGCCGGCGGGTTTTCTTCCAGCATGGGCGCCAGCAAGTGGCCTTCCATGTGGTGTACACCGATGGCCGGGATGTCCCAGGCAAAGGCCAGGGCCTGGGCGCAGGAGGCACCGACCAGGAGTGCGCCGACCAGCCCGGGGCCTGCGGTGTAGGCGATGGCGTCGATTTCGGTGGCCACGCAACCCGCTTCGTCCAGCACTTGGCGAATCAGCGGCAGCATGCGCTTGACGTGGTCGCGCGACGCGAGTTCGGGCACCACGCCGCCAAACACGCGGTGCAGATCGATCTGACTGAACAGCGCATCGGCCAGCAGGCCCCGTTCACTGTCGTATAATGCGACGCCGGTTTCGTCGCAGGATGTTTCCAATCCCAGTACTAGCATGGGCTCGTCCCTTGTGGGGGCTGAATTCGAAGGCGCGCATGATAGTCCCCGTGCAAGGTGCCGACCAGCGGTTTTCGATCAGAGGCTTTGCATTCCGGCTTGCTAAGGGTTAACATCCGCAACCCTTGAAAACCGACGTTCTCCAGCACACCTTTGTTTTGCCAGGAGCGCGTCTACCCCGGTAATGAATTAAGGTAGCCCTGGATGCCAGCCGTCAAAGTTAAAGAGAACGAACCCTTCGACGTAGCTCTGCGTCGTTTCAAGCGCTCCTGCGAAAAAGCCGGTGTACTGGCTGAAGTTCGTAGCCGCGAGTTTTACGAGAAGCCGACCGCAGAGCGTAAGCGTAAGGCAGCTGCCGCTGTCAAACGTCACGCCAAGAAAGTTCAGCGCGAACAGCGCCGCGCCGTTCGTCTGTACTAATACAGACGTTCATCGCAAAGCTTCTGCCCTGCCCGGTTAACCACCGGGCGATGGCAGTGGTCGTTTCAAACTTGAGCAGCTTGCTCAAGGCTCCATGCACATGTTCAAGCACCGTGCATGCGGGCAACCTGCCTGAAACGTCAGAACTGGTCATTGTGTTGTAGGCCAGGCGTGCACGTCCGACTGACGGGCCTCATGGGCCGGCGACGGGCACTTATTCCCCGCATAGCTTCAAGCATCACCCGCTGCATTCGGCGCGTGAGCGATTAGACTTGCCAGTTGCCAGATTGACGAGACTGCCATGGCCGGGCTGATTCCCCAGAGTTTCATCGACGACCTCATCAACCGCCTCGACATCGTCGACGTGGTCAGCTCCCGTGTCCAACTGAAAAAAACCGGCAAGAATTATTCTGCCTGTTGCCCGTTCCACAAGGAAAAGACCCCCTCCTTCACCGTGAGCCCCGACAAGCAGTTCTATTACTGCTTTGGTTGCGGCGCCGGTGGCAACGCCCTTGGCTTCGTCATGGACCACGACAACCTGGATTTCCCCCAGGCCGTCGAGGAACTGGCACGAGCGGCAGGCATGGAGGTCCCGCGCGAGCAAGGCCGGCGCGACCAGAAACCGCGCCAGCCGACCGACTCACCGTTGTACCCGCTGCTGGACGCCGCCTCGGAGTTCTACCGCCAAGCCCTGCGCAGTCACCCGACCCGCAAGGCAGCGGTGGAGTACCTGAAAGGCCGCGGTTTATCCGGCGAAGTGGCGCGCGACTTCGGCCTGGGTTTCGCGCCGCCTGGCTGGGACAACCTGCTCAAGCACCTGGGTGCCGACACGCTGCAGCAGAAGGTCATGATCGATGCCGGCCTGCTGATCGAGAATGCCGAAACCGGCAAACGCTACGACCGCTTCCGCGATCGGGTGATGTTTCCGATTCGCGACAGCCGTGGCCGCATCATCGCCTTCGGCGGCAGGGTGCTAGGTGACGACAAGCCCAAGTACCTGAACTCTCCCGAAACGCCTGTGTTCCACAAGGGCCAGGAGCTGTACGGGCTGTACGAGGCCCGCAAGCACAACCGCAACCTCGACGAAATCATCGTGGTCGAGGGCTACATGGACGTGATTGCCCTGGCCCAGCAAGGCTTGCGCAACGCCGTGGCCACCCTGGGCACCGCCACCAGCGAAGAGCACCTCAAGCGCCTGTTTCGCGTGGTACCGAGCGTACTGTTCTGCTTCGACGGCGACCAGGCCGGGCGCAAGGCGGCCTGGCGAGCGCTGGAGTCCGCCCTGTCGAACCTGCAGGACGGCCGTCGCGCGCGTTTTCTGTTTCTGCCTGAAGGTGAAGACCCGGACAGCCTGGTCCGCGCCGAAGGCACCGATGCCTTCATGGCCCGCATCAACCAGCACGCGCAACCATTGGCCGATTACTTCTTCGAGCAGCTGAGCATCGAGGCAGACCCTCGCTCGCTCGAAGGCAAGGCGCACATGGCCACCCTGGCTGCACCGTTGATCGAAAAAATCCCGGGCGCCAACCTGCGTCAACTGATGCGCAACCGCTTGCGGGAAATCACCGGGCTCGATCCGCAGCAGGTTGAGCAACTGGCGCAACAGGCCCCCGCGGCGCCCAGCGCCGACTACGACCCAGGCTATGACTACGATGCCATGGTCAGCTACACGCCTGATTACGCCGACATGCCGCAGCCCGATTATGCTGGCGCTCATCAGGAACAGGCCTGGACGCCCAAAAAGGCCGGCGGCAAGAAAGCCTGGAGCGACAAACCCTGGGACAAGCATCGCAAGGGCGGCAAGCCGTGGCAGCGTGACGAGCCCCCGCCCCGCGTGCCGGCACCGGTCGAACCGCCTACGCTGGCGGCGCTGCGCACGCTGTTGCATCACCCGCTCCTGGCCGGCAAGGTGGAAGACGCCAGCCATTTTGCCGACGAAGAACAGCTCTACAGCCAACTGCTGGTGGCATTGATCGAAGCTGCACAGAAAAATCCTGGGCTAAGCTCAATGCAGTTGATCGCACGCTGGCATGGCACCGAACAAGGTCGCCTGCTGCGGGCGTTGGCGGAGAAGGAATGGCTGATCGTGGCCGACAACCTTGAACAACAGTTTTTCGACACCATTACTAGCTTGTCCGCTCGCCAACGTGAGCGAAGCCTGGAACAACTGCTCAGGAAATCCCGTCAAAGCGAATTGACCAGCGAGGAAAAAACCCAGCTTCTCGCCTTGTTGAGCCGGAATGTTCCCGCACAAAACCCGACCTCATCTGGCGCGTGAGGTCCATGCTCGGGTATAATCCTCGGCTTGTTTTTTGCCCGCCAAGACCTTCAGTGGATAGGGTGTTATGTCCGGAAAAGCGCAACAGCAGTCTCGTATCAAAGAGTTGATCACCCGCGGTCGTGAGCAGGGCTACCTGACTTACGCGGAGGTCAACGACCACCTGCCTGAGGATATTTCAGATCCTGAACAGGTGGAAGACATCATCCGCATGATCAACGACATGGGGATCAACGTATTCGAGAGTGCTCCGGATGCGGATGCCCTTCTGTTGGCGGAAGCCGACACCGACGAAGCCGCGGCCGAAGAAGCCGCTGCTGCGTTGGCGGCAGTTGAGACCGATATCGGCCGCACGACCGACCCGGTACGCATGTACATGCGTGAAATGGGTACTGTCGAGCTGCTGACCCGTGAAGGCGAGATCGAAATCGCCAAGCGGATCGAAGAAGGCATTCGTGAAGTCATGGGCGCCATCGCCCACTTCCCGGGCACTGTGGATTACATTCTCGGCGAGTACGACCGCGTCACCACCGAAGGTGGCCGTCTGTCGGACGTCCTCAGTGGTTACATCGATCCCGATGACAACATCGCGGCACCGACAGATGAAGTGCCGATTCCAGGCGCCAAGACTGCCGCTGCGAAGGAAGAGTCCGAGGACGAGGAAGAAGAGTCTGACAGTGACGACGAGGAAGAGACCGAAAGCGGTCCGGACCCTGTCGTTGCAGCTCAACGCTTCGGCGCGGTCTCGGATCAGCTTCAGGCCACCAACAAGGTCCTGAAGAAGAACGGTCGTGAGCACAAGGAAAGCGTTGCTGCCCTGCAGGCGCTGGCCGATCTGTTCATGCCGATCAAGCTGGTCCCCAAGCAGTTCGAAGTGCTGGTCGAGCGTGTTCGCAGCGCATTGAGCCGCCTGCGTCAGCAAGAACGCGCCATCATGCAGCTGTGCGTGCGTGATGCCCGTATGCCGCGTGCCGACTTCCTGCGCATGTTCCCGAGCAACGAAACCGACCAGACCTGGAGCGGTGACCTTGCCAAGCGCAACACCAAATGGGCTGCGGCGCTGGGTGAAAAAGACGCAGCCATCGTTGCCTGCCAGCAGAAACTGATCGACCTTGAGACCGAAACCGGCCTGACCGTTGCCGAGATCAAGGAAATCAACCGTCGCATGTCGATTGGCGAAGCCAAGGCTCGCCGCGCCAAGAAGGAAATGGTCGAGGCCAACCTGCGTCTGGTGATCTCCATCGCCAAGAAGTACACCAACCGTGGCCTGCAGTTCCTGGACCTGATTCAGGAAGGCAACATCGGCTTGATGAAGGCTGTGGACAAGTTCGAATACCGTCGCGGTTACAAGTTCTCGACCTATGCCACCTGGTGGATTCGTCAGGCGATCACCCGCTCCATCGCCGACCAGGCACGCACCATTCGTATTCCGGTGCACATGATCGAAACAATCAACAAGCTCAACCGCATTTCCCGGCAGATGCTGCAGGAAATGGGTCGTGAGCCGACTCCGGAAGAGTTGGGCGAGCGCATGGAGATGCCTGAGGACAAGATCCGCAAGGTACTGAAGATCGCCAAAGAGCCGATCTCCATGGAAACCCCGATCGGTGACGATGAAGATTCGCACTTGGGTGACTTCATCGAGGACTCGACCATGCAGTCCCCGATCGATGTGGCCACGGTCGAAAGCCTCAAGGAAGCGACCCGCGATGTGTTGTCGGGCCTCACTGCACGTGAAGCCAAGGTGCTGCGCATGCGTTTCGGCATCGACATGAACACCGATCACACCCTTGAAGAAGTGGGCAAGCAGTTCGACGTGACCCGCGAGCGGATCCGTCAGATCGAGGCGAAGGCGTTGCGAAAGCTGCGGCACCCGACTCGAAGCGAGCACTTGCGCTCCTTCCTCGACGAGTGATGACCAACCCCGGCCCAGGCCGGGGTTTTTTCTGGGCTTCGTATACCGCTGGCCATCCGTCTCCAAGGCCCTGTTAAGCCTGAAAAAATCTCCCTGACACCCATCCCAGAGCTAATTGGCCGTCTACACTCGACTCAGTCCATTTGAATGCGAGAGGCCGCTATGCCCCTGATGCCGGCCATCCTGCTGGTGGCCCTGAGCCTGTGGACCACGACGGGCGTTGCGCAAGTGCAACAACCAGATCCGATCGCCGAGTACGTTGCCGTAGCGGTACCCGGCCAGACCGCGGCGCAACCCGCCCCCCCGCAAGCCTCCGCACAACACGGCACTGCGCGCATGTTCTGGTCCGATCTGGTGGTGTATGGCGTGCCCACCGTATTGTTGCTGGTACTGGTGCTGGCCACAGTCATGCGTATCAACCGGCGCCTGAGTTCCGAAATCTCCCGGCGCATCGCATTGGAGCAGGAGCTGCGCAGCAGCGAATACCACTACCGTGGCCTGGTCGAGAGCCTTTCAGCCATCGCCTGGGAAGCGAACGTAAACGATTTCACGTACAGCTATGTATCGCCCCATGCCGAGGACCTGCTCGGCTATCCGCTGAGCAACTGGCTAAAGCCCGGCTTCTGGCGCAGCATCGTGCACCCTGACGATGCGCTATGGGCCCAGGCCTACTGCGAAAGCGAAACTGCTGCCGGGCGCGACCACAGCCTGGATTACCGGGTAATTCGTGCCGATGGCCAAGCGTTGTGGGTACGCAACATCGTCAGCATGATCAAGCATGGCCACCAGCCCGTCATGCGCGGTCTGATGATCGACATCAGCGAAACCAAGCGCACCGAAGACGCACTGCGTCTGTCCGAGCAGAAGTTTGCCTCGGTGTTCCAGCAGTGCCCGGACATCTTGCTGATCGCTCGCCACAGCGACGGCTGCCTGCTGGAGGTCAACGAAGCGTTCGAAGAGCAGATAGGCCTGACGCCTGGTCAGGTCATCGGCCGGACGGCGACCGAGCTCAATCTATGGGCAGTCGAGGGTTCAGGGCCTCGCTTACTGGAGCGCCTGCACCTGGGCGGCATCCGCAACCTGGAAATGAGTTTCAGGCGCAGCAACGGCCAGTTGTTCACAGGGCTTACGTCCGCTGAAACCTTTGAACTCGACGGCACGCCTGCGCTGGTGGTCGCCGTACGCGACATTAGCCAGCTCAAGGAAACCCAGCAGCAACTGCAGATTTCCGAGGAAAAGTTCGCCAAGGCGTTTCATGCCTCCCCAGATGGCCTGTTGCTGTCCCGTCAGCACGATGGCTTGCTGCTGGAGGTCAACGACGGGTTTTGCCGCCTTACCGGCTACGCCCTGCACCCCACCCTGGACCAGACGTCGCTCGACCTTGGCATCTGGGTAGACCTCAACGAACGCAAGCGCCTGCTCGACCAGCTCAACCGAGAGGGCTTCGTACGCGACTTCACCTGCCATATCCGCCGTAGCGACGGGCAGATTCGCCTATGCGAATTGTCTGCGCGCCCGCTGCCAATCGCCGGCACCGACTGCATGTTGACCATCGCCCGGGACATCACCGAACGCCACCTGATGCAGGAAAAACTGCAACTGGCCGCCACGGTGTTCGAAAACACCGCCGAGGGCGTGTTGATTACCGACATCGACCAGCGCATCAGTGCGGTGAACCGTGCTTTCAGCGAAATCACCGGGTACAGCGAGATCGAAGCGCTGGGCCAAACCCCTCGCCTGCTCGCCTCGGGCCAGCATGACAGCGCCTTCTACGCTGCCTTGTGGCATCAACTGACCGATGAAGGGCACTGGCAGGGCGAGATCTACAATAAACGCAAGAACGGCGAGCTGTACCCCAGCTGGCTGACCATCAGTGCCGTGCGCAATGCCGAGCGCGAGATCACGCACTTCGTGGCGGTGTTCGCCGACATCTCCAGCATCAAGCATGCCCAAGCCGAACTGGACTACCAGGCACATCACGACCCTCTCACTGGCCTGCCCAACCGTACCCTGTTCGAAAACCGCCTCCAGGCCGTGCTGACCTGTGGACAACTGTCCAACCGCCAGGGCGCCGTGCTGTTCCTGGACCTGGACCGTTTCAAGCATATCAACGACAGCCTCGGCCATCCGGTAGGCGATTTGCTACTCAAGGGCATCGCGCAGCGTCTCAAAGAGCAGGTGCGCGATGTGGACACCGTGGCGCGCTTGGGGGGCGACGAGTTCATCATCCTGCTGCCCGGCCTGCACAAGCCCAGTGACGCGAGCACCATCGCCAACAAGCTGCTGACCTGTTTCAACGCTCCCTTCCAGGCCGGCGAGCATGAGTTCTTCACCAGCGCAAGCATTGGCATAAGCCTCTACCCACACGACGGCAGCGATGTCGCCACGCTCATCCGCAACGCCGATGCCGCCATGTACCGCTCCAAGGCCAAGGGGCGCAACCGGGTGGAAGTCTATACCCGCGACCTGACCGCCCAGGCCAGTGAGCGTGTCGCCTTGGAGCACGAACTGCGCCGGGCCATCGAACGCAACGAGATGAGCCTGTGCTTCCAGCCCAAGCTCAGCCTGCAAACCCAGACCCTGGTCGGTGCCGAAGCCTTGATCCGCTGGAGCCACCCGACGTTTGGCGAAGTGCCACCGGAGCATTTCATTCATCTGGCAGAGGAAAACGGCACCATCCTGCAACTGGGTGAGTGGGTACTGGAACAGGCCTGCCGTCAGATGCAGGCCTGGAAACAGCGGTACGAACCCTTTGGTCCGCTGTCGATCAACCTGGCCGGCGCGCAACTGCGCCAACCCAACCTCGCACGGCGCATCGAGGTACTGCTCAGGCAACACCAACTCAAGGCCGGCGACCTGCAGCTGGAGATCACCGAGAACTTCATCATGAGCCAGGCCGAAGAAGCCCTGGCGGTGCTGCACCAGTTGAAGAAATTGGGCGTGCAACTGGCGATCGACGATTTCGGCACCGGTTATTCGTCGTTGAGCTACCTCAAGCGGTTGCCGCTGGACATCCTCAAGATCGACAAATCCTTCATCCGCGGCCTGCCCGACGACCCCCACGATGCCGCCATCGCACGCGCCATCATTGCGCTTGGCCGCAGCATGCAACTGACCATCATTGCCGAAGGCGTCGAGAACCAGGCCCAGCAGCGTTTTCTGGCTACCGAAGGCTGCGAGCAGATCCAAGGCTACATCGTCAGCCTGCCCTTGCTGCCGGAGGAATTCGCTGCGCGGTTTCTTCGTATAGCACTAACGGATCTTTCGGATGGCACAGGTGCGAAACCCTCGTTATAATCGCGCCTGCTACTGAGGGCCTATAGCTCAGTTGGTTAGAGCAGAGGACTCATAATCCTTTGGTCCACGGTTCGAGTCCGTGTGGGCCCACCATATTCAAAGCCGCGCTTAGCGCGGCTTTCGGCTTTTTGGGTCGGCGGCGCGAGCAGCAAGGTCATCGTGGCTCAGGCCAGCAACCGGTCGATCAACGCCTGCTCGTCATCATTGAGAGGCTGATCCTCGTAGAGCTTGTCGGAGGCCGCGACCAGCGCCTCGCCCTCGACCTCGCGCCCAGTATCACCATATACATGCCCAAGGTTCTCCAGCGACTGCAGGTTGCCGTGCAGAGAGAACGAAATCAGGTACCAGCGCTCGGCCGCCTCGAGCTCGCCTAAACGGTGATAGGCCACAGCCAGGTTGTGCTGGGCGTAGACGTGGTCGGACTCCAGGGCCTGCAACAACGCCTGCTTGGCCTGCTGATAATCTTCGAGCTGCAAATACAGAAGGCCAAGATTGTTGTAGCCGTCGACATTGCCCAACTCGGCAGCGCGCCGGTAGGCCTGCTCAGCCTGCGGATAACGTTCGGCATGCAGATGGACGTCGCCGAGCAGGTTCAGCGCCTCTGGATGATCGTGGCGCACGGCGTTGTTGAGGTGCTCGACGGCGGCATCGTGATCGCCCTCCTGGTAGGCCATGCTGCCAAGGTAGAAGTGGCTGCGGGGACAATCGTACTCGGCGGCTTTCTGGAAGTACTGGCGGGCAGCGTCGTGATCACCCTCCTGGAAGGCCATGCTGCCGAGGTTGTAGTGGCTGCCCGGATAATCGTGCTCGGCCGCCCTCAGGAAGTGTCGGCTGGCGACCTCGTGATTACCGTCCTGGTAGGCCATGATGCCCAAGTTGTAGTGGCTGCCGGGATAGTCACGATCAGCGGCCCTCTGAAAGTGTCGATGGGCATCGGCGCGATCGTCACGCGCCAGGCTCACCGCGCCCACGCCATTCATCCAGCGCGGGTCGTCGGGACACGCTTTGGCAAGGTTTTCGAAGCACTCCTGCGCGGTGTCCAGATCCTGCTCTCGGAACGCCGCCCAGCCCTGGTCATTAAGCGCAGTCGCCTGCTCGGCACTGAGCGTTTTCTTGTTCATGAACCACATAGTGTTTCCTGCCTTGCGAGGGCCTCCCATTCTAGAGGCGTGTATGGAAGCCAACAAGACAATGGCTCTGCTGGGCAGGTTTGAACCGTACCCGCCACACCCAGGCTGCGGCGGCGTGGATCCGAAGCGGGCGCAGCAGCAGGAAGCTAAATGAGTCTATGCATGGCTTTCAATGACTTAGCTTGAGGACATCGCCATCAACTGTTAATCCCTTGGTGGACGGTTCGCGTCCGTATGGGCCCAACCTTTGCCAAGCCGTGCATTCGCGCGGCTTTTGCTATTTACGGTGATGCAATCCGCGCCAAGCCTAGTCCGATCAATAATTGATGAGCCGATTAACCAGCCTATTCGGCTCATTTGATGAGCCGAATAGGCTGGTTAATCGGCTCAAGTGAATACCACTCATTGATAAACCGGCGCGTCGCTGGAGAAAAATGGCAAGCATGACCCCAAGCAGGACATCACCGCAGCACAACACCAAGCCGTGGCGAAGGCAACGAACGGCTGGGTTCACTCGTTCACTCCTCCTTGCCCCCACCCACCCACGCTAGCTAGGCTACCTCCCCCTTCCGCTCGCCGAGCCACGCCATGCCAGACCTTCGCCCATTTGCCCTGGATGAAATCGACCGCCAGCTGATCGCCCTGTTGCAGATCAATGCCCGCGAAAGCGTAGCCATGCTCGCGCGCCAGTTGGGCATCGCTCGCACCACGGTCAACTCACGGCTCGAGCGGTTGGAGAAGAACAAGGTGATTTCCGGTTACGGCGTGCGCTTGGGGCAGCAGGTGATGGGCGGTGGGCTACAGGCGTATGTGGGCATCAAGGTGCAGCCACGCTCGGGCAAAGAGGTCGTCAAACGGCTAAGCGCGATGGCCGCTGTGCGGCAGTTGTGCGCGGTGAGCGGTGAATTCGACTACGTGGCCTGGCTGCACACGGAGTCACCGGAACTACTGGACCAGTTGCTGGACCGGATCGGCAACGTCGAGGGCGTCGAAAAAACCACCACGTCGATCATCCTCAGCAGCAAGGTGGATCGCGGTCAGGCGCTTTGAAACCTGTATTCACAAACATGAATTCGTCAAAATACTCACAAACCACGCCACTATGACCAAAGAGGAGACATTTCGACCTCATTCTGCTTCTTAATAACGAAATGCCCCCTCTCTAAAATGACCGCCAGACGTCTCCTATACTCAGGCTCAGCACATCGCGCAGCCGCTCTGGCAAGGTCCTTTAATGAACAAGAACAACCGGCACCCTGACGACGGCAAGAAACCCATCACCATTTTCGGCCCTGACTTCCCATTCGCCTTCGATGACTGGCTGGAGCATCCGGCGGGCCTGGGCACGATTCCGGCGCAACGCCACGGCGAGGAAGTCGCGATCATCGGCGCCGGAATCGCCGGCCTGGTGGCCGCCTACGAGCTCATGAAACTGGGGCTCAAGCCAGTGGTGTACGAAGCCTCGAAGCTGGGTGGCCGGCTGCGCTCGCAAGCCTTCAATGGCACCGATGGCATCGTCGCCGAGTTGGGTGGCATGCGCTTTCCGGTGTCGTCCACGGCGTTCTATCACTACGTGGACAAACTGGGGTTGCAGACCAAGCCCTTTCCTAACCCATTGAGCTCGGCCTCCAGCAGCACGGTGATCGACCTCGAAGGGCAGACCTACTACGCCGAAACCCCTGCCGATCTTCCCAAGCTGTTCCATGAGGTGGCTGATGCCTGGGCTGACGCGTTGGAAAGCGGTGCGCAATTCGCCGATATCCAGCAAGCCATCCGTGATCGCGATGTACCACGCCTAAAGGCGCTGTGGAACAAACTCGTACCGCTGTGGGACGACCGCACCTTCTACGACTTCGTCGCCACCTCGCGCTCGTTCGCCAAGCTCAGTTTTCTGCACCGGGAAGTATTCGGCCAAGTGGGCTTCGGCACAGGCGGTTGGGACTCGGACTTCCCCAACTCGATGCTGGAGATCTTCCGGGTGGTCATGACCAACTGCGACGACCACCAGCATCTGATCGTGGGCGGCGTGGAGCAGGTACCGCAGGGTATCTGGCGCCATCGGCCCGAGCGCTGCGCCCATTGGCCCGAGGGCACCAGCTTGCGTTCCCTGCATGGCGGTGCACCCCGCACCGGGGTCAAGCGGATCCAGCGCGCTGCCGATGGCCGCCTGGCCGTCACCGACAACTGGGGGGACACCCGCCACTACGGCGCCGTGCTCGCCACCTGCCAGACGTGGTTACTGACCACCCAGATCGACTGCGAAGAATCGCTGTTTTCCCAGAAAATGTGGATGGCACTGGACCGTACCCGCTACATGCAGTCGTCGAAAACCTTCGTCATGGTCGACAGGCCGTTCTGGAAGGACAAGGACCCGGAAACCGGCCGCGACCTGCTGAGCATGACCCTGACCGACCGCCTGACCCGCGGGACGTACCTGTTCGATAACGGCGACGACAAGCCGGGGGTCATCTGCCTGTCCTATGCCTGGATGAGCGATGCCTTGAAGATGCTGCCGCACCCGGTGGAGAAACGTGTGCAGCTGGCCTTGGACGCGCTGAAGAAGATCTATCCGAAAACCGACATCGCCGGCCACATCATTGGCGACCCGATCACCGTTTCGTGGGAAGCGGACCCGTATTTCCTCGGTGCCTTCAAGGGCGCCTTGCCGGGTCATTACCGCTACAACCAACGCATGTACGCCCACTTCATGCAAAAGAACATGCCCGCCGAGCAACGCGGCATCTTCATTGCCGGCGACGATGTGTCGTGGACGCCTGCCTGGGTAGAGGGCGCCGTGCAGACGTCGCTCAATGCGGTGTGGGGTATCATCAATCACTTCGGCGGGCACACCCACCCCGAGAACCCGGGGCCGGGCGATGTGTTCGACGAGATCGGCCCGATCGCGCTGGCCGACTGACCCAGGAGCTGTCATGCGCATAGCCTTGTTCCAAGTCCTACCTGGCCCGCTGGATGTGCCTGGCAACCTGCAGCGGCTGCGCGATCAGGCTCAGTTGGCAGCCGACCAGGGCGCGTCATTGCTGGTTTGCCCGGAAATGTTCCTGACCGGCTACAACATCGGCTCGGCTCAGGTGCAGCAACTGGCCGAAGCCTGCGATGGCCCGTCAGCACAGCACATCGTGCAGACCGCGCGCACCTGCTGTATCGCCATCGCCTACGGCTATCCGGAACGGGATCCGAACGGTGCCGTTTTCAACAGTGTGCAATTGATCGCTGCCGATGGCCGCCGCCTTTGCAACTACCGCAAGACGCACCTGTTCGGCGAGCTCGATCGCACGATGTTCGAGCAGGGGCCGGATCACTTTCCGGTCGTCGAGCTGGACGGCTGGAAAGTCGGCCTGCTGATTTGCTACGACATCGAGTTCCCGGAAAATGCCCGTCGGCTGGCCTTGGCCGGCGCCGAACTGATCCTGGTCCCGACGGCCAACATGCAGCCCTACGACTTCGTTTGCCAAGTGACGGTGCGGGCACGGGCCCAGGAAAACCAGTGTTACCTGGTGTATGCCAACTACTGCGGCGCAGAAGACGCCATCGCCTATTGCGGACAAAGCAGCATCGTCGGCCCGGATGGCGGCGTATTGCGCATGGCAGGTCATGAAGAGTGCCTGCTGCTGGCCGAGCTGGAACAGCAAGCCGTGGTGCAGGGCCGTCGGGCCTTCCCCTACCTCACCGACCTGCGTCAGGCCTTACACGGACGAATGCCCCAGCAGGATCACTGACAGCGCACCGCTTGCAGGCTAGCATGGTCGGACCACACGGAGCCCCCATGCCTGACACCATCCGCCAGCTCACCCTTGCCAACGGCCTGCAGCTCACCCTGCGCCACGCCCCTCGTCTCAAGCGCGCGGCGGCGGCGCTCAGGGTGCACGCGGGCAGCCATGATGCCCCTGCCAAATGGCCTGGGCTGGCGCATTTTCTCGAGCACCTGTTCTTTCTGGGCACAACGCGTTATCCCCTGGAAGATGGCCTGATGCGCTACGTGCAAGCGCTTGGCGGCCAAGTCAATGCCAGTACCCGCGAGCGGACGACGGACTTCTTCTTCGAAACCCCGCCCACAGCCTTGGCGGGCGGTTTGATGCGGCTGTGCCAAATGCTGGCCGAGCCGGACCTGGCCATCGCCCGCCAACGCGACGAGCGCGAAGTGATCCACGCCGAATTCATCGCCTGGTCGCGTAGCCGCCAGGCCCAGGCGCATCATGCCTTGCTGCAATCCGTGGCGCCGGGGCATCCGTTGCGGGCCTTCCAGGCCGGTAACCGTTATACCTTGCCGCTGCAAGACCCCGCCTTCCAGCGAGCGTTGAGCGAGTTTCACCGAGGCTATTACCAGGGTGGTCAGATGGTGCTGGCGGTGAGCGGCCCTCAGTCCCTGGATGAGCTGGAACAGTTGGCCGTGCAATCCGCTCGACTGTTCGCCAGCGGCACGCGCGTGTTACAGCGCCCTCCACCCCCATTGGGCACAAGCTGCAACCGGCAACTGTTCGCCCATGAGCAGATGCCGGCCGGCGCTGAGCAGGCCCTGGCGCTGCTGATCAGTTGTCTGAACGACAGTCGCCCCGGCATGTGGCTCGCGGCCGCGCGCCAGCACTGCGGGTTGCAGGCCATCAAGGTGGAAACGCTCTACGCCTTTGCCGGGCAGCTGCTCTGGCACATTGACCTGACGCTGGGCGCCGGTGTGCCAACTGGGCAGGCCATGGCCCTGCTGCACGGCTGGTTCGGATACATGCAGAACGCGGATTTTGCGCAACTCAATCGAGAATTCGGGCGTTTGCAAAGGCGCCGTGAGCACAGCGCCAGCGCCATGGAACTGGCACGCAGGGACAGCGCAGGGCTTCCCTTCACCGCGCTTGATACACAAGGGCAGCACGCCTTTACTGCGCTTCTGGCGAGCTTGCCACGTTCCGACCTGGGCCGTTGGCAGTTCCCTTTGAGCGAGCCATTGCTGCGCACGCGGTTGCCTGAAACCGGTGAGTGTTCGTTACCCGGCGGGCTGAGCATCAGCGACGCCTTGCCCACCGCGCGTCAGCACGCCGCCCTGCTTGTACGCTGGCAGGTGCCCCTTGCTTTGAAGGAATCACTGCATGCTGTTCTGGACCAAGCCCTTGCCCCACTCAAAGCGCGCTGTGAGCGCGCCTCGGTACAGCTACAGTTCAGCGGAGCGGGCCAGGGATGGGAGCTGCGCTGTGCAGGCGTAGCCTCGGCCGTGGTCACCGCCATCGGGATTGCCCTGCCCTTGTTGAAGGCCCCGCCGGCCGACTGTTGGGCTGACCGTGCTGGGCCACCCAGCCAACCCATGCCCATCAGGGCATTGCTGGAACAGTTGCCAAACGCCGTGGCAGGCCTCGACGTGCAAGCGGTGGCCGGGTCACGACAGAGCCAGCCCCAACTCGACAGGCTCTGGCAGCAGGTCACCTGGCACGGGCTGGCCGTCGGTTTCGATGCAGATGCACAGCAGGCACTGTCAGCCGTCCTGCAAGGCCTGCCCGGCCATGGCGGCGCGCCTGTTCCCGTTCCGCCGCTCACCCGTCGTTGGTACACGGTGGGCGGGTACGGCAGCGAACATGCCTTGCTGGTGTTCTGCCCTCTGCCAGCGGGCATGGAGGCAACGGGCAGGCTGCTGGCTCACCTGTTGCAAGGCCCTGTCTATCAACGTCTGCGGGTCGAGCTGCAACTGGGCTATGCGGTGTTCAGCGCCTTGCGCCAGGTGGAGGGGGTGCACGGGCTGATGATCGGCGTTCAATCGCCTCACGCCAGCCCGGACATGATTCTGGAACAGGTGGTCACGCTATTGCGCGAGCGCGTCACGCTGGACGTTCCCTCGCAGCAACTGCTGGCCGATCAGTTCGATGAAGTGGTCATGAGCAATGTCGAGGTTGTGGAGTGGGCCTGGCAGACACACCTGGCTACACAACCCCGGACGCTAGATGACGTACGCAAGGCTATCCTCAACGTGCGGCAGCATGATCTGGAAAGGCTACAGGATGCATTGCTCGATGGGCAGGCGCCCTGGACCTGTCTGGCCAACGCTGCCGCGCCACCTGACTTTCAGGCGCAGCAGCGCGAGATTGTTGCACCTGGTGCAACGCTACTTTCCTGATACACAGTCTTCGGATGAACGGTTTTCTTGTAAGATAGCGCAACCCTGATTCAGGGAACCTCCTGCCTATGGCGGTACCCAAGTAGTAGTCAAGCGTTCCTCAAACCCATTCGGAAGGAGTAATCCCATGTGGACCAAACCTGCATACACTGACCTGCGTATCGGCTTCGAAGTCACCATGTACTTCGCCAACCGCTAAGCACGGCTTAGGGTACGACGCCTCGGCCTGCCGGGGCGTTTTCGTTTTTTGGACATGACTTTCCGCACAGCATAGAGAGCACCCATGTATATCCAGGTTCTCGGCTCGGCCGCCGGTGGCGGGTTTCCGCAGTGGAACTGCAACTGCGACAACTGCAAGGGCTTCAGGGACGGTACCCTGCGGGCCACTGCCCGCACCCAGTCATCCATCGCCCTGTCAGACGACGGTGTGCATTGGGTGTTGTGCAACGCTTCGCCAGACATTCGTGCACAGCTCCAGGCCTTCGCGCCCATGCAGCCTGCCCGAGGTCTGCGCGATACCGGCATAGACGCCATCATCCTGCTAGACAGCCAGATCGATCACACCACTGGCCTGCTCAGCCTGCGCGAAGGTTGCCCGCACCCGGTCTGGTGCACGGACATGGTCCACCAGGACCTGACCACCGGCTTTCCGCTGTTCACCATGCTCAGCCACTGGAACGGCGGCCTGCAATGGAACCGAATCGAGCTTGAAGGCAGTTTCGTCATCCAGGCCTGCCCTAACCTGCGCTTCACCCCTTTCCCGCTGCGCAGTGCGGCACCGCCCTATTCCCCACACCGCTTCGACCCGCACCCAGGCGACAACCTTGGCCTGCTGGTGGAGGACACCCGCACCGGTGGCAAGCTGTTCTATGCCCCGGGCCTTGGCCAGGTGGACGAGCAGTTGCTGGAGATGATGCAAGGCGCCGATTGTCTGCTGGTCGATGGCACCTTGTGGGAGGACGACGAGATGCAGCGCCGCGGGGTGGGCACGCGTACCGGCCGTGAAATGGGGCACCTGGCCCAGAACGGCGCCGGCGGCATGCTCGAAGTACTCGACGGCTTTGCGCGCCAGCGCAAAGTGCTCATCCACATCAACAACACCAACCCGATTCTCGACGAAAACTCACCCGAGCGCGCCGAAGTGCTGCGCCGCGGTGTGGAAGTAGCCTTCGACGGCATGAGCATCGAGTTGTAACGGGCCTGCCCGCCACCCCAGCCTTCCAGGAGCCAGCCGAATGAGCGATGCACTGCCAATGTCCCCTGCCGAGTTCGAGCAGGCCCTGCGCGCCAAGGGCGCCTACTACCACATTCACCATCCCTACCACGTAGCCATGTATGAAGGCCGTGCTACCCGCGAACAGATCCAGGGTTGGGTAGCCAACCGCTTCTATTACCAGGTCAACATCCCGATGAAGGACGCCGCCATCCTGGCCAATTGCCCGGATCGCGAGGTACGCCGGGAGTGGATACAGCGCTTGCTCGACCATGATGGCGCACCTGGTGAAGACGGCGGCATCGAAGCCTGGCTGCGCCTGGGCCAGGCGGTTGGCCTTGACCCTGAGCAGTTGCGCTCACAGGAATTGGTATTGCCGGGGGTGCGCTTTGCCGTGGATGCCTACGTGAATTTTGCCCGTCGCGCCAGTTGGCAGGAAGCGGCCAGCAGCTCGCTGACCGAACTCTTCGCCCCGCAGATCCACCAATCACGCCTGGACAGCTGGCCGCAGCACTACCCCTGGATCGACCCGGCAGGCTACGCGTATTTCCGCACGCGCCTTGGCCAGGCTCGCCGCGATGTTGAGCATGGCCTAGCCATTACCTTGCAGCACTACACCACCTGGGCTGGGCAGCAGCGTATGCTGGAAATCCTCCAGTTCAAGCTGGACATCCTGTGGAGCATGCTCGATGCCATGAGCATGGCCTATGAGCTGAACCGGCCGCCCTATCACTCCGTCACCCAGGAGCGGGTGTGGCATAAAGGAATCACTCTATGAAATTCGATCGTCAGCAAGTGCCCAGGTGGCGCCAGGGTTACCGCTTCCAGTACGAGCCTGCCCAGAAAGGCCATGTACTGCTCTACCCTGAAGGCATGATCAAGCTCAACGAAAGCGCCAGCCTGATCGGTGGGTTGATCGACGGCCAGCGCGATGTGGCAGCCATCATCGACGCACTCCAGCAGCAATTCCCCGATGTGCCGGAAGTGGCCGACGATATCGAGCAGTTCATGGAGGTGGCCCGTGCCGAACACTGGATCGAGCTTGCCTGAGCTACCGCCCACGCCCGAGGTCGGCCTGCCGCTGTGGCTGCTGGCCGAGTTGACCTACCGCTGCCCGCTGCAGTGCCCCTATTGCTCCAACCCACTGGATTTCGCAGCCCAGGGCCAGGAGTTGAGCACTGCGCAGTGGTTCAAGGTCATGGCCCAGGCCCGCGAGATGGGCGCCGCGCAGATTGGGTTTTCCGGGGGCGAGCCGCTGGTTCGCCAGGACCTCGCCGAGCTGATCGCCGAGGCCCGCCGGCTGGGGTACTACACCAACCTGATTACCTCGGGTATCGGCTTGACCGAGGCGCGCATCGCCGCCTTCAAGCAGGCCGGCCTGGACCATATCCAGATCAGCTTCCAGGCCAGCGACGAGCAGGTGAACAACCTGCTGGCCGGTTCCCGAAAGGCGTTCGCACAGAAGTTGGAAATGGCCCGCGCCGTGAAGGCCCATGGTTACCCCATGGTGCTCAACTTCGTCACCCACCGGCACAACATCGACAAGATCGACCGCATCATCGAGTTATGCATCGCCCTGGATGCGGATTTCGTCGAACTGGCCACGTGCCAGTTCTACGGTTGGGCGCACCTTAACCGGGTTGGGCTGTTGCCCACTCGTGATCAGCTGGAACGGGCCGAGCGGATAACCAACGAGTATCGCGACAAGCTCAAGGCCGAAGGCAACCCGTGCAAGCTGATCTTCGTCACGCCGGACTACTACGAAGAGCGGCCCAAGGCCTGCATGAACGGCTGGGGCAATCTGTTCCTGACCATCACCCCCGACGGCACCGCCCTGCCATGCCATGGGGCCCGTCAGTTGCCGGTGCAGTTCCCCAACGTGCGTGAGCATGACC
Organism: Pseudomonas sp. xss_4; assembly: GCF_043104125.1. NCBI lineage: Bacteria > Pseudomonadati > Pseudomonadota > Gammaproteobacteria > Pseudomonadales > Pseudomonadaceae > Pseudomonas > Pseudomonas sp. xss_4. The sequence goes on from NZ_JBICKJ010000027.1 coordinate 65,827, forward strand.
TGCGACACATCTGGTATGAGTCGTTCGGTTTCAACCGCTTCCGTGGCTACCAGTGGATGCCGGAACCCTGCCGCTCCTGCGATGAAAAGGAGAAGGACTTTGGTGGCTGCCGCTGCCAGGCCTTCATGCTCACCGGTGATGCCAGCAATGCCGACCCGGTATGTGCCAAGTCGCCCGACCATGGCTTGATCCTCAAGGCCCGCGAACAGGCGCAAAGCGCCGACCTCGCCATAGATCAGATGACTTTCCGAAATGAACGAAACTCCCGTGTCATCGCCCGAGGCTGAGTTCACCGCCGCCCAGGCCGTCGCCGCCGGCACCGATTTCGCCGAACTCAAGGTCGGTGATGCCGGCCTGTTCTGGGTCGAATTTCGGCCGGCCGACGACGCTTGCCGCATCTGGCACTGGCATCATCACCAGGCACGCTGCCTGACCCCGGACGGCTTCAGTGTACGCAGCCGTGTCTACGAATATGGTGGGGGCAGTTTCTGCCTGGGAGGGGACGGCCTCGTGTTCGTCAACGAAAAGGACCAGCAGGTTTACACCCAGCCCTTGGACAACACGCCGCCACGCCCCCTTACCCAGGACCCCGCCTGCCGCTATGGCGATGTGCAATGGCATGACGGGCAGGCCCTGGCTGTGGAGGAGCGCCATGGCGAAACCGTGGAGCACCGCCTGGTGGCTTTGGCCGAGGGGACGCGTCAGGTGCTGGCCGAAGGCGCCGATTTCTACGCCTCGCCCACGGTCAGCCCGGACGGGCAGCGCCTGGCCTGGATCGAATGGGACCGCCCGGCGCAGCCGTGGACGGTAACGCGGCTGATGACCTGCCGTCGCGAGGCCAGCGGCCAATGGGGGGCAGCGCAGACGGTAGCAGCGGGCGATGAATCGCTGCAGCAACCTCGCTTCGATACGGCTAACCGCCTGTACTGCCTGTCCGATCGCAACGGTTTCTGGCAGCCGTGGGGTGAGCTTGATGGCAGCTGGCAAGCGCTGGCAAGCGAGCCTGCCGACCATGCCGCAGCACCGTGGCAACTGGGCGCCAGTACCTGGCTGGCACTCGGATCACAGCATTACCTGGCCACTTGGTTCGAAGCAGGTTTCGGGCAACTGGGCCTGCGCACGCCCGATGGTCGCAGCGAGCGGTTCGCCAGCGCCTACACCCGCTTTCGCCACCTGGCCATGGACGCCACCTGCGTGTATGCCATCGCCGCCTCGCCCATCAGCCCTGCGGCAGTCATTGCGATTGCCCGTGACACCCATGAAGTGAGCGTACTGGCCGGTGGCGCCGAGGTATTACCGGCGCATCGGATCAGCTTGCCCCAGTCATTTCATTGCGGGGCTGGAGAGGCGCTGGCCCATGGCTTTTTCTATCCGGCTGCCGGCAGTATCACGCCATCGCCGCTGATCGTCTTCATTCATGGCGGCCCGACCTCGGCCTGCTATCCCGTGCTCGACCCGAGAATCCAGTTCTGGACTCACCGAGGTTTCGCCGTTGCCGACCTCAACTACCGCGGCAGTAGTGGCTATGGCCGTGAGTACCGCCATGCCCTGCACCTGCGTTGGGGCCAAAGCGATGTAGAAGATGCCTGCTCAGCCGTCGAGCGTCTGGCTGCCGATGGCCTGATCGACAGGACCCAGGTGTTCATCCGGGGCGGCAGCGCCGGCGGCTACACCGCTCTTTGCACACTGGCGTTCACGGACGTATTCCGGGCAGGCGCGAGCCTGTATGGCGTCAGCGACCCGGTGGCACTGGCGCGTGCCACGCACAAGTTCGAGGGTGACTACCTGGACTGGCTGATCGGTGATCCGGTCCAGGATGCCGAGCGCTACCGGCAGCGCACGCCGCTGCTGCACGCCGAGCGAATCAAGGTGCCGGTGGTGTTCTTTCAAGGGGAACTGGATGCGGTCGTGGTGCCAGAGCAGACCCGCGCCATGCTCGCAGCGCTCAATGCCAATGGCATCGAAGCCCAGGCACATTTCTACGAGGGCGAGCGGCACGGGTTTCGCAAGGCCCGTAACCTGGAGCATGCGCTCGATCAGGAATGGCGATTCTACTGCAAGGTGCTTGAGCAGCATTGAGCCGGCGGCTCACGGCCATCCGTGAGCCGCACGGATTCAGCGCCTGGCGATGATGTACACCGCGTGCACGATGCCTGGGATATAGCCCAGCAAGGTCAGCAGAATGTTCAGCCAGAAGGCTCCACCAAACCCCACCTGCAGAAACACGCCCAAGGGCGGCAGAATGATTGCGATGATAATCCGGATAATGTCCATGCGAGTCTCTCCGTAAGGGGTTACATCACAGACTCATCGCCGCTTGCAGAGGTTCCACAGGCAAAAAAAACGCCCAGGGCCGAATGTGACAGGCCCGGGGCGGTGCGCAGAAACGCCAGACGGTTCGTTTTTACGTGGGTGGACTAGGCGGGCATCTTTCGTCCCGAGGCCTGGACCGCGTGCAGTCGCGCGAACGCGCGCGAAAGCCTCAACAGCATTTCGTCGACATTGCCGCGGGTCACCGTTAGCGCCGGCGAGAACCGCAGCACATCGGCCTGGGGCGCACCGACCAGCAGGCACTCTTGCAATGCCGCACGCTCCAGCGTCCGTGCCAGGGGTTCGTTGAGCTGCAACGTCCACAACAGCCCATTCCCGCAGACCTGGCCCTGGCCAAAGCGGCCCGCCAGGCGGCTAAGTCCCTCACGTAGATGACGGCCAGTGTCCTGCACGTGCTCGAGAAAGCCTGCATCCAGCACCGTCTTCAGGACTGCCAGGCCTGCTGCGGCCGTCACCGCATTGCTGTACTGGGCATCCGGCACCCCTGCCAACGGCGCGCAGCAAGCGCTGTTGCGCACCAGCACAGCGGCCAGTGGCACACCCCCACCAAGACCGGCACCCAGCGCCAAGATGTCGGCTTGCACGCCGTACAGGGTTTCGGTCAGCAACGCACCGCAGCGGCCCATGCCTGTGCGCGCTTCATCAAGAATCAGCAGAATGCCCAGCTCGCGGCAAAGGGCCTCAGCGCCCTTGAGGTATTCGGCGGTTGCAAGAACGATCGCACCCTGGCTTTGCAATGGTTCCAACACGATGGCTACCGTGCGCGACTCGACTGCGGCGTGCAGTGCAGCCAGGTCATTGAACGGCACATGGCTCAGATGGGCGTGTTCCGTTTTGCTATGGCTTGCACTGCTGGCCACAGGCGCACCGTACACGTCTTCCCCGCCCTGGCGGGCAACGATGATATGGCCCGCGCTATGGCGGTGGCGTTCACCCCAGTGGCGAGCCAGGCGAATAGCGGCTTCATGTGCCTGTGCCGCGCTGTCGAAAAGCAGGGCACGTTCACTCCCGGTCGCTTGGCAGAGCTGGTCGCTCAATGCCAGAACGCCCTCGTGCGAGCGCCCCACACCCGGATTGATCAAGGCCTGAGCCTGGTTCGCCACCGCCTTGACGATCGACTCGGGGCTGTGCCCCAGCGTGTTGACCCCGTCGCCTTGGTTGAAGTCCAGACAGGCTTGGCCTTGGTCGTCCCAAAGCCACGCGCCTTGCCCTCTGATGAAAACAGGTGAGTCAGGGGCCTTGGCATCAATACGAGGCCGAGCGCGTGCTGGCTCAGGCAACGTTTCAATCCCGACAGCACGCGCTGGACGGCGAAGGTTGAACAGGTTCATCGAAGTTATGCACGCTTGGATGATGGGCAGGGCTGGAACGGCTTTGGTATAAGTGAAATGCCGTGCCTATGGATAGGGAGTCAGACCGTGGTAAGGATGAGGTCCTCATGAAGCCTGTAACCCGTTGTTATACCGCGATAGACTAGGCGCCGGATGCTGATTCCGACATTTCGATTTAGCAGTATTTTCAATAAGTAGAACTTATGGATTTTCGCCAACTGCGTTATTTCGTCGCGGTCTACGAAGAAGGCCATGTCGGGCGTGCCGCCGAGCGCCTGTCATTGTCTCAGCCGGCCCTGTCTCAGCAGATTCGCCAGCTCGAGCATGGCCTGGACCTAAGCCTGTTCGAGCGCAGTAACAAGCGCCTGCTGCCTACACTGGCGGCGCACACCTTGTACAACCATGCCCTGCCCTTGCTCGATGGCTTGCAAAGGGCCCACGAGGCGATGCGAAACTTCAAGGGGCAGGCACTGCGAACCCTGGCGATCGGCGTCTTGCAAACGGTTCGGCCGAGCCTGGTACCGCAGCTTCTGGAACGACTGCGCAAGGCCCAGCCGCACCTGGTAGTGCAGATCTATGAGTTGTCGGGGTTGGAAATCGAGAAGCGCCTGATCAGCGGCACGCTGGACATCGGCATCAGCTACCTGCCCGCGCGCCAACCTGGGCTGCATGGCGTGTTGTTGTACGAGGACGAATTGCAGTTGGTCATCCCAGCGACCCACCCGCTCAAGGACTTCAAGAAGGTGTCGATCCGCCAGGCGGCGGAACTGCCCATGCTGATGCTGGGCGAGGAATTCCAGATGCGTCAGATCTGGCAGGCACAGCTGGCCAGCCAAGGTCGTCGCCCGCAGGTTCAGGCAGAAATGAATAACATGGCAGGCATTCTCGACAGCCTATCGCACACCTCACTGGCGACCATCCTGCCGGGGCGGGCCAAGGAAGCCGAACAGGCGCAGCAAGGGCTGCTGTGGAAGCCGTTGAGTGAACCCAGGGTGCCCTTGAAGGTAGGCCTGGTGTTCCGTGACGCTCAGCGTCAGCAGGCCTCAATAGAACTTCTGCGTGGCCTGCTCGAAGAAGAGACTGACTTGCGTGGACCGGCGGCTTCGCCACTCGATGCACTGGGCTGAACGTGACGCACAAGAAAAACCCCGCCGAGGCGGGGTTCTTCAGACTGTTTCCCTGTGACATCCGTATCGCCCCACCATCCTGGCAGGAAATCCTTCGTCGTCTTCCGTGATCTGTCCTATGCGCTTCCTGCGCAACGTCCATGGAATAAAGATAACCCTGGATCCAATCTGAGAACAGTGGTGAAAAGTCACCACGTGCTGTAGGAAAAGGCTTACAAAGGGTAATCATTCCTATCTGCACCCTTTGTAGTGGCGCCCACCCTGAAGCGGGCGCCCTTAGCTACGGCCGTATCAACGTCTGCGCCAGTCCTAGAACTGCTCCGCATCCAACAGGTACAGCGTTTCGCTACCCGCCTTGACCGAGGCGATGAGCGAGTCGACGCGCGGCAGCAAGCGAGCAAAATAGAAGCGTGCCGTGCCGAGCTTGCCTTGGTAGAACGCTTCATCACCCTCGCCTGCCAGGGCAGCCTGGGCCATCAATGCCCACATGTAGGCATAGGCGACATAGCCGAAGGCATGCAGGTATTCAACCGACGCCGCCCCGATCTCGTTCGGATTGGCTTTGGCTTGTTGCAACACCCAGTCGGTCACGCCGTCCAGCTGGTCGAGTGCGGCGCCTAGGGGTCTGGTAAACGCAGCCATGTCAGCCCCGGCACCAGCAATGAACTGACGCACTTCGTCGGAGAACAACTGGTAGTACGCGCCACCACTGGCCACCACCTTGCGGCCCATCAAGTCCAGCGCCTGGATACCATTGGTGCCTTCGTAGATTTGGGTAATGCGCACATCGCGCACCAGCTGCTCCTGCCCCCATTCGCGGATATACCCGTGCCCACCGAACACTTGCTGGCCGTGAAGGGTGCACTCAAGGCCCAGGTCCGTCAGAAATGCCTTGGCCACAGGGGTTAACAGCGCGACCAATTCTTCGCTGCGCTTGCGTACGGCACTGTCTTGCGCGTATTTGGCGCTGTCCAGCTGCATGGCCACGTAGCTGGAAAACGCCCGCCCGCCCTCGGTCAGCGCCTTCATGGTCAGCAGCATGCGCCGCACATCCGGGTGCACGATGATCGGGTCAGCAGGCTTTTCCTTGGCTTGCGGCCCAGTCGGCGCACGACTTTGCAGGCGCTCGCGGGCATAGTCGACAGCATTCTGATAAGAGCGCTCGGCCGAGGCGAGCCCCTGGATACCAACGCCAAGCCGCTCGTAGTTCATCATGGTGAACATCGCGGCCAGGCCCTTGTTGGGCTCCCCAACGATGTAGCCGACCGCCTCGTCGAAATTCATCACGCAGGTGGCCGAGGCCTGGATACCCATCTTGTGCTCGATGGACCCGCAGGTCGCCGGGTTGCGGGCACCCAGGCTGCCGTCGTCGTTGACCAGGAATTTGGGGACCAGAAACAGGGAGATCCCCTTGGGGCCGGCCGGTGCGCCCGGTAGCTTGGCCAGAACCAGATGGATGATGTTCTCGGTCAGGTCGTGCTCGCCACCGGTGATGAAGATCTTGGTGCCGGTCACCCGGTAGCTGCCGTCAGCCTGAGGCTCGGCCTTGGTTCGGATCATGCCAAGGTCAGTGCCCGCATGGGGTTCGGTCAGGCACATGGAGCCTGCCCACACTCCTGAATACATGTTCGGCAAATACGTGTGCTTGAGCGCCTCGTCGGCGTGCGCGTTGATCGACAGGCAGGCGCCTGCGGTGAGCATGGGGTACAAGCCAAACGACAGGCTGGCTGCGTTGACCATCTCCTCGACTTGGGCCGATACCGCCTTGGGCATGCCCATGCCGCCGAAAGCTGGGTCACCACCCACGCCTACCCAGCCACCTTGAGCATAGGTGTCATAGGCTTCGATGAATCCTGCGGGCGTATGCACCGCGCCATTGTCCCAGCGGCAGCCTTCCTCGTCGGCAGCGCGGCTAAGCGGTGCGATGCTGCGTGCAGTGACCTTGCCCGCCTCTTCGAGCACCGCCATGGCCGTTTCGGCATCGACCAACTCGGCCAGGCCCGGCAGTTGCGCCCACTGCTGGCCTACGTTGAAGACTTCATTCAGTACGAAGCGCATGTCGCGCAGGGGCGCTTTATATTCAGCCATGACAACCTCTCGCTGGTCAGGACGGGCGGCGATGAGCACCGCAGCACGGGTAGTGGAACCAGTGTAACCGAACAACTTTTACGACACATAGGGTCATCAACAGACTGTAGAGTCAGCAATGGTCACGCTTCCCGCACCGCTCCCCGACGGTTTCTCAGGCCGTGCACCATCAAGCAGTTGCGCCCTGCGGCCTTGGCAGCGTACAGCGCCTGGTCGGCAGCCTTGAGCACCTCATCAACGCTACGGTTGTCGCCCTGCCGCTCGGCCACACCCAGGCTGATGGTCACCGTAACCGTGTCGCCACTGCTGCCCGCGCGGCGCTGGCGCCCGGTGTTGTCATCCAGCGGACGCGCACTTTGGTCACGCAAGTGCATGCCATAGCCGGCGATCGCCTCTCGAACCGCTTCCAGATGCGGCACGCACTGCTCGGCCGTCTTGCCCGCGAACACCACGGCGAACTCTTCGCCGCCGTAGCGATAGGCGCGGCCTCCCCCTTTGACCTTGCCAAGCCGGCTGGCGACGAGGCGCAATACCTGGTCGCCGACATCATGCCCGTGGGTATCGTTGAAGCGCTTGAAATGGTCCACGTCGGCCATGGCAATCACATAGGAGCGCCCTAGTCGCTGCAGGCGCTCATTGAGCGCGCGACGGCCCGGCAACCCGGTGAGCTCGTCACGAAATGCCATCTGGTACGCTTCATGGGCGACTGCCGTGGCAATCATCAGCATGACCTGACTGCACATGATGTTAAGCGTGAAGGGCAACACGAACGTCTTGGGCAGCATCCAGAAAATACCGATCAGGCCCACGATCAAGGCGCCATGCAGGGGCCTGGGCGCACGCAGGTACTGCACGACGAGTAGCGCCAGCATGCCCATGAACACCGGGTAGGCCAGCTGAATCAGGCTCATCCACTGGCCGTGCAGGACCGGCCAGCGGATTTCCGCCAGGCTGGCCAGCAACGCCTCGGGAAAGCTTTGCTCGAAGCCTGCCGCCACCGCGGCCGTGGCCACCAGCACCGCACACCGGGCGACCAGGTCCTGGAGCAGATGCAAGCGCTCCTGCCAGATGCCATAAAGGCCATACAACGCCGGTAGTAGCAGGCACACCAGGTGGAAGATCACGGCAGCGTCTTCACGAACGCGGCCGTTGTCCCGGTAGAAGTCGGTCTGGGTATCGAGCAGGAAATAGGCGATGTACACCGTGAGCATCAGAAACAGCTCCCGCTGGCGCCTGTATACCGCGCAATAGGCGCCGCCCATCAACAGCACGAGGGTTGGCAAAACATTGAAAAGCGACGTGAAGAAAACGCTGAGGTCCTTGACGTAAGCCGCAGCCAAGCCTGCCCCCAGCAAGACGAGAGAGGGTACGAAATGGCTTGCGCGAACAGCGTCAAGGCGAAGCAAAGGCAATTCCAACCTGGCAGACCAATAGTGGCATTGTGCCCTTAGTTGATCGGCCATTCACCTGTACACTTGAGCACCTTTGCTATTGACTTGCGCCAGACATAAAAAACCGTCTGCCGGAGCAGACGGTTCGCGTACAACCTGAGGTAACTCAGTAAGCCAGGCCGAAGTGTTCTTCGTCCATGGCCATCAGGTTGTCCGCACCGGACAGCATGGCAGCCACATGCGTGCGGGTGCGCGGCAGGATGCGCTGGAAGTAGAAGCGTGCCGTCTGCAGCTTGGCGGTGTAGAACGCCGCTTCACTGGTACCTGCTGCCAGCTTTTCGGCAGCCAACCGGGCGATGTCGGCCCAGAAGTAAGCCAGGCAGGCGTAGCCGGAGTACATGAGGTAGTCCACCGAGGCCGCGCCAACTTCCTCACGGTCCTTCATGGCGGCCATGCCTACCTTCATGGTCAGCTCACCCCATTCCTTGTTCAACGCGGCCAGGGGCTGAACGAACTCGTTGACGGCTTCGTTGCCTTCCTGCGACTGGCAGAACTTGTGCACGATCTTGGTAAAGCCCTTCAGGGCCTCGCCTTGGGTCATCAGCACCTTGCGGCCCAGCAAGTCCAGGGCCTGGATACCTGTGGTGCCCTCGTACAGCATGGAAATACGGCTGTCACGAACGTTCTGCTCCATGCCCCACTCGGCGATGAAGCCGTGCCCACCGTAGACCTGAACCCCATGGTTGGCAGCCTCGAAGCCTACTTCGGTCATGAAGGCCTTGGCGATTGGGGTCAGGAACGCCAGCAAGGCATCGGCCTTCTTGCGCTCTTCCTCGTCCTGGCTGTACTTGACGATGTCCACCTGCTTGGCGGTGAAGTACACCATCGCACGGGTGCCTTCGGCAAAGGCCTTCATGGTCAAGAGCATACGACGCACATCCGGGTGGACGATGATCGGGTCGGCGGCCTTCTCAGGCGCCTTGGGCCCGGTCAGCGAGCGCATTTGCAGGCGCTCGCGGGCGTACTTCAAGCCCCCCTGGAAGGCCACTTCGGCATGGGCCAGACCTTGCAGCGCAGTACCCAGGCGTGCCGTGTTCATGAAGGTGAACATGCAGTTCAGGCCTTTGTTGGCCGGGCCAATCAGGTAACCAGTGGCTGCGTCGAAGTTCATCACGCAAGTGGCATTGCCATGGATGCCCATCTTGTGCTCAAGGGAGCCGCAGCTCACACCATTGCGCTCACCCGCTGCGCCTTCGGCGTTAGGCAGGAACTTCGGCACGATGAACAGGGAAATACCCTTGGTACCAGCCGGTGCATCAGGCAGGCGTGCCAGCACGATGTGCACGATGTTCTCGGCCATGTCGTGCTCACCAGCCGAAATGAAGATCTTGGTACCGCTGACTTTGTAGCTGCCGTCGGCCTGGGGTTCGGCCTTGGTGCGCAGCATGCCCAGGTCGGTGCCGCAATGGGGTTCGGTCAGGCACATGGTGCCGGTCCACTCACCCGAAACCAGCTTGGTCAGGTAGGTGTGCTGCTGTTCGGCAGTACCGTGGGCCGAGATCGTGTTCATCGCGCCGTGGGACAAGCCTGGGTACATGCCCCAGGACCAGTTGGCACCGCCTACCATTTCGCTCAGGGCCAGGCCCAGCGACTCGGGCAGGCCCTGACCACCATGCTCCACATCGTGCGCCAGGCTTGGCCAGCCGCCTTCGACGAACTGCTGGTAGGCTTCCTTGAAACCGGTCGGCGTCTTCACGCCCGACTCGCTCCAGGTGCAACCTTCCTGATCGCCTACGCGGTTGAGCGGCGACAGTACCTGCTCACAGAACTTCGCACCTTCCTCGAGGATCGCGTCCACCATGTCGGGCGTGGCGTCCTGACAGCCTGGCAGGCTTTGATAGTGCGCCTCGTAGCCGAGCAGTTCGTCACGCACGAAGCGAATATCACGCAGGGGGGCTTTGTAGTCAGGCATGGCGATGAACCTCTAGGTGAGTTCTGTGGGGGACCGGCACACGCGGCAGGGTCTATCAAACAGTTGTTTGAAACTTACGTTTACCGCTGCCGGATGTCAAGAAGGCCCCACGATGCCATTTACGCCACGAAAAATGACGAATCTGCCATCCGCACACATGCCTGCGTCCCCGCAGGGAACGAGGACACTTCAAGCGGAGAAGAGGAAACGAGGCAGTGCAAGCTTCCGAGCGTTGCGTGTCAGGCGAGAACGCGCTATCGACCGTCAGGCATAGGTGTCGATGATACGACCCAGCATTTCGTCGGATGCCTTGACGACTTTGGCGCCAAGCTCGACTTCGGTTCTGCCCAAGGCCATTTGCACGGTGCTGGTGGCCATGTCCATTTGCTGACTTCTGTCGACGGCACGCAGCCGCTCGGCCTGAAAGTCACTCGATTGACTGGTGGCGGAACGTTCGGCGGTGGAGTTGGCGATCTGGCTGGCGGCCTGGTCGACGCGATTCTGACCAGTGTGAATGGCGCCTAGGCCGGCGTAGAAGGCGGAGCTACCGGTGATTTCCATGTCAGGACTCCATCGACACTGGATGACGGTGAGGCCCCATTAAAGCAAGCCAGCCACAAAAAAACCCGTTTAAATCGCTAATGGCTCGGTGCCACTTGATAGACCTTGACCATGCCAGCGTCGGGTAACCTTCATACGCTCGACCCTATCCGCAGCGCAGGTACGCGCAGGTTATGCCAGCAGGTCCAGCTGCAAATGCTCGGCCACCTTGTCCGCCGTGGCTTGCTTGAGCTTGGGCACACGGCCCAGACAAGGCGCTGGCAGCCGTTCAGCCAGGCTGGCCAGGTTATCTTCGAGCCGCGACGTTCTTGGCTCGATGATGTTCGCCACCCATCCGGCGAGCTGTAGTCCGTCACGCTCGATGGCTTCGGCACTGAGCAGCGCGTGGCTGATGCAACCCAGCCTTACCCCTACCACCAGGATGACCGGCAGCTTCAATGCAACGGCCAGGTCGGACAGGTTCTCAAGGCCCGAGAGCGGCACCCGCCAGCCACCGGCACCCTCGATCAAGGTGAAATCGGCCTGCTGCTCCAATACCGTGTCCATGTCTGCCAGCAACTTCGCCACCGCCAGCGTCACACCGGCCTCCCGCGCGGCGACATGGGGGGCGATGGCTGGCTCGAAGGCGAATGGGTTGACCTGCTCGTAGGCGAGCTTGATAGTGCTTTCGTCGATGAGCGCCAAGGCGTCGCTGTTGCGCAAGCCCTTGGCTGTCATGTTGCAGCCCGATGCCACCGGCTTGGCGCCCAGGGTGCTCAACCCCTGCAACTTCGCTGCATGCAGAAGACCGGCGGCAATGGTGGTCTTGCCGACATCGGTGTCAGTTCCGGCAATGAAATACGCCTGACTCATGAAGTACTCCTATGCCACAGGTTTGCGCAGCACGCCGTAGACCACTTGATAAGTGGCAGGCAGCCCTTGTGGCTGGCGATAGGCTTCGTATGCCTGGAGCATACCCTGTAGACGGGCGCGTCCGGTGAGCCCGGCGCGACGACCCGGGTTGAGATTGTGTGCCCCCAGTGCTTTGAGCTCATGGGTCAATGTGCGCACGTCCGCATAATGCAATACATGCGGCAACTGTTGCAGGGTCAGCGTCTCGAGCGTGCTGGCTGCACATGAATGTTGGTATTCGTCGAAGCGCCTGAAGCGGTTGACATGCACTTGGCCATCCACGGCCTGCCAACTGCCGCGCAATTCATCCAGCGTACCCACGCACAGGCTGCTGAAGGCCAGGACACCGCCCGGTCGCAAGATACGCAACGCTTCATCCAGCACTTGGGCGAAATGGTTGCACCACTGCACGGCCAGGCTGGAAAAGACGAGATCGACGCAACCCTCGCCCAGCGGCAGGCGCTCGGCATCGCCGACGATGTAGCACTGGGCGCCATCGGCTCGACCGCGAGCATGACGCAGCATGCCTTCGGCGATGTCCACGGCGATACCGCTTGCAGGCCCGTAACGCTCTGCAAGCGCCCGGCCGAAATGGCCCGTGCCACTGCCCAGGTCCAGCCAGCGAGACGGCTCGAGGTCAGATGGCAGCATCGTCAACAGGTTCATGCCGACCGCACGCTGCAGGGCTGCCACGCTGTCATAGCTGGCGGCCGCACGCGAAAACGACGCGGCCACCTGGCGTTTATCGGGCAAGGCGCCAGGCAAACCTGGCTGGGATAGGTCAGTCATCGCCACTCTCATGCAGAAAACTTTTGATACCGCTGGCCAGTTCTTGTGGATACTCGAGCACAAACGCATGGGAACTGTCTTCCACAAGGCCGACTTCCACGTCAGGCAACAGCTCGCTCAACCCCTGCGCAGCTTCGGCTGGCACCAAGGCATCTGCGCCGGCAAAAAGGTGAAGCTGCGGGCCGGCGAATGCCTCGAGGGCTGCGCGGGTATCCAGCTGCGCCAGTACCTGCAGCGCCGTAGCCAGGTACAGCGGGTCCGTGTCTGGAACGCCTACGCCCAGCTGCCGAAGCAATGTGCGCGGTTGCATCGCCCCATCGCTGCACAGGGTGCGAAAGCGCTTGAGCGTGACCGAAGGATGGCTGCGACAACCATCCAGAAACGTTCCGAAGGTGTCTTCGGCCATCCCGTGAGGCCAATCGGCACGGGCCACGAAACTGGGGTTGCTGGCCAGGGTGAGCAAGCCGCAGCAGTGGTCGCCGCGCTTGTCGGCCAGGGCACTGGCCAGCATGCCGCCCAATGACCACCCCCCAAGCCACACATCGTGGGGTACCTTGCGATCCAGGTGGTCGACCCACCCCTGCACATCACAGTGATCCAGCTCCGGCAAGGGCATCAGCGTCACCTCAAGCCCAGGGTCCTGGGCGCGCAGGCTGGCTGCAAGCGGCTCAAGGGAAGCGGTTCCCAGGCCCCAGCCTGGTAGCAGTACGAGTCGGTTACGCATCGGCGCGCTCCAGCTGTGGATAACACTCTGCCAATGCATTCAACAATAGCTGCACCTGGGTTGCCGTGTGGGCGGCGCTCAAGGTAACGCGCAATCGCGCACTACCGACCGCCACCGTAGGTGGCCGGATAGCCGTCACCAACAGGCCGCGCTCACGCAGTAACCGCGACAGGCGAAGCGCTTGAGCGCTGTCACCGATGACAATCGGCTGGATCGGCGTCTGGCTCTCCATCAGGCGCAAGCCCAGTTGTTCTGCGCCCTCGCGAAATTGTTGTATCAGTGCCGCCAGGTGCTCGCGCCGCCAGGCCTGTGTCCGCACCAGCTCAAGGCTCTTGAGGGTGGCGCAGGCCAAAGCGGGCGGCTGACTGGTGGTGTAGATGTAGGGCCGGGCGAACTGGATCAGCGCCTCGATCAGCGCTTCACTGCCTGCCACGAACGCACCCGCCGTACCGCACGCCTTGCCCAGCGTACCGACCAGTACCGGGACATCGTCCACGCCAAGGCCATAGTGCTCGACGACCCCACCGCCGCCCGCACCCAGGGTGCCCAGGCCGTGGGCATCGTCCACCATCAGCCAGGCGTCGCGCGCACGGGCCGCCTGGGCCAGCGCCGGCAAATCGGCTACATCACCGTCCATGCTGAACACGCCATCGGTCACGACCAGCGCATTGCCTGTAGCCTTGGCCAGACGGTCACTCAGGCTGCCAACATCATTGTGCAGGTAACGGCTGAAGCGCGCGCCGCTAAGCAGGCCGCCGTCGAGCAACGAGGCATGGTTCAGGCGGTCCTGCAACACCGTATCGCCCTTGCCCACCAAAGCGGTGATCACCCCCAGGTTGGCCATGTAGCCGGTGGAGAACAGCAGCGCTCGCGGCCGCCCGGTTAGTTCGGCCAATGCTTCCTCAAGTTGGTGGTGTGCCGTGGTGTGGCCTATGACCAGGTGCGAAGCCCCCCCACCTACACCCCAGCGATCGGCACCCGCCTGCCAGGCAGCGACCACGTCGGGGTGATTCGCCAGGCCCAGGTAATCGTTGCTGCAGAAGGCCAGCAGCGGCTGGCCATCGACCACCAGCCTTGGCCCTTGTGGGCCTTCCAGCAAGGGGCGCTGTCGGTAAAGGTCCGCCGCGCGCCGTTCGGCCAGCCGCGCGGCCAGGTCGAAGGCCATGTCAGGCCGACGCTGCGTCGTAGAACAACGCGTCGTTGCGCTGCTCGACCAGCGCCTGCTCGATCGCCGCCTGGTGCACTTCGTCGGCGTGCTCTTCACGGGCTTCAGGCTGGATCCCCAGGCGTGCGAACAGCTGCATGTCCTTGTCGGCCTGGGGGTTGGCCGTTGTCAGCAACTTTTCGCCGTAGAAGATCGAGTTGGCACCGGCCAGGAAGGCCAAGGCCTGCATTTGTTCGTTCATCTGCTCACGGCCTGCCGAAAGGCGCACGTGCGACTTGGGCATGAGGATACGGGCCACCGCCAGCATGCGGATGAAGTCGAACGGATCGACGTCGGCCTCATCGGCCAGCGGCGTACCGGCCACCTTGACCAACATGTTGATCGGCACGGACTCCGGATGCTCGGGCAGGTTGGCCAGTTGGATCAGCAGGCCTGCGCGGTCATCGAGTGTCTCGCCCATGCCGAGGATGCCGCCAGAGCAGATTTTCATGCCGGCATCGCGCACATAGGCCAGGGTCTGCAAGCGCTCGGCGTAGGTGCGAGTGGTGATGATGCTGCCGTAGAACTCGGGGGAGGTATCGAGGTTGTGGTTGTAATAGTCCAGGCCCGCCTGGGCCAGCGCCTGGGTCTGTTCCTGGTCGAGCTTGCCGAGGGTCATGCAGGTTTCCAGGCCCATGGCTTTGACACCTTTGACCATCTCCAGCACATAGGGCATGTCCTTGGCCGAAGGGTGCTTCCACGCAGCGCCCATGCAAAAGCGCGTAGAACCAATCGCCTTGGCGCGCGCGGCCTCCTCGAGCACCTTATGCACCTCCATCAGCTTCTGCTTTTCCAGGCCGGTGTTGTAGTGGCCGGACTGCGGGCAGTACTTGCAGTCTTCGGGGCAGGCACCGGTCTTGATTGACAGCAACGTGGAGACTTGCACCCGGTTGGCATCGAAATGCGCACGGTGTACGGCCTGTGCGTTGAAGATCAGGTCGTTGAACGGCTGTTGGAACAGCGCCTTGACCTCGGCCAGGGACCAGTCGTGACGTGTTGTTGCAGTTGTGCTGGCGCTCATCGGCGTTTCCTTGTTTAGGCTCTAGCAGGCGCCGGGCAAGGAGAACGCCCGCGCTTCACGGATAGCCGAAATAGTCAGGGAAGGCCCATGAACTGTCAACTTAAGCTTAAAAGACTGGTTTACAAATGGTCAGTAATTAACCAAACATGTGGTTTATGCAGTGCACCTGCGTTGCAACCTTACGCACTGTGCGAGCCATGTGAACAACAATTGCCCTGGCTGGATGATGACCACTGCATACGCTGCGCCCTGCCTCTGGCCATGGCAGGCATGGAGTGCGGGCAGTGCAACCGCAGGCCGCCAGCATTCGAACGGGTGCTTGCACCCTGGCATTTCACCTTTCCGGTGGACACCCTGATCAGTCGATTCAAGCACAACCGCCAGTGGCCGCTGGGACGCCTGATGGCTGAGATTGCCGGTCATGCATTGAGCCATCACTACGCCGAAGACCTGCCCCGTCCCGACGTGCTGGTTCCCGTACCCATGGCACAGCGCCGGCTGCGCGAACGGGGATTCAACCAGGCCGCGATGCTGGCGCGTTGGTGGTCCAGGCAATTGGCAGTGCCCTGCGTCGAACATCTGCTGGTACGCACCCGCCACACCACGGCCCAACAGCATTTGAGCGCCAAGGCTCGATGGCGCAACCTGCGCCAGGCGTTCGCCGTGTGCGATGGCCTGCACGGCCAACATGTCGCGCTCGTCGACGATGTACTGACCACCGGTGCGACGGCGCAGGCTATTGCACAGGTCCTGCGCAAGGCAGGTGCCGCACGTGTGGACGTCTATTGCCTGGCACGTACACCCAAGCCCGGCCATGCATAGCCTGCAGACCAGTGATGGCGACGCAGTGGTACGCTACGCCCACCCCGTACACTGGCCCATCACCGAACCGGTCGGATGCCCATGCCCCTACCTGTCCCACTGACCCACCACATTACCTGCCGCCCACAGCGCGTGGCCCTCTTGCAGCATATTGCCGAGCAGGGTTCCATTACCCGCGCCGCCAAGGCTGCCGGCATGAGCTACAAGGCTGCCTGGGATGCCATCGATGAACTCAACAACCTGGCCAGCAGCCCCCTGGTGGAGCGCAGCACTGGTGGTCGCGGTGGCGGGGGGGCACGCCTGTCTGCCGAAGGCGAACGGGTGCTGCGGCTGTATCAGCGTCTGCAAGCCCTGCAGGCTCAGTTACTCGAAGCCACCGATGATGTGAGCGACCTTGACCTGCTCGGTCGCCTGATGCTGCGCACCAGCGCCCGAAACCAGCTGCAAGGGCAGGTCAGCGACCTGCATCGCGTGGGATGGCATGACCGAGTTGGGCTCGCACTAAGTGGGGGGTTACAGATCCAAGCCTTGATCACCCACGACAGCACCGAGCGCCTGGGGCTAACCCTGGGCACGACGGTGGTGGCCTTGCTCAAGGCAGGCTGGGTGCGCCTGCTGGGCCACAGCGACCAGGCGGATCAACAGCACAATTGCCTGCAGGTGACCGTGGACGCGCTTCTCACGGGCACCGACGGCCCCCACGAAGTGCGCCTTGCGCTTGGCAATGGTCAGATCCTGTGCGCCTTCGCCGAACCGGCCTGGCTGGCAGAGCACCAGGTGACAGTGGGTAGCGCTCTGCGTGTGCAGTTCTCTGCCGCTGATGTGGTGATTGGCATCCCGGCCTGACCTGTCGCGGCCCTGGCAAATGGCCGAGTCCCCTGCGGCGCCTGGCTGGCCAACGCGGTAACATGAGGACCACGCTGCCTACCGCCGGAGTCATCATGTCCCACCCGTTCGCCACACTTACCCCCGACTTGGTGCTCGACGCCGTGGAATCCCTGGGGTTTCTCAGCGATGCGCGGGTATTGGCGCTCAACAGCTATGAAAACCGCGTTTACCAGGTGGGTATCGAGGGCGAGCAGCCCTTGATCGCCAAGTTCTACCGGCCCGGACGCTGGAGCGATGCAGCCATCGTCGAGGAGCACCGCTTCACGGCCGAACTGGCCGCCTGCGAAGTGCCGGTGGTAGCGCCCCTGCAGCATCAAGGCAACACGCTGTTCGAACACGGTGGCTTTCGCTTTACGCTGTTTCCGCGACGTGGTGGCCATGCCCCGGAACCCGGCAACCTCGACCAGCTGTACCGCCTTGGCCAGTTGATCGGTCGTCTGCATGCCGTGGCTGCCAGCAGACCGTTCGAACACCGGGAGGCGCTGGCTGTGGATAACTTCGGGCATGACTCGCTGGATACACTGCTCAAGGGCGATTTCGTTCCCCGAGAATTGCTGCCCGCATTCGAATCGGTTGCGCGCGATGTGCTGGCACGCGTGGAAGCCGCCTATGCCCGCACCCCGCACCAGACCATCCGCCTGCACGGTGACCTGCACCCGGGCAACCTGATGCACCGCGACGAGATCTACCATGTAGTTGATCTGGACGACTGCCGCATGGGCCCTGCGGTGCAGGACCTGTGGATGCTGCTGGCGGGCAATCGGGATGAGCGTCAGGGCCAGCTGGCCGAATTGGTTGAGGGCTACAACGAATTTCACGACTTCGACCCGCGCGAGCTGGCGTTGATCGAGCCGCTGCGTGCCCTGCGTCAACTGCACTACAGTGCCTGGCTGGCGCGTCGCTGGGATGACCCGGCATTCCCACCAAGCTTCCCCTGGTTTGGTCAGCCGCGGTACTGGGGCGATCAGATTCTGGCGCTGCGTGAGCAAATGGCCGCCCTCGATGAGGCCCCACTCAAGTTGTTCTAGATCGACCGTCGGCTCTGTCTACAATAACTGCCGTTAATCAGCATCTTAAGCAAGGACTCTGCATGCACGCTGCAAACCCGCGTCGCGGGTATCTCCTGGGCCTGAGCGCCTACATCATCTGGGGCCTGTTCCCCCTGTACTTCAAAGCCATCCAGAGCGTGCCCGCCGTGGAGATCATCGTCCACCGTGTGCTGTGGTCAGCACTGTTCGGCTCGGTACTGCTCGCCTTCTGGAAGCACCCCGGCTGGTGGCGTGACCTGCGCGACAACCCGCGGCGCCTGGCCATCCTGGCGTTGAGCGGCACATTGATCGCAGCCAATTGGCTGACGTATGTCTGGTCGGTGAACAATGGACGCATGCTCGAGGCCAGCCTTGGCTACTACATCAACCCGCTGATCAACGTCCTGCTCGGCATGCTCATCCTCGGCGAGCGACTGCGCCGCCTGCAGTGGCTGGCGGTCGGCCTGGCCGCGCTCGGCGTGATGCAACAGGTCTGGCAAGTGGGCAGCTTGCCCTGGGTATCCTTGGCACTGGCGCTGACCTTCGGGTTTTACGGGCTGATTCGCAAACAAGCCCCCGTGGCGGCCCTGCCCGGGCTGGTGGTCGAGACCTGGATGCTGGTACCGCTGGCGCTTGGCTGGCTGCTGCTGCACCCTGCCGCCATGAGCGCGCAAGGCACGTTCTACACCACAAGCGAGGCCTTGTGGCTCATGGCTGCAGGCCCTGTGACGCTGGTGCCGCTGGTGTGTTTCAACGCTGCCGCACGGCACCTGCCTTACACCACGCTGGGCTTTCTGCAGTACCTGGCACCAACGCTGGTCTTGCTCCAGGCCATATGGCTGTTCGACGAGCATCTGTCCCCAAGCACGCTCACGGCATTCATGTTCATCTGGGCGGGGCTGGCGCTGTACAGCGTCGATGCGTGGTGGAGTTTGCGTAAAAGCCGCTGATCAAAAAACGATCATGTCTCTGTATACCTTGATTTCCAAGGGCTGCAGAGACATCTCCAGAGCTTATCCACACCCTCTTCCCCGTCGTTTGTGAACAACCCCCTCTGCATTGATCAATTTTCGATCAAATCTTCGCAGCCCTTGCAAGCCGGGCGCTCGGGCGCGATAGCCCCAGCTTATCCACAAGGCCGTCCCCTCAAAATCGGGATAACCTCCGCGAGGGTTTACGGCAGTGGTGAGCCGCTTTCATTCCTCCGCGCGCAATCGCAACTCCACCATCAAGTCATCGGCCAGGGCCTCCAGACGTTGCTGCAGTTGCTCAAGAGGGAGGGACGCGGGCAATGCCAGAAGGGCCTCGGCATGGAACAGCGGTTCGTTGCTCATCGGTGCCGGACGTACCTGCGTGGCGATCCGTTCGACGTTCACGTTCAGCTCGGCCAGCACACGGGTGATATCGCGCACGATCCCTGGCCGGTCGTTACCAACCAGGTCCATGCCAAAGGGTTTGGATGCATGGGTAGGCTCGCCGCCACTTTCTGCCAATTGCACGCGAATGCCATGTGCGGACAATGCCCCGAGCGCGTCTACCAACGCGTCATACCGATCCGCCGGCACTGCTACCCGCAGGATGCCGGCAAATTGCCCAGCCATGCGCGACATGCTGCTTTCCAGCCAATTGCCCTCGAAATCAGCGATGCACTGGGCGATCCGCTCGACTTGGCCAGCCTTGTCCGGGGCGATCACGGTAAGCACAAGATGTTCCACGGGATGTTCCTCGAGTGGGTTCAGGCCCTGCAGGGGCCAGGGTGTCGCCACAGTATAGGCATGGCGCGTCAACCTGCCGCAGGGCAATCTGCCTTATAAATCGTGTACTGTTTTTAGATTTATCTGGAACAATCACTCCTTTTTTTGCGAACATGGCGCTTCCTTGCATGATCCTGTGCGACCAACAGGTCGCCTGACGCCGCTTTTAGTCTGATAGTGCCCAGCCGGCTGCTTCATGTAGTATCCGTGGGCGCGGACTACACAACGTCGTTTGAAGGTCTGTCGAGGCGCCTGTGAAGAATGCACGCTGCTTGCCGTCAGGCAGGCAAACCGCACCCAGCCGCGTCCGGGCTCCTACCGGAGGCATGCACTGGTGCCGTGCGAGGAGAAGCGCTACAGGCTCAATACAAAAGAGCGAAATAGCTGAGCAGAGTGAGGCAAGCAATGACTGGATACGTTCAAGTCGGTGGCCTTCAGGTCGCCAAGGTCCTGTACGACTTCGTGAACAACGAAGCCATCCCCGGAACCGGCATCGTCGCCGAGCAGTTCTGGGCAGGTGCTGAAAAGATCATCAACGACCTCGCTCCAAAGAACAAAGCCCTCCTCGCCAAGCGCGACGAGCTGCAAGCCCAGATCGACGCCTGGCATCAGGCCCGCAAAGGCCAGGCCCACGACGCCCCGGCTTACAAGGCTTTCCTTCAGGAAATCGGTTACCTGCTGCCACAAGCCGACGATTTCCAGGCCACCACGCAAAATGTGGACGAAGAAATCGCCCACACGGCCGGTCCGCAGTTGGTGGTACCGGTCATGAACGCACGCTTTGCCCTGAACGCCGCCAATGCCCGCTGGGGCTCGCTGTACGACGCGCTCTACGGCACCGACGCGATCAGCGACGAAGGCGGTGCCGAAAAGGGGCAAGGCTACAACAAGGTACGTGGCGACAAAGTGATCGCTTTCGCCCGTGCCTTCCTCGATGAAGCGGCACCGCTGGCGGCAGGTTCGCACGTCGATTCCACGGCTTATCGCATCGAGGCCGGCCAATTGGTCGTCACCCTCAAAGGCGGTAGCAACACCGGCCTGCGCGACGATGCCCAACTGGTTGGGTTCCACGGCGACAGCAACGCCCCGACCGCTGTGTTGCTCAAGCACAACGGCCTGCACTTCGAAATCCAGATCGATGCCAGTACCCCGGTGGGCAGCACAGATGCCGCAGGCGTCAAGGACATCCTGATGGAATCGGCACTGACCACCATCATGGACTGCGAAGACTCCGTGGCGGCCGTCGACGCCGACGACAAGGTAATCGTGTATCGCAATTGGCTGGGGCTGATGAAAGGTGACCTGGCCGAAAGCGTCAGCAAAGGCGGCAAGACGTTCACCCGCACCATGAACCCTGATCGCGAGTACGCAGCGCCCAACGGGGGCAGCGTCACCCTGCATGGTCGCTCGCTGCTGTTCGTGCGCAACGTGGGTCACCTGATGACCAACCCGGCCATCCTCGACGCCCAAGGCAACGAAGTCCCGGAAGGTATCCAGGACGGTCTGTTCACCAACCTCATGGCGCTGCACAACCTCAACGGCACCACCAGCCGTCGCAACACCCGTACCGGCAGTGTGTACATCGTCAAGCCGAAGATGCATGGCCCGGAAGAAGTGGCGTTCGCCGCCGAGATATTCAGCCGGGTCGAAGACCTGCTGGGCATGAAGCGCAATACCGTCAAAGTCGGCATCATGGACGAGGAGCGCCGCACAACGGTCAACCTCAAATCCTGCATCAAGGCCGCTGCCGAGCGCGTGGTGTTCATCAATACGGGCTTCCTCGACCGCACTGGCGACGAAATCCATACCTCCATGGAGGCAGGCCCGGTCGTGCGCAAAGGCGCCATGAAAAACGAGAAGTGGATCGGCGCCTATGAAAACAACAACGTCGATGTAGGCCTTGCCACCGGCCTGCAAGGGCGTGCGCAGATCGGCAAGGGCATGTGGGCCATGCCCGACCTGATGGCCGCCATGCTGGAGCAGAAGATCGCTCACCCGCTGGCCGGTGCCAATACCGCGTGGGTGCCTTCCCCAACGGCCGCCACCCTGCACGCCCTGCATTACCACAAGGTGGACGTGCAGGCGCGCCAGCGCGAGCTGGCTTCGCGCACACCGGCTTCGGTCGATGACATCCTGGCCATTCCGCTGGCGACCAACCCCAACTGGTCGGACGAGGAAATCCGCAACGAGCTGGACAACAATGCCCAGGGCATCCTGGGCTATGTGGTTCGCTGGATCGACCAGGGCGTGGGTTGCTCCAAGGTGCCCGACATCAACAACGTGGGGCTGATGGAGGACCGTGCCACCTTGCGCATTTCTGCCCAGTTGCTGGCCAACTGGCTGCGCCATGGCGTAGTTAGCCAGGAGCAGGTGCTCGAAAGCCTCAAGCGCATGGCGGCGGTGGTCGACAAGCAGAACGCCAGCGACCCGCTGTATCGCCCGATGGCGGGCAACTTCGACGACAACGTTGCCTTCCAGGCGGCAGTCGAGCTGGTACTCGAAGGCGCCAAGCAACCCAACGGCTATACCGAGCCTGTGCTGCATCGCCGTCGCCGTGAGTTCAAGGCACGCAACGGACTTTGAACGACCGGTGGATAAAGTGAGCTGCTTGCAGCGTTGATCGGCGGGGCCTTAGGGCCCCGCTTGCGCGTCAGGCCATCTTCAGTTCGCGCTTCACCAGTTCGAGCAGCTTCGTGAGGTCCACGGGCTTCAACAGAAAGTCCACAACCCCCAGGTGCATGACATCAACGGCCTCTTTCACATCGGTATCGCCTGATACCACGATGATCGAAAGCGCGGCCCGGTCCGCCTCCGGCATCTCGCGCACCTTGTGGATAAGGGACAGCCCATCCTCGGGCTGCATCCGCAGATCGGTGATCATCAGCGCGATTCGAGGTTCGTAATGAAGCTTGAACAGCGCCTCCTGGGCGCCATCGGCCGTCATGCCGTCGATACCCTTGCTTTTGAGGTACAACATCAAGGCTTCGCTGTTGACCGGATTGTCGTCGACCACGAGCACCACCGGCCGGGCAGGCGGTGGCGCGCTCACAGCAGCCAGTGCCGCGCGCTCTGCGTCGCTCAAGATGTCGGTGTGCTCAGACATGGTCGTCTCGTATCCATTCGCTCTACAGGTAGGACCGCGGATTTTCCGACACCCGATTTACCTTTCGTCGGATTATTGACGTGGTCGCGCCCTAGACTTACGTCCAATGGGCACCACGCCCCTGCAGGCCGACCATGAACGCCGAAAACAACAAAGCCGGCCCTATAGATAGATATATATAGTTCGGCGTAGCGATACGGTCAGGTCGATGAGCAAAAAAGACGCCTACCAGCAAGCGGGTAGAACTGCGGTGCTGCAGAACATTCAGGGCAC
Source organism: Pseudomonas sp. xss_4 (assembly GCF_043104125.1). Taxonomy (NCBI): domain Bacteria; kingdom Pseudomonadati; phylum Pseudomonadota; class Gammaproteobacteria; order Pseudomonadales; family Pseudomonadaceae; genus Pseudomonas; species Pseudomonas sp. xss_4. The sequence continues at coordinate 89,125 of NZ_JBICKJ010000027.1, forward strand.
CCTGCAATTCCTCCAACGCTTTGCACCCTTCAATCAGATGGAGCAGAGCCATCTGGCCTATCTGGTCGAGCAGTGCCAGCTGCGCTTCTACGCCAGCGGCGAAAGCATCATCAAGCCAAGCGACGGGCCGGTTGAGCATTTCTACATCGTCAAGCAGGGCCGCGTCGTCGGTGAACGGCAGCACCTGGTCAAACCGGGGGTTGAGACCACGTTCGAGATTACCCATGGCGAGTGTTTTCCATTGGCGGCCCTGCTCGGCGAGCGAGCCACGCGTACGGAGCACCTGGCCGGTGACGACACCTTCTGCCTGCAACTGAACAAAGCGGCATTCATCCGCGTCTTTTCCCTCTCCGAGGTGTTCCGCGATTTCGCCTTGCGAGGGGTCAGCAGCCTGCTGGACCAAGTCAACCAACAAGTCCGTCAGCAGGCGGTGCAGACCCTGGGCACCCAATATTCCCTCAATACACCGCTGGGCGAACTGGCCATGCGTCATCCCGTGGTCTGCGCCCCTGAGACTCCGCTGCGCGAAGCCGTAAGGCTGATGCATGAGCAGCAGGTTGGCTCGATCGTGATCGTCGATGGGCAGCGCCAGCCCACGGGCATTTTCACCTTGCGCGACCTGCGCCAGGTGGTGGCCGCAGCCGATGCCGACCTGGGTGCACCCGTGGCGCGGCACATGACCGCCGCACCGTTCTACCTGAGCCCCCAGGCAAGTGCCTTCGATGCCGCCATGGCAATGACCGAGCGGCACATCGCGCACGTCTGCCTGGTGGAGAACCGGCGATTATGTGGGGTGGTGTCCGAGCGCGATCTGTTTTCCCTGCAGCGGGTAGACCTTGTTCACTTGGCACGCACCATTCGTCATGCACCGCGCCTGGACACCCTCGTTTCCCTGCGAGGCGAAATCAGCCAGTTGGTCGAGCGCATGCTCGCACACGGTGCTTCCTCTACACAGATCACCCAAATCATCACCTTGCTCAACGACCACACGGTGTGCCGAGTCATCGAACTGGCGCTGGCAGAGCGTGGCGATCCGGGGGTGCCGTTCAGTTGGCTCTGTTTTGGCAGTGAGGGGCGGCGCGAGCAGACCCTGCACACCGACCAGGACAACGGCATTCTTTTCGACGCGGCCGATGACACCGAAGCCCAGGCCATTCGGGCGCGGTTGCTACCGTTGGCGCAGTACATCAACCAATGCCTGGCGCAGTGCGGTTTTACGCTGTGCAAGGGCAATGTCATGGCCGGCAACCCTGCGCTGTGCCTGTCGCACAGTGAGTGGTCACGGCGCTTTGCCGGCTTCGTGCGTGAGGCCAGCCCGGAAAACCTCCTGGGCTCGAGCATTTACTTCGACCTGCGGGTGGTTTGGGGCGATGAGCACACCTGCGAGGCGTTGCGCAGCACATTGCTGAAGCAGATAGCCGACAACCGTATCTTCCAACGCATGCTGGCTGACAACGCCCTGCGCCAACGCCCGCCTGTGGGCCGTCTGCGCGACTTCGTGCTGACCCGCCAGGGCACTGACAAGGCTGGCACGCTGGACCTCAAGGTTCAGGGCCTGACGCCCTTCGTCGACGCCGCACGTGTGCTGGCGCTGGCTCACGGGATCGGCGCCTGCAATACCCTGGAGCGCATTCGCCAACTGGTGGGCAAGGGCGTGATCGACCCACTGGACGGCGCCGCGTACGAAGAGGCGTACCATTTCATCCAACAGACCCGCATGCAGCAACATCAACGCCAGGCACGCGAGCACCTGGCCTACTCCAACCGCCTGGACCCAGATAGCCTCAACCACCTGGACCGGCGCATCTTGCGCGAGTCCCTGCGCCAAGCTCAGCGGTTGCAGAGCAGCCTGGCCATGCGGTACCAGCTGTGAGCTTGTTCGCATGGCTGCGTCCCCATGCTCCGCAGCTTGCGCTTTCGCAGCGTGAACGCCTGGCGGCCTTGCCTGCACCCACTGCGCTTGGCACCTGCACCCTGCGCGAGCAGCGCTGGGTGGTGCTTGACCTGGAAACTAGCGGCCTGAACACCAACCGCGATCAAGTGCTGTCCATAGGCGCAGTGGCTATCGAGGACGGGGCGCTGGACTTCTCGCAGCAGTTCGAACAAACCCTGTACCGACCTGAGCAGAAAACCAACCCCAGCGTCCTGATACACGGCCTGGGCCCAAGCGCTCTGGCAGCGGGGTGCGACCCAGGGCACGCACTGCTTGACCTGCTCGAGTTCATTGGCACCAGCCCGGTACTGGCATTCCACGCGCCATTCGACGAACGCATGCTTGCACGGGCCCTCAAACAGAGCCTGGGTTATCGTCTGCAAATACCCTTCCTAGATGTGGCCGAGATGGCACCCATGCTCAATCCCGACACGGTGTTGCGAGAGGCCGGGCTCGATGACTGGGTGGCGCGTTTCGGGCTGCAGGTACAGGCGCGTCATCACGCCAGCGCCGACGCACAGGTGACCGCCGAGCTGGCGTTGATTCTGCTGAGCCAGGCGCGCCGCCAGCACATCCAGAGCCCGGCGCAACTTGAGCAATGCCTACACAACTGGCGACGCCGGATGGCCCAGCGCCACGGCCTATAGGCAACGGGGGCGTGGTCTGGCAGCCGCGCCTTACTGCGTAATGGCAGTAGCGGGTTAGCACGCATGCCCCTGCCATATCGCCCAGGCTCGCGATCTCTCTAAAGGAGCTCGCATCATGCCATCCGTCTCACCCTTGCAACATTTCGAGTCATTCGACGCGGCAATCACTGCCCTGTTGTCCCCCCTGCCCTCACCAGACTTGCAGCTTCCACCGGTGGCGGGCCGGCAACAGTTCTTCGGCGCGCTTGCAGACTACTGGAACCTGCCGGACGCAACAGGCAATAACCGCCGTACTCGGCTCATTGCGCTTCGGCGACAACAGCTTCAGGCCGAAATGGACCTGCGCATCACTGACGCAACACTGGAGCCTGTGGCGGCATCGCTGTTACAGACGTGCCTTGACCACCCCATGTCCTGGGCTCGCCAAGGCATCGAGGCGTCCAAGCGTCCACAGCTCTATCGCCTGCTGCTCGACTGCTCACGACCCAACTGGAGGGCCTACTTGCCAGGCGCCGTACTGCTTGTACAAGGCGGTGTCGAGGGGCAGATGATGACGGGCGATGCGGGCAGCGGCCCAGCCTTGTTATGCAGCCTCTCCCACGGCATCGAAGCGTTCGCCGATGTTCAGAGCCTGCACCTGGAACTGTGCGAGCGGCTGGATGATCCCCTGCAAAGTCAGCCGATGCTCACGCTGCTGGCGCTGGGTGATGCCGACCGCGCCCATAACGCACAGCGACTGCGTTACGACTGGCTGCCCGACGATCTTGTGGAAGTCCAGATCCAGGCCTTGATCGATGCCCAGCATGGGCGATTGAACGAGGCATGGAGTAGCCAACCCATGGATCAACCGGGTTTTGCCGAGCGCCTGACCAAGGCCGCAGACCTGCTACCCTGGGTGACCAGCAAGGCAGCGATGCCGACGCGTTATGGCCTGCTGCTTGAAAAGCATGCTCCTGCGTGGCTCAAGAAGACCTCTATCCCAGGGCTCACGCATATCATGCAGACGATGCAAGAGCTGATCGTGGCCATCGATCAGGCCGCAGCGCCGGGCATTCCTACGCTTGAACAGTTCACCGAACGCAACAGCCTGCTACAGTGGACCCGTGCCCGTCTCAGCGAGCGCCTGAGATTGGACCACCAACTGGATCTGGCACCGGAGCAGATCTTCATCAGTGTCACCATTGCCCGTCAGACCGGCCCGGTGATGCCTCCAGGTCAGCCCAGCAGCTATATACCCATCGCTAGCCGACCGCAGACAGGGAACACCGTGGAGTTGGTCAGGCAAACCTACAGCCTGGATCAGTTGGCGTTGCTGAACGTGGGCTTGCTAGACCTGGACTATTGGCTAACCGCTCGCGTCCACCATAAGGACGAGACGAACATTCAAGGCTTGTCCCCTGCGCAGGCTCGGCAGATGGTCCGTGAACTCAATGTTGGCGACAGCTATTCGCGTTTCCTGCGCAGCCATCTGATCGACTTGGCGCAAGGCCAGTGGCGACGGGATGCACATGCGCGAATCAACTGTGCTCGCATGCGGGCAGAAGCCGCCAAGGCCCGCTATGCCGGCCACTTCATACCCGACCCGCTCGAACAGGGCTATCGCTGGAGCAAGGCCATACTCAACTACCCCGACAGCGACTGGCGCCCCCTGGTGCAAGACAATCGCCTGAGTGTCCGGCAGCTGTTGATTGCCGGGCATACCGTACAGGGGGTACTGCTGATCACGCCTGAAACACCGCAAATGCAGCGCTTTCTGGTGTATGCACCAGATGCACCTGATCGCAGGCCATGGCGCGAATACGCCAATGCGCGTGCGCTGCTCCGATCGCTTCGCGCCAGCCCGGATCTACGCACTTACGTGATGGACCGCATGCCCCTGGCCCGGCGCAAAACCGTCGAGCGCCTGCTGAGCAAAGGCGGGCTCGCTCCACGGCTGAGTCGTCCGGTCATCTCCGGCAATTTTCTGCACGCCTGTTACCTGGCAGAGGTTCGCGCATTCATATCGGCGGTCGATGCCAGCACTAACACCAAGCTGGAGCTGCTGGGAGAGGCCAGCCTGCATGCGTTGTGGATCATGCTCGATTTGATCAGCTTCGTGATTCCGGTGCGTGCCCTGGCGCCGCTGGCATTCGCCCGCGCTGTGCTGAGCGTACTGGACAGCCTTGAAGCACTGGAAAAGGAGGATCAGGTAGGCGTGCTCAAGCATATGGTGGAGGCTTTTACCCATATGAACGATGGCATCAACAGCATCGGCGGCACGACAGTGATCAGGCGCGCCATTCGCGCCATGCCTCCTACTCCGCCATTGATGCTACCACCTACCTTCCAGGTACGCCCGGACACCGCCAAGTTGCGTTACCGAATCGATGGTATCCATAGCGAAGGCGTGTATGAAAAGCCATCCGAACGTGCAGGGCTGGCTCTCTACTACATCCAGGACAAGCAAGGCCGGTACTACCAGGTGGCGTTCGACGGTTATCGCTGGCGCGCCATCGATCCCAGGCAACCCGATGCCTACAGCAAGGTGGCGGTCAGACGGAGCGCTGAAGGCGAGTGGATCGTCGACTCACCCGTCCTGTGGCACGACGGCCTGCCAGACCTCACCGCATTGCTGGAACACTGCCAGCTTCCCGCGACCCCGGATGGGGTACCACTGGAAGGGGCGAGTGAACTGTACGAGAGCGATGGCCAACCCTACTTGCTCGCCGGTGGCCATGCCTTGCCCGTGCGTGCCCACCTGCTAGCCGATCACTACCATCTGCTGATACCCGGACAGCCTGCCGCGACCACCACCGCCTGGGCAATCCTGCGCTGGCGCGACGGCCAGTGGCGTATACGTGTGCGCCAACCGGGGCGAAGCAGCGACTGGCTGGCTCTGCCTGCCGCTTATGCCGCCAACGTGGGCAGCACCTGATCCAGCCGTTGGTGCAAGGCACTTTCAGCCGGCCAGTTGCGCAGCAGCCGCGCCCGGTCCCGAGCGAAGGCCGGCGCGAAGCTGCCCTGGCTGCTGTGCTGGCACACGGCGTCCAAGTCGATCAGCGACCACCGACCCTGATCCCAAAACAGGTTGTGGCCCTTGAAGTCACCGTGGCTGATGCGCTCGCGGATCAGCTGTTGCATGAGCTGCACCAGGGCCTCCACCTGTTCGGCCGGCGCATCGCCCTGCTCGACGAAGGGGGCAAAGCATTCGATGAGGTCGGGGCCGTCGATGTAGTCGGTGACCAGGTAGGCACGCGTGCGCAATCCCAGCACTCGCTGCTCCAGCACCGCCAGTGGGCGCGGGGTAGCGATGTCGAGAAATGACAGGCGATGCCCTTCGATCCATGAGTGCCAGGCCCTGCTCGGTCGCCAGAAGCGCTTGAGCCAGTGGACAGTGTTCTTGATGTTGTAGCGTTTGATGACCCGTTTGCGGCCATCCACCTCGACCCGTGCCACGCTGGCCGCGCCGCCAGTCTTGTACAGGTGCCCACGATCGATCAGCGCATCCGCCTGTTCAAGCACTGGCAACAGGGCCTGGGCCTCGCTACGGACCACCGCCCGCAGGGCGGTCAGGCTGCGCTCGACACTGAACAGGCTACAATCGCGGCCGGCCTTGTCCAGGAAGTCGCGTTGGCGCCAGGCGCGGACTTTGTCTATTTGCTTCTGCAAGGCCTCCATGGGCAATGCGTGCTCGGCATTGGCCAACAGGTAATGCACCAGCAGCTCTTCGGTGAACGGCTCCAGCCGCTTGGGTAGCTGCGCGAAGAACACACCCAGGTTTTCCAGTACGCGAGGACGCGAAAGCTGCTGGCCTGGCGTTTCAGCCTTGATACCGGCCCCATCGATCAGGTACAGCTTGCCTGCATGACGCAGCAGGTTGTCCAAGTGCAGGTCTTCCTGCCACAGCCCCCGGCGGTGCATCTGCGCCACAGCCGCCAGGGCCTCGCCCAGCACCTGCTGCTGCTCGTCGGCAAGCACAGGCAGGTGCTCGACCACGGACCAGGCATCGGCCAGGCTTTGGGCGCCATCGAGGTACTCGAACAACAGCCAGCCGCCCTCGCCTTCCACCAGGCCATCGGCGAGCAGTACCGGCGTGGTCAGCCCCTGCGCCGCGAGCAGCTTTACCCCTTGCAGCTCACGCTGGAAGTGACGCGCGGCATTGCTGCCCACCAGCAACTTGGCCAGGACCGGCCTGCCACGCCAAACCCCGGCCCCCACGTAACGCTGGCCCGGCAGCACGCGCAGCAGGCTGAGCAATTGCAGCTCAGCGCTACCGGCGGCATCGGCGAGGTTGACGGCAAGCGGCAGCGATGGGCTGCGACCTGTTTCCTTCAGCTCGGAAAGCTGCATCAGCGAGCCTCCTTATGATGACGGCGTTGTACCAGGCGGTTGACCCAGGTTTCGACCAGCGTGCTGTCGATGGGTTGTGCGAGGTAGGCTGCCAGCAATGTACGTATCTCGCCGTCACTCCATACCGGCGCCCGGCGCAGCAAGGGCTCGAGGTCCTTGAGGCGGTCACGCATGCCAAAGAGCAAGGGACGGGTTTTCTCCAGGTCGATCAACTGCGCGTCCCAGCCTTCTCTGCGCTTACGCAGAAAAATGTGCTTGGGATAGAAGCAACCATGCACCTGCCCAGCACCGTGCAGCGTGCGCGCCAACTGGCCGCAGGCCTGGAGCATGCCAATGCGCACCGATGCATCGAGTTCGGGCCATTGCAGCAACTGGCTGTCGAGGTCGTGCCAGCCGTCCAGCGCGCGGGTCATCAACAGGGCTCGATGCTGGCCACCTTGCTTGCGCTCGCCGTAGAACACGGCTTCCAACGCAGGGATGTGCAGCTTCTGGTAGCGAACGATATTGCGAAATTCGCGGGCGAAGGTCGGCTCGCCAAGGGGCTTGTGCAGGCTGCGGGTAAGGTAGTCGCTCTGGCGCTTGAGGTAATAGCCCTTGCCCTCGAGTTCCAGGCGGTAAACGCTGCTCCAACCGCCGCGGCCGGTATTGGGCTCGTCCACCGCGTCGAGTTCGAGTGCCCACAGCGCCTCGAAGTCGTCCAGGCCATGGCGCTGGAGCAAGGCACGGTCTGCACTGGCCATATAGTCGGTCATTCCCTTCCCTCGAAAAAGCCCAGCACCTGACGAATGCGCTTCTTGTCCCGGGCGTTCAGCCGGTCGCGGCCTCGGTACTGCAAGTAAAAGCGCAGGCGCTGGGTTGCCGAAAGGTGGTACTTGGCGACCTTGTCCAGGCAGGCCAGGTCCTTGATCAGGCGATGGCGCCACATGAACCCACGCCAGAAATCACCTGTGGGGCAGTCGATGAAGAACAGCGTCCCTTGGTCATCGACCAGCAGGTTGCGCCACTTCAGATCGTTATGGGCGAAGCGGTGCTCGTGCATGACCCGGGTATGGCGTGCCAGCTGGCGGCTGATGTGGTCCACCCAGGCGCGATCGGCCAGGCGGGCATCGTTGCGCTCGGCCAGCGCCGAGAGGTCCTCGGTGTTGGGCAGCTCGCGGGTAATCATCGCGCCACGGCCGAACGCCAGGCCATTGCGTTCGAGCCCCCAGGCGACCACCTCGGCCGTGGGAATGCCCCACTTGGCGAACTGCTTGAGGTTCTGCCATTCGGCCTTGATACGTGGGCGGCCCAGGTAGCGGCGCATGTGCTTGCCAGCGCCGGTGTAGCGCTTGACGTAATAGTTGACGCCTTCACGCTCGACACGCACCACTTCGCTGAGCGGATCACGGGTCAGGCGTTCGCCCTGAACGGCGAATACCGCCTCGAGGCTGCCAAAATCCTTCGCCAGGTGCTCGTAACCTGGCGCCAGTGTCCAACTGGCCATCAGAGTGCATCCCCATAGCGTTGTTTACGGTCGTAGAGTTTCTGCGCCTTGCGCTCAAGCCAGGCGAGCAGTGCAGCTTCGTCCTTCATGACCTGACGCAGCGGGCGCTGGAAGTAGCTGCGCAGAAAACGCAGCTTGTCGCGTTGGGTCAGGCCAATGTCCAGGGCTGAGAAGTACAGGGCGGCCAGGTCCTTGTTACGCCAGCGGCGGCTAATGGCGGGGCGTGTCTGGGCGCGGTGCAGGTCGATCACCGACAGCTTGAAATCATCGGCCGTCACGGGCCGGTCGGTGTGCAGCAGGAAGTGACAGATGTAGCAGTCCCGGTGGTTGACGCCGGCACGGTGCATGCCACCGGTCATCTCGGCCACGCGCGCGATCAGGGCACGCTTGAGGCGTGGCGCAGGCGGCTGCCGGAGCCAGTCGATGCTGAAGTCTTCCAGGCTGACGGTCGGCGCCAGTTCCTCGGTGATGATGAAGGAGTGCTGGGTGGCCGGGTTGCCGCCCCGCTCACCGAAGGCCACGGCCGTCATGGTTGGCACGCCGACCTGATGCAGGCGCTCGATGGCTTGCCACTCCTGGCCGGCGCCCAGTACCGGCAACTTGGCCGTGAGCAGGTTCTTGAAGATCTCGCCCCAGCCGATGCCACGATGGATCTTCACGAAGAAGCCTTCGCCGGCGACCTCCGTACGCAGGGTACGGCGCCCTTCAAGTTCCCGATAGACTTCGCCTTGCAGCGCTTCTACCGCCTCGAAGGCATCGCGCCCCGCCCAAAGCCGCTTGAAGGGCTCTGCCACGATCAACTTCATGCCCCCTCCTGCCCTAGGATCACATCGGCGGCATGCTGCGGCATGCTGTAAAGGTCGGCCGTATCGGCATACGCCAGGCCGTTGCGCGACCAGTCGGCCCGCGCCGCGGGGTCATCGAGCATACGCTGCAGGTAGCGGTTGAGCTGCTCCTGCTCGAACGGCTCGTCCAGCACCAGACCGCAGTCGGCCTCGGCGATGTAGTGGGCATAGCCGCACACGCGCGACACCAGCACCGGCAAGCCCGCGACCAGGGCTTCGAGCAGCACGGTACCGGTGTTCTCGTTGTAGGCCGGGTGGATCAGCAGGTCGGCGCCCAGCAGGAAGCGCGGGATATCGCTGCGCCCCTTGAGAAACTGCACCTCGTCGCCCAGGCCCAGCGTCGCGCTCTGCAACTGGAAGACCTTGGGGTCATCCTGACCGATCACCAGCAATCGGGTACGCTTGCGCAAGGCCGTGGGCAATGCCGCCAACGCCTTGAGGCTGCGGTCCACGCCCTTGGTCTTGAACCCTGAACCGATCTGCACGATCAGCAACGCATCCTCGGCCAGATCGAACTCCCTGCGCAGGTCGGCACGGATTTCAGCGGCGTTGGGCGGTGCACGACGATCCTGGGAGATGCCCGGCGGCAGCAGGTGAAAACGCTCGACCGGCGTGCCGTAGTGCTTGATGAACAGCGGCTGCTGCACCTCGGAGATCATCAGGATCTCGGTACCGGCCTCCTTGGCGAACACCGCCCGCTCGTATTCGGCGAAATGCCGGTAGCGGCCCCAGCGCCTGTACAGGTCGCTGCGCAGGTTCTGCGCCTTGTCCTCGAAGCAGCCGTCGGCGGCGTAGTACACATCCAGCCCAGGCATCTTGTTGAAACCGATGAGCCGGTCCACCGGACGCTTGGCCAGGTCGGCCTGCATCCAGGCGGTGAGTTTCTCATTGCGCCGGTGATTGAAGATCGCCTTGACCGGCGCCACCAGCACTTCGAAACCTGGCGGAATGTCGCCCTCCCAGATCAACGTGTAGACCCGGATCTGGTGGCCGCGCTGCTGGCATTCCAGGGCTATGCGCATGAAATCGCGCTGCAGGCCGCCAAAGGGGAAGTATTTGTAAAGTACGAAAGCCAGTTGCATCAACGGACATCCTCAGCCAGCAGCAGCGCGCTCAGGCGGCTCGCTACATGCTCGGGATTCAGGCGAGTGAAGCACAATGGCCACTCGCGGTTCAGATCGTACCGGCGCAGGTCTTCGGCGCTCGGTTTGTAGGTGCACTTCTTCTGCAAGCAGGGTGCGCACGGCCAGTCACTGGCCTGGTGGATCTGGGTCCGTCCATAGGCGCCGGTCAGGCCCGGGTTGGTCGGGCCGAACAGCGAAAGCGTCGGTACATCGAGGGCTGCGGCCAAGTGGCCCAGGCCGGTATCGACGGCGACGCAGGCCTTTGCAGCGGCCAGCACCCTTGCGACGCCAGCCAGATTCAATTTGGGCAGCACTTGGCAATGGTTCAAGCCTTGGGCAATGCGCTCGGCCCTGGCCTTCTCGGCCGGGTTGCCCCAGGGCAGGCGCACTTCCAGCCTGCGCCGGCCCATGCGCTCGGCCAGCTCGCGCCAGTAGGCCTCGGGCCAGTGCTTGGTGGCCCAGGTGGTACCGTGCAGGAAAACCACGTAGGGCGCTGCCGGCGGCAACTGCAAGCGTTCAAGGTCCAGGCCGTAACGGCCGATGCCCTCGGGCAGGTCATAGGCCAGTGCCATGGCGAACAACTGGCGCACACGCTCGACGGCATGCTGGCCGACCGCGACCGACAGGCGTCGGTCGTAGAAGCGGCTGGCCCAGCCTTCACGGGCCGAATACCGGTCCAGGCCTGCGACCGGTGCCTTCACGTAGCGTGTCAGCCATGCTGACTTGACCAGGCCCTGGGCATCGATCACCAGGTCGTATTGGCGCTCGCGCAGGCGCTGCTTGAAGGCCTTCCACTCGCCGCTGCGAACGGTCTGCCAGAGGTGCTTGCGCCAGCGACGGATGGCCACCGGAATGACCTGATCGACCGCCGGATGCCAGCTGGGTATCTCTGCGAAACCTTCCTCGACGACCCAGTCGAAGCGGATGCCGGGGATGGCATGGGCTGCATCGGTGAGCGCTGGCAGCGTGTGGATCACATCACCCAGCGAGGACGTCTTGATGATCAGTACCCGCACTTAGTCGACCTCGGTCAGCACGTCGATGATGTTCGCACCGCCCAGGCGGGTCAGCGCGGCGATGACCTGACCGGGTTCGAGCAGACGCAGGCAGTTGTAGTGACCGAAGCGGCAGGTGCGATCGAAACACGGGCTGCATTCGATGCCCAGGCGCACCACCTCGACCTGGCTGGCCAGCGGCGGTGTGAAACCAGGCGATGTGGAGCCGTACACGGCGACCAGCGGGCGATTGAGCGCCGCCGCAACATGCATCAAGCCAGAATCGTTAGAGACCACGGCGTCTGCGCAGGACATCAGGTCGATCGCCTCGGCCAGGGAGGTTTCACCGGCCAGGTTCACGGACTCTTCGCGTAGCCCAGGGATCAGCCGTTCGCGGATCTGCTCACCCACTGGGTGATCGCTTTTCGAACCGAACAGCCAGACCTGCCACCCCTGGCGGATCATGGCATCGGCCACGGCGGCATAGTGCTCGGCCGGCCAGCGCTTGGCTTCGCCGAATTCAGCGCCTGGGCATAGCGCCAGCACCGGACGGTCCAGCTCCAGGCCGAACTTGGTCAGCGCCGCTTCACGGCTGTGTGGCTCGATCTGCAGGCTGGGCTGGGGGTAGGGCTTTGGCAGCTCGGCACCGGGGGCATAGGCCAAGGCCATGAAGCGCTCGATCATCAACGGGTAACGCGCTTTGTCCAGCTTGCGGACATCGTTGAGCAAACCGAAACGCATTTCGCCACGCCAGCCGGTGCGTTTGGGGATACCGGCAAAGAACGGTACCAGCGCCGATTTCAGCGAATTGGGCAACAAGATGGCCTGGTCGTACTGACCGCTGAGCGACTTGCCGATGCGCCGCCGTGTGGCCAGCTCCAGCGCACCGTGGCCGAGCGGGAAGCTCAAGGCCTGGCGCACCTCGGGCATGCGCTCAAGGATTGGCCGGCTCCATTCGGGGGCCAGCACATCGATCACGCAGTCGGGGTGCTGCTGTTTCAGGCACTGGAACAAGGTCTGCGCCATCACCATGTCGCCGACCCAGCTGGGGCCAATGATCAGTATTCTCATGCTAGGTCCAGAAACGCTCGGGGAGGCGACAGGCTGCAATTCAGCCCGGCCTCCCCTCTTTATATTCAGGCTATGTGGCCGACAGTGTAACACCGGGGCTGCTTCACGCCTCAATCGCGGCGGATCCTCACCCTGAGGAGCCGCCTCGACTGGGCTCAGCTCAGGCCGAGCTCGCTCCAGATACGCCGCACCTGGCGGCGCTCATCGGCAAACTGCGCAGCATCGATCACCCCGGCCTGCTTCTGCAGCGCCTGGCGGTGAGAGGCCGAGCGAAATGCCTTGTACACCTCGCGCAGCAACACCGCGTCGGCGGCAGGCATCAGCCCCACTTGCTCCAGCTCTTCAAGAATACGGATGTTATCGGTCCATCGAACCAGGCCCGTGTGGTCATGGGACCAGGCCAAAGCGGCGTATTGCACCATAAATTCGATATCGACGATACCGCCCGCATCCTGCTTGATGTCAAAGGGCATACCCGGCTCGAAGGCGTTGGGTGCGGTGCCGGCGACCGTGGCCTTCGTGCCCAGGCTGGCGCGCATCTTGGCGCGCATTTCACTGACTTCGATACGCAGCTTCTCAAGGTCGCGGGGTTGTCCCAGCACCTGCGCCCGTACTCTCTCGAACGCCTGTCCAACCCGCGGGCAGCCCACCAGCACGCGGGCACGGACCAGTGCCTGGTGCTCCCAGGTCCAGGCCTCGCTTTGCTGGTAGCGCTCGAATGCGCCCAGCGAGCTGACCAACAGGCCCGCGGCGCCTGAGGGCCGTAGACGCATGTCCACGTCATACAGCTGGCCCGAGTTGGTCTGGGTGGTCAGCAGGTGAATGATGCGCTGCCCCAGCCGCGTGAAGAACTGGGCACCGTCGATAGGCTTGGCGCCGTCGGTTTCGGCCTGGGGGTCGCCATCATGGATGAACACCAGGTCCAGGTCCGACCCGTGTCCCGTCTCCAGGCCGCCAACCTTGCCGTAGCCGATGATGACGAAACCCGGGTCGCAGGGTATGCCGTCGCTGCCCATCGGCTGACCGTGGCGGGCAACGGTCTGGCGCCAGGCCAGGGCAAGCACCTGGTCGAGGATGGCCTCGGCCAGCCACGTCAGGTAGTCGCTGACCTTCATCAACGGCAGGTTGCCACTGATTTCCGAGGCGGCCACGCGCAAGCTATGCGCCAGCTTGAAATGACGCAGCGCCTCCATTTGTTGTTCCAGGTCATCTTCCGGAATGCGCGTGAGGCGCTCGCGCAATTCGCTGGCCAGCTCCGGTGCCAGGGGCGGGCTGAACAGGCGGCCTTCATTGAGCAACTCATCGAGCAACAACGGGTAGCGTGCGATCTGCTCGGCAATCCATGGACTGGCTGCGCACAGGGTCAGCAGACGGCGCAGGGCACCGGGGTTCTCGGTGAGCAATACCAGGTAGGCAGAGCGCCGGGCCACGGCCTCGACCAGCGGCAGTACTCGCTCAAGCACCAGGTCGGGGTTCTCGTGCTCGACCGCCTGGGCCAGCAATCGCGGAATGAAGGCGTCCAGCCGCTCGCGCCCAAGGCGCTGCATCGAACGCAGCTGCGGGCTGGCACGCAGAGCTGCCAGGCGCCGCAAGGCCTCGCCCGGCAGCTTGAAGCCGGCCTCCTCCAGCTGACGGCCAGCAGCCTCTTCATCCTGGGCCTGCTCCCATAACGGCGACCATTCACCGCCGACCACCAACTCGCTTTCGCTTTCGTCTTCGTCGGGGTCGGCGATGACCTGCCGGAAATGCCAGTCAATGCGCTCACGCCACTGGCCAAGTTGAGCCTCGAAGGCTTGCCAGTCGGCGTAGCCCAGCATGTAGGCGACACGGGCCTGATCGGTTTCGTTCTCCGGCAACATCTGCGTCTGGCGGTCGGCAATGGCCTGGATGGCGTGCTCGGTGTAGCGCAAGAATGCATAACCCTCCCGCAGCTCGGTGACTACGGCAGGGGGCAGGTAGCCTTGGCCTTCCAGGGTAGCCAGCACCTTGAGCAGAGGCCGCTGCTGCAAGCTGAGGTCGCGACCGCCGTGAATCAGCTGGAAGGCCTGGGCGATGAACTCCACTTCGCGAATGCCGCCTGCACCCAGCTTGATGTTGTCCGCCATGCCCTTGCGCCGCACTTCCTGCTGAATCAGCTGCTTCATGGTGCGCAGGGCTTCGATGGCTGAGAAATCCAGGTACCGCCGGTAGACGAACGGGCGCAGCATGTCTTGCAACTGGGCGCCGGCGGCCTGATCGCCTGCCACTACCCGTGCCTTGATCATGGCATAGCGTTCCCAGTCGCGGCCCTGGTCCTGGTAATACTGTTCCAGCGCGTTGAAGCTGAGCACCAGTGCACCGGATGACCCGTAAGGGCGCAGGCGCATGTCGACGCGAAACACGAAGCCATCGACAGTGACCGGGTCCAGGGCCTTGATCAGGCGCTGACCCAGGCGGGTGAAGAACTCCTGGTTGTCCAGCGAGCGTTTCACGCCTTCGGTTTCGCCGCCTTCGGGGAATGCGAAGATCAAGTCGATGTCCGAGGAGAGGTTCAGCTCGCGTGCACCGAGCTTGCCCATGCCCAGCACCACCATGTGTTGTGGGTGGCCGCTGCGGTTACCGATCGGCGTGCCGAATTGCTGGCAGTGCCGTGGGTACAACCACTGGTAGGCCTCGTCGATGGCGGCATCGGCCAGGTCGGAGAGATCGCGGCAGGTCTCACCGAGATCGGCCTGGCGGGTAATGTCACGCCAGATGATGCGTACCTGCTGGCGGTTGCGCTCGCGACGCAGGTTGCGGGCAAGCTCGTCCTCGCTTTGAGCCGCCTGGGCAACCTTGGCAACATGGCCGCGCAGCTCGCCTGGCCCGTAGCTGCGCTCCAGCTCGCCGCTGCGCATCAGCCCGCAGAGCAGGCCCGGGTCGCGCTGCACCTGGGTCAGCACGAAGTCGCTGACGGCCGCCACCTGGTCGAACTGCCGAGCATGCCACTCGCTCCAACTGCCCAGGTCCAGTTCGGGGTGTGCGGCCACTGCCTCGTGCAGAAACTGTTGGTTGCGCAGGGTCAGTGGTTGAAGAACGGCAGGCAGCTGGCAAGGCAAAGGCAGGCGCATGGGCTATCCTTGATCGGCGTGAAATGGATGAGGAAAGACGGCCAAGGCAAAGCCGGACCACGGTTGGACTGTCATACAAAAGTTGGAAATAGCTGAAAACATCGAATTCGTGGCATGGAACATCAACAGTTACCCGTTCGTGGGACATTGCCAACCAACATGAACGTTTTTCCTCACAAGCCAGGATGCGACCAAACGTCGCACAAATGTAGTTTTACTACTGTGCCTGTCGCGCAAAAGCATGAAATGCGAAAGCAAATGTAGTAAAACTACACGGCGCCGGACGAAGATCCCGGTAATCCAAGAATTCACGACGTCTGCCCATAAGGCCAGTCGCAATCTCAGGCAATCGATTCTGGTTGCCTTTCCGCCCTGGAGCAAGCCATGCAAGACCTCGATCCAATCGAAACCCAGGAATGGCTGGATGCCCTGGAGTCGGTCCTCGACAAAGAAGGCGAAGACCGCGCTCATTACCTGATGACCCGTATGGGCGAGCTGGCCACCCGCAGTGGCTCCCAGCTGCCATATGCGATCACCACGCCATACCGCAACACCATCCCTGTCACCCACGAAGCACGCATGCCTGGCGACCTGTTCATGGAACGCCGCATTCGCTCGATGGTGCGTTGGAACGCCCTGGCCATGGTCGTGCGCACCAACCTGAAAGACTCGGACCTGGGCGGACACATCTCCAGCTTCGCCTCCAGCGCCACCCTGTACGACATCGGCTTCAACTACTTCTTCCAGGCGCCGACCGAAGAGCACGGCGGCGATCTGATCTTCTTCCAGGGCCACGCCTCGCCGGGCGTCTACGCCCGCGCCTTCATGGAAGGCCGCATCAGCGAAGAGCAGATGAACAACTTCCGCCAGGAAGTCGATGGCAACGGCCTGTCCTCGTACCCACACCCCTGGCTGATGCCTGACTTCTGGCAGTTCCCGACCGTTTCGATGGGCCTGGGCCCAATCCAGGCCATCTACCAGGCACGCTTCATGAAGTACCTGGAAGCCCGTGGGTTCATTCCGGCAGGCAAGCAGAAAGTCTGGTGCTTCATGGGCGACGGTGAGTGCGACGAGCCCGAATCCCTGGGCGCAATCGCCCTGGCCGGCCGCGAGAAGCTGGACAACCTGATCTTCGTCATCAACTGCAACCTGCAGCGCCTCGACGGCCCGGTTCGCGGCAACGGCAAGATCATCCAGGAACTCGAGGGCGTGTTCCGCGGCGGTGGCTGGAACGTCAACAAAGTGGTCTGGGGTCGCTTCTGGGATCCGCTGCTGGCCAAGGACACCAACGGTGCCCTGCAACGCCGTATGGACGAAGTCATCGACGGCGAGTACCAGAACTACAAGGCCAAAGACGGCGCTTACGTGCGTGAGCACTTCTTCAACACCCCAGAGCTCAAGGCCATGGTCGAAGACCTGTCCGACGACGAGATCTGGAAGCTCAACCGTGGCGGCCACGACCCGTACAAGGTCTATGCGGCCTACCACCAGGCGGTCAACCACAAGGACCAGCCTACCGTCATCCTGGCCAAGACCATCAAGGGTTACGGTACCGGTGCCGGCGAAGCCAAGAACACCGCGCACAACACCAAGAAGGTCGATGTCGACAGCCTGCGTCACTTCCGTGACCGCTTCGATATTCCCGTCAAGGATGCGGACCTGGAGAACCTGCCGTTCTACAAGCCCGAAGAAGGTTCTGCCGAGGCCCGTTACTTGGCCGAGCGCCGTGCAGCCCTGGGCGGCTTCGTGCCTCAGCGTCGCGCCAAGAGCTTCAGCGTGCCGACCCCGCCTCTGGAAACCCTCAAGGCGATCCTGGACGGCTCGGGCGACCGCGAAATTTCCACTACCATGGCGTTCGTGCGCATCCTGGCGCAGTTGGTCAAGGACAAGGAAATCGGTCAGCGCATCGTGCCGATCATTCCTGACGAAGCCCGCACCTTCGGCATGGAAGGCATGTTCCGCCAGTTGGGCATCTACTCGTCGGTTGGCCAGCTCTACGAGCCGGTCGACAAGGATCAGGTGATGTTCTACCGCGAGGACAAGAAAGGCCAGATCCTCGAAGAAGGCATCAACGAAGCCGGCGCCATGTCGTCGTTCATCGCTGCCGGTACTTCGTACAGCTGCCACAACCAGCCGATGCTGCCGTTCTACATCTTCTACTCGATGTTCGGCTTCCAGCGTATCGGCGACCTGGCCTGGGCCGCTGGCGACAGCCGTACCCGTGGCTTCCTGATCGGCGGCACCGCCGGCCGTACCACGCTCAACGGCGAAGGCCTGCAGCACGAGGACGGTCACAGCCACATGATGGCCGGTACCATCCCGAACTGCCGCACCTATGACCCGACCTACGGCTACGAGCTGGCGGTGATCATCCAGGACGGCATGAAGAAGATGACCGAAGAGCAACAGGACATCTTCTACTACATCACCGTGATGAACGAGTCCTACCAGCAGCCAGCCATTCCGGCCGGTGCCGAGGAAGGCATCATCAAGGGTATGTACCTGCTCGAGGAAGACACTCGCGAAGCCGCACACCACGTGCAGCTGATGGGTTCGGGCACCATCCTGCGCGAAGTGCGCGAAGCGGCGAAGATTCTGCGTGAAGAGTTCAACGTCGGTGCCGACGTGTGGAGCGTCACCAGCTTCAACGAACTGCGTCGCGACGGCCTGGCCGTGGAACGTGCCAACCGCCTCAAGCCTGGCCAGAAGCCACAGCAGACCTACGTCGAGCAGTGCCTGAGCGGCCGCAAGGGGCCAGTCATCGCTTCCACCGACTACATGAAGCTGTTCGCCGAGCAGATCCGCCAGTGGGTGCCGAGCAAAGAGTTCAAGGTCCTGGGTACCGACGGTTACGGTCGCAGCGACAGCCGCAAGAAGCTGCGTCACTTCTTCGAAGTAGACCGTCACTTCGTGGTACTGGCTGCCCTGGAAGCGCTGGCTGACCGTGGCGAGATCGAACCCAAGGTTGTGGCTGACGCCATCGTCAAGTTCGGCATCGACCCGGACAAGCGCAACCCATTGGACTGCTGAGGAGTATTTTTAAGTGAGCGAACTCATTCGCGTACCTGACATCGGCAGCGGTGAAGGTGAAATCATCGAGCTGTTCGTCAAGGTCGGTGATCGTATCGAAGCTGACCAAAGCCTGCTGACCCTGGAGTCCGACAAGGCCTCCATGGAGATTCCGGCGCCAAAGGCCGGCATCGTCAAGGAACTGAAAGTCAAGCTGGGTGATCGCCTGAAAGAAGGCGACGAACTCCTGGTTCTGGAAGCCGAGGGTGCCGCTGATGCGGCCCCTGAGGCACCTGCGGCCGAGCAGCAGCCCGCACAGGCCGAAGCGGCCGCACCGGCACCTGCTGCCGAGGCCGCGCCAGCACAAGCTGCCGCCCCGGCTGCCGCCAGCGTGCAGGACATCCACGTGCCGGACATTGGCTCGTCGGGCAAGGCCAAGATCATCGAAGTGCTGGTCAAGGCAGGCGATACCGTCGAAGCCGATCAGTCGCTGATCACCCTGGAGTCCGACAAGGCCTCCATGGAAATCCCTTCGCCTGCCGCTGGCGTGGTCAAGGAAGTCATTGCCAAGCTTGATGACGAAGTGGGCACCGGCGACCTGATCCTCAAGCTGGAAATTGCAGGTGCAGCGCCTGCCCCAGCGCAGGCTCCAGCCGCCGCTGCACCGGCCAAGACCGAAGCCGCACCCGCCGCTGCCCCTGCCGCTGCTGCCCCGGCTGCCGCTGCGCCTGCGCCAGCCGCAACCGCCCCGGCTGCCGGCAACAACGCCAAGGTGCATGCCGGCCCAGCCGTGCGTCAGCTGGCCCGTGAGTTCGGCGTAGAGCTCGGTGCCGTGGCAGCGACCGGCCCACACGGCCGCATCCTGAAAGAAGACGTGCAGGTTTACGTCAAGGCCATGATGCAGAAGGCCAAGGAAGCGCCGGCAGCTGCCGGTGCAACCGGCGGCGCTGGCATTCCGCCGATTCCGGTGGTCGATTTCAGCAAGTTCGGTGAAGTCGAAGAAGTGGCCATGACCCGCCTGATGCAGGTCGGTGCTGCCAACCTGCACCGCAGCTGGCTGAACGTGCCGCACGTGACCCAGTTCGACTCGGCTGACATCACTGAGCTCGAAGCCTTCCGCGTTGCCCAGAAAGCCGTCGCAGAAAAGGCCGGCGTCAAGCTGACCGTCCTGCCGCTGCTGCTCAAGGCCTGCGCCTTCCTGCTCAAGGAACTGCCAGACTTCAACAGCTCGCTGGCACCAAGCGGCAAAGCGGTCATCCGCAAGAAATACGTGCACATCGGTTTTGCCGTGGACACGCCCGATGGCCTGCTGGTACCGGTAATCAAGAACGTCGACCAGAAGAGCCTGCTGCAGCTGGCTGCCGAAGCGGCTGCCCTGGCCGAGAAGGCGCGCACCAAGAAGCTGTCGGCGGACGAGATGCAAGGCGCCTGCTTCACCATCTCCAGCCTTGGTCACATTGGCGGCACCGGCTTCACGCCGATCGTCAACGCCCCCGAGGTGGCCATCCTGGGCGTCTCCAAGGCGACCATGCAGCCTGTCTGGGACGGCAAGGCCTTCCAGCCCAAGCTGATGCTGCCGCTGTCGCTGTCGTACGATCACCGTGTGATCAACGGCGCCGCCGCTGCGCGCTTCACCAAGCGTCTGGGCGATGTGCTGGGCGATATCCGCACCATGCTGCTGTAAGGCAGCGCACTGTCCCTCCTGGTGAGGGGCAGCTTCTTTTTCGAGCTGCCACGCTCGTACCTCAACCCCGTCGATTGACGGGGCTTTTTTTGCCTGAAGCAAAGTAGGCGCTGAGCGGGAACAGGATGGCCCCGGCGCACGGCCGCGTTGCCGAGCATCGCTGCAAACCCGCACTCAACAGCCGTCCTACAGATTTCGTGGCGTCGGCCGATAACCCTGTTACAGCTTCGTACATGGCCGCTTGCCAGCTATAGGGACATGATGCAACCTTGCCAGATTCGACGCGGTCCAACGGGCGCGTTCCCTCTTCAAGCGAGTCTTCGATGAAAAGCCAACCCGATGCTGGCAACCGTGTGACGGGCGAGGTCGTCACGCAGTTACCCGTGCCCTCGCGGTTGGGCATGCTGCGCTTCGAAAGGCTCAACGAAGCCAGTTGGTCGCTGCTCTACCTGGACCCAGCCTGCGAGCGCCAGTTCGGCGTTCATGCCAGTGACCTCTGCGCGCTAGTCGATGCCCCTTACGCCAGCCTCATGGAACCCGAGGCCCGCTACCGACTTCATGACGACATCCAGCTGCAACTGTCGCAACGCGGCTATTACCGCGTGCGCTACACCCTGCACACGCCAGGCGCCTGCGTGCGCATGCTGGAGGTCGGCGAAGTTTTCAAACAGCATGCCCGCCAGTTGTTATGTGGTTACCTGAGCGTACTCGACGATCACCCGGAAGACACGGGCGAGACCGCCAGTGACCTGGAATCACGCAACAACCGCCTGCAGTTGGCCCTGCAACTGAACCAGCGTGCCCAGCGTGAGCAGCTCGAGCACCTGGAGCGCGTGCGCAGCCAGCAGGACCTCATCCTGCGCCTGGCCCGTCAACGCTACAGCGCCGAGAACTCGTTGCTCGAAGCCGCCGAACTGATCACCCGTAGCGCTTGTGAGATCTACAAGATCGACTGCGCCGGTATCTGGCACTTGGAAGGCCAACGGCTTGAGCCGATCACCGCCTGGTACAGCGACGTGCAAGCGCACCGCCAGCCCGAAGCCATCGATGCCAGCCATTTCCCGGATTACCTCGAGGCCCTGCATGCCAGCCGTGCGATCGACGCGCACAACGCCGGGCACGATCCCCGTACACGTGCATTAATGCAGAGCCTGGGGCCTGGCAACAAGGCGATGCTCGATGCCAGCATCCGCGTCGACGGACAGGTGGTGGGCGTCTTGTGCCTGGAGCAGGCCGGCCAGCCACGCGCCTGGCAGTCCGATGAGATCGCCTTTGCCGGTGAGCTGGCCGACCAGTTCGCCCAGGTCATCACCAACCACAACCGCCGTGCGGCGGCCAGTGCGCTGCACCTGTTCCAACGCGCCGTGGAGCAGAGCGCCAGCGCCTTCCTGCTGGTGAACCGGGATGGGCAGGTTGAGTATGTGAACCCAAGCTTCACCGCCATCACCCAATACAGCACCGAGGAAGTGCAAGGGCGTCACCTGGGTGAATTGCCCGCCCTGGAGAACCTCAACGAGCTGCTGTTCGACTCGCCTTCGAGCCTGGCCATGGGCAACAGCTGGCAGGGCGAATTCAAGAGCCGGCGCAAGAATCTGGAGCCCTACTGGGGGCAGCTGTCGATTTCAAAGGTGTATGGTGACAACCGCGAGCTGACCCACTACATCGGCATCTACGAAGATGTCACCCAGAGCAAGCTTGCGCAGCAGCGCATCGAGCGGCTGGCCTACACCGACAACCTGACCAACCTGGGTAACCGTCCGGCGTTCATCCGCAGCCTGGACGAATGCTTCGCCCGGGATGTGCAGAATCCGATGTGCCTGCTGCTGGTGGACATCGACAACTTCAAGCGCATCAACGACAGCCTGGGCCATCATACGGGCGACAAGTTGCTTATCAGCCTGGCCAGGCGCCTGCGCAACAGCCTGCATGCCGGCGGCATCCTGGCCCGATTTGCCAGCAACGAGTTTGCCGTGTTGCTCGACGACACCAGCCTGGAGGCCGGCCAGGGGGTTGCCCAACAACTGTTGCGCACCCTCGACAAACCAATGTTCGTCGACAACCAGCTGATCAATGTCACTGCATCGGTGGGCCTGGCCAGCGCTCCCCAGCATGGTGCCGACCCCACCAGCCTGATGAAAAACGCCGGGTTGGCACTGCACAAGGCCAAGGCCAACGGCAAGCACCAGGTGCAGGTATTCACTGAGGTCCTCAACGCCGAAGCCAGCTACAAACTGTTCGTCGAGAACAACCTGCGCCGCGCATTGACCCAGAACGAGCTGGAGGTGTTCTATCAGCCCAAGCTGTGCCTGCGCAGCGGCCGGCTGCTGGGCTTGGAAGCCCTGCTGCGCTGGAACCATCCCGAACGGGGCATGATCCGCCCTGACCAGTTCATCAGCGTGGCCGAAGAAACCGGTCTGATCATTCCCATCGGCAAATGGGTGGTGCGCCAGTCGTGCCGCATGAGCAACGATCTGCGTGCAGCAGGGCTTGGCAACCTGCACGTTGCGATCAACCTGTCGCCCAAGCAGTTTTCCGACCCTGATCTGGTCGCCTCGATCAGTAGCATCATCGGGGAAGAAGGCTTGCCTGCGCACCAACTGGAGCTGGAGCTGACCGAAGGGTTGCTGCTCGAAGCCAGTGAAGACACCCATCGGCAACTCGACGAGCTCAAGGCATTGGGCCTGACCCTGGCCATGGATGACTTCGGCACCGGTTACTCCTCGCTGAGCTACCTGAAGAAGTTTCCGATCGACATCCTCAAGATCGACCGCAGCTTCATCAAGGACATCCCCGACAACCAGGACGACATGGAAATCACCTCGGCGGTGATCGCCATGGCCCATAACCTCAAGCTGAAGGTGGTGGCCGAGGGCATTGAAACTCCTGCGCAGCTGGGTTTCCTGCGTCGACACCGGTGTGACATCGGGCAGGGCTATCTGTTTGACCGGCCTATCCCGGGGCGAGAGCTGGCAGAGCGCCTGCAACGCTACCCGCGAGGCCCAGCCGCCTGACAGCAGCGCAAACCTCGGGCACACTAGAAACCATTCGGGCTGCATCGCAGGCAGGTCCGTCCTCACAGATCGCGCAGGTCATGTGATCGGGAACGGACTTGGCGGCGATGGCCCTGACGCTATCCAACTGAATAGACACAGAGGAACGGCCATGGTCCTGCGTTCGGAAATACTGGTGAACAAAAATGTCATGCCCACTGCGGAGCAGGCCCTGCCCGGCCGCGAAACGCCGATGAGCCTGCCCGAGTTCCACTACGTGTTCAAGGAGACGCCGCTGCTTGGGCCATTCTTCGAGGACGTGGATTTCGCGATTTTCGGCCTGGGGTGTTTCTGGGGCGCGGAACGCCGATTCTGGCAGCGTGAGGGGGTGGTCAGTACCGTTGTGGGTTATGCCGGCGGCTTTACGCCGAACCCGACCTACGAAGAGGTCTGCTCAGGCCTGACCGGGCACACCGAAGTGGTGCTGGTGGTCTTCGACAAGAGCAAAGTGAGCTACGGTGAACTGCTGACCATGTTCTGGGAACTGCACAACCCGACCCAGGGCATGCGCC
The DNA here is from genome assembly GCF_043104125.1 of Pseudomonas sp. xss_4. Taxonomy (NCBI): domain Bacteria; kingdom Pseudomonadati; phylum Pseudomonadota; class Gammaproteobacteria; order Pseudomonadales; family Pseudomonadaceae; genus Pseudomonas; species Pseudomonas sp. xss_4. Next base: position 112,896 of record NZ_JBICKJ010000027.1, read on the forward strand.
AGGGCAACGATGTCGGCACGCAGTACCGCTCGGCCATCTACTGCACCAGCCCCGAACAGTTGGAACAAGCCAAGGCCAGCCGCGACGCTTTCCAGGCCGAACTGAGCAAGGCTGGCTTCGGCGAAATCACCACTGAAATCGACCAGGCACCGACGGTGTACTTCGCCGAGGCCTACCACCAGCAGTACCTGGCCAAGAACCCGGACGGCTACTGCGGTATCGGCGGCACGGGCGTGTGCATGCCGGCCAGTTTGCAAGGAAACTGAGCATGAGCACCATGACCCTGTTCCACTCGCCCCTGTCGCCATTCGTACGCAAGGTCATGGTGGTGTTGCACGAGACCGGCCAACTGGACCGAGTGGCACTTGAGCCTGTGAACATCAGCCCGGTCAACGGGGACGAGCTGCTCAACGCCGGCAATCCGATTGGCAAGATTCCGGCGCTGCGCCTGGCGGACGGTACCGTGCTGCACGACAGCCGGGTGATCTGCGAGTACCTGGATCAGCAACATGTGGGGTTGCCGCTGCTGCCCCGTGAAGGCTCTGCTCGCTGGCGACGCATGACGCTGGCCTCTCAGGCGGATGCCATTCTGGATGCGGCCGTCTCGAGCCGCTACGAAACATTCGTGCGACCGGTCGAGAAACGTTGGGATGGGTGGCTAGAAGCGCAGGGGGACAAGATCCGCCGCAGCCTGGCCAACCTTGAGCGAGCCCACCTGGCGGAGCTGACGTCAGGGTTCGACTTGGCCGCGATCGGCGTGGCTTGCGCATTGGGGTACCTGGACTTGCGCCAGCCTACGTTCGGCTGGCGTGAACGCCAGCCTGGCCTGGCGGCCTGGTATGCCGAGGTGAGCACGCGGCCTTCGATGGTGGCAACGGCACCGGCTGCCTGACAGACGGCCAGTGGAGCGGCCGCACCGATGCGCCTGCTCAGGCAACGATGATCAGCAGTCAGGCTCGCCAGCGGTGAATCGTTTTGCCGGATTCACCGCGCCCTTGAACTCACGCAGCGCCTTGGCACCCACCAGCAGCGGGTAGTTGAAGTTGCTGCGATCCACCAAGTTGACCTCCACGGTTCGCTTCACGTCTCCCAGGCACAGTTCCAGGTCTACCACCGGGCGCTTGGCACTCTCGGGTCTATCGCCCTCATCCTCGTCATCGGCACGGCCCTTGATCTTGCTGATACGCGAGACTTGGTGCTCGTAAACCTTGCCGTCGGCATCCTTGGTCGCCAGGCGGAAACGTACCCACTCCTGCCCATCGCGGGTGAACAACTCGATGTCCTTGGCCGACAGCGACGCCGTATAGGCGCCAGTATCCATCTTGGCCTTGAGCGTCTGGCCAATCTCCGGCAGCGCGATATTCTCGTAGCGCCCGTACAGCGTAGGTTCGGCGGCCACCACCGGTAGCGTCAACAACGTCAGCACGGCAAACAGTGATTTCACAAGCAAGGTTCCTTGATCGATTTACGGGTTAGACCGCACAAGCAGCCCAGGTTCGCGGTCCAAAGCCTAACCAACATAATGTGAAACATTTGTCCGTGCCGCCGGGCCTTGGAGGTTTGGCGTAGTCCGCAAGCCTGCTTATCATTGCCGATCGTTATGGTTCTGACAGAAAGAGTCTCCTTATGCGTCGCGTGCTGACCGGCATACTCACAGCCACCTTGCTGCTGCTCAACACCTTGGTGTTGATCGGGCCCCTGCTGGTGTTCGCCTTGTTCAAACTGGTGCTACCTGGCCGTGGGCGCGACCGTGCATCAGGGGCTGTGATGTGGGTGGCAGAAACCTGGTCGGAAATCGACAAAGCCGTCTTTGCCTTGTGCACACCCACCCAATGGGACATTCGCGGTATCGAAAACCTGCGTCGTGACACCTCGTACCTTGCAATCAGCAATCACCAGAGCTGGGTGGACATTCCCGCCTTGATCGAGAGCCTCAACCGGCGCACCCCCTTCTTCAAGTTTTTCCTGAAGAAGGAATTGATCTGGGTGCCGCTGCTGGGCCTGGCATGGTGGGGCCTGGACTATCCGTTCATGAAGCGCTACAGCAAGGCCTTTCTGGAGAAGCACCCCGAGCTCAAGGGCAAGGATCTGGAAATCACCAAGGCTGCCTGCGAGCTGTTCAAGCGCCAACCGGTGACCGTGGTCAATTACCTGGAAGGCACCCGCTTCACCGAGGCCAAGCGCCAGGCGCAACACTCACCTTACCGCCATCTGCTAAAGCCCAAGGCCGGTGGCGTGGCGTTCGTGCTCGCAGCGCTGGGTGAGCAGCTCGATGCGCTGCTGGACGTCACCATCGTGTACCCCGGCGACAAGGCGCCAGGTTTCTGGGACTTGCTCAATGGCAGTGTCAGCCGGGTAATTATCGACATTCAAGTGCGCGAGCTCGACCCAGCGCTGTGGGCGGGCGATTACGAAAGCGATCCTGTTTTCCGTCAGACAGTGCAGGCGTGGGTGAACCAGCTGTGGCTGGAAAAGGATGAGCGGATCGGGCGGTTGCGTTGGGAATGAATGCACTTTGTTGCTTCTGTGGCTCTAGCGCCGGCAAGCCGGGGCCTGAAGGATCATGACAGCCATCAGGACATTTAGGCGGTAGGGCTACTTGACGCTGGAACAGCCTGCCAATGCCCGCCAAACTTTTTTCGGCCTCCTGATACTTCTTGTCACACACCCCTTTTGTGGATAAAGATCGATCACAGACAACTACAAAAAACTCTGGATCGATCGATGACCCAACCATCAAGCTCAGCCCCACCCCAACTCCGTCGAGTTCTGGGCCTCCCTGCCCTGGTATTCTTCGGCCTTGTGTACATGGTCCCGCTGACCATTTTCACCACCTACGGCATCGTCACCGAGCTTACCGGTGGCCGCACGTCAGGCGCCTATCTGATCACGCTGATGGCCATGCTGTTCACAGCCGCGTCCTACAGTTTCATGGTCAAACGCTTCCCGGTCGCGGGTTCGGCCTACTCCTACACCCACATGGCTTTCGGCCAGAACACAGGCTTTCTGGCGGGCTGGTCGCTGCTGCTCGACTACCTGTTCCTGCCGATGATCAACTACCTGCTCATCGGCCTGTTCCTGAATATCGCCTTCCCAGCAGTGCCGGCTTGGGCTTTCGTACTCGCCTGCATCGCCTTGGTGACCGTCCTCAACGTGCTCGGTATCAGCTCGGTGGCCAAGACCAGCAACCTGATCGTGGGCGCGCAAATCGTCTTCATTGGGGTGTTCATCGCGCTGTCCTGGCAGACCCTCAACCACGGCCAGCCCATCGACTGGCTGGCGCCGCTGCACGGTGACGGTAGCGCACCTGGCTTTGGTCCGATGATGGCAGGCGCGGCAGTGCTATGCCTGTCCTTCCTGGGGTTCGATGCCGTCTCCACCCTCGCCGAGGAAAGCCGCGATGCTCGGCGTGACGTGCCTCGGGCGATCATCCTCACCACGCTGTTCGCCGGCCTGCTGTTCACCGTGCTGGCCTATGTGAGCCAACTGGTGCTGCCAGGCAGCACCTTCGCCAATGCCGATGCTGCTGCGAATGAGGTCATGCTCAAGGCAGGCGGGCAGTTCCTGGCCAACTTCTTCACTGCCGCTTATGTCGCCGGTAGCCTCGGCTCGGCCTTGGCATCGCAGGCCGCAGTGTCGCGCATTCTCTACACCATGGGCCGTGACCGGGTGCTGCCGCAGCGCACCTTCGGTCACCTGTCGCCACGCCTCGGTACACCGGTATTCGCCATCGTGGTGGTGTCGGCGTTCTCACTGCTGGCGCTGGTGATCGACTTGTCCACCCTGGCCTCGCTGATCAGCTTCGGCGCCTTGGTGGCGTTCTCGGCGGTGAACCTGGCGGTGGTGAAGACGCATCTGATGGACGATGCAAGCCTGCGCACTGCGAAAGGGCTATTGAGCTATGGCGTAGTGCCACTGGTGGGCTTGGGATTGACGCTGTGGCTGTGGACCAGTCTGTCGGCGCTGACCTTGGTGATTGGCCTGTGCTGGTTTGCGCTGGGGCTGGCATACCTGGCAGTGCTGACCGCCGGCTTCCGCCGCCCGGTGCGCTTGGTGGACTTCACCGAGGCTGCCTGACCCAATCATCTCGCGGCCTGCGCGGCCCCTTGAGCGGCCTTGCCGGGGCGCCGGACCGGTCGGAAAGGGCCGCGTAGCTGTCCTGGCAATCTCCGAGGCGAAGCTGAAATTCCGGAGCCGCTACGCCAGGGCAGCTCCCCTGAAGTAGTCTGAAGCCAGCGGCGTGCACTAGTAATTCTGCTAGTTGTACCTGGCCTCGAAAGCGCCAAGACTCAGGCTTACCGACTTGCAAGGCCAAACCCTGTGTCAACAACGCTGCCTGCCTATTGCCCTTATGGGTACCACCAAAATCAAGCAAGCCCTGCATCCATGCTTGGCTTCAATGGTGAGCGATACGACCCGTTTACTTATGGGTATGCCTTGGGTCAAGGCTACCGTTGCTACAGCCCGACATTGATGCGTTTCCAAGGGCCAGACGACCTCAGTCCGTTTCTAGAAGGAGGGTTTAATACCTATATTTATTGCAAGGGTGATCCCGTTAATTACCAAGACGACTCAGGGCGTGCTCCGACGCCCGCGCAACTGACTGCGGCCATCAATAAGCTGAAGCCTGTTTCATCGGCCCGTGCCGAACAGCAAATCTTTACCAAAACAAATAGGCACCACGAGCAACCCGCCGCCCGTGCGATTAAAATGAAGCAGAAGGCAAAAAGCGTGAGTTTTGCGGAAGACACCATCTTTGAAAGGAACCGCTCTGCTCATTACAGGGAGTACCAAGAGCGAAAAAAACTTATCAACGAAATGAATCGGCTTCATACATTCAATGAGGAACTGAATAACGACCTCAATCAACTCTGGAGCCCTGTCACTCGAAGCAACTATCGAGCGTATGACCTCTTACCCGATTATCGGCGCCGGCTTGAGTCGATCAATCACAGCCTCCGTAAAGTGCAGTTGAAAAAGGAAGCAATCCAGTTACGCCTGCAACAAATCCGGCGATAAAGCACGCTATTTCACACCGACGGAGTGGCTGCCGCTGCTGGCATAGTCCATAGACTACCCAGATTCTGCAACAACGACCCGGCAATCCCCTGCTGCCCCAGGTACTGCAGAATCAACGGCGCAAACTTCCCGATCATCCCGGTATCCATCCCCAGCGCTTTGAACGCATTGTCCAGGTCGCTCCGGCTCTGCACATCGTAGCCCAACGCCTTGTTCAAGGCGGACTGGCTGCCCTTGTCATTGCCCAGCAATTCACCCAGCCCGCTCAACCCGCCCAGGACATTGGCGCCCGACAGCAGGTCCAGGCGCGGCATGACCTTGGTCAACTGGCCATAGTCGTCGCTGCTCAGGTTGTTACGCGCCAGCCCCAGCATCGCCCCTGCCCCGCCCACGGCCTGCTCGAGGGTAATGTTCAACTGGCTGCCCAGCGTGTTGAGCAGGTTGGCCTGCCCTTCAGGCGACTGCACCTGGCCTTGTTGCTGCGGGTTCTGCATGGCGGAGACGGTGTTGGCAGCATCGCTGAGGTTGAAGGCGAACACAGGGCTTGCGGTGAGGGTCACCAGGGTTGCCAGGGTGAACGCTTGCATCGGGAGGGACCTCGTTGGCCGGGATGGCCTGGGAAACGACGATTTTGACTCGGTAATTGGGAGATTGTTCCGATACTGTTGTCAGCGGGTGTTTTCCGACCAGAACCGTTAGCCACTCCCTGTTATTTCTGCCAGTAGCGGTGTGCGCAGATCGCCGAGATACTAAGCAGTACCCATGTAACGGGGCGAAAAATATGTTCCGCCTTCAAAGCGAGCACAACGGAACAAAGTACCCAAAGCACGCCATCGAGCATCAGCCGGTCACTAACTCGAGGCGGACCACGCCTACGGGTTTCGATTAAAAGATCGGAAACCGCATCCCAGGCCTCATGCGAGATTTCGTATCGCTTTGCCATCACAGGATTCCTTTCCGTTGGTGGCCGGGGAATGTACGAAATCATTGGAGATGCGTGGAGATAACTGGGTTTCTACGAATTTTGTACAGAGCCTAGAAGCAGACGTGCTTTGTGTTGGGACAGGTCGGCTTGTGAAACACAGCTTGAACGCGTGGCGTCTAGCAATTCTGCTAGTTGTGGATGGTCTTACTGTGAGGAACACTTAGCCGACACGTCCTTGCGGAGCCTACACGGTGACAACGGCCTACAGCGCTTACGAGTACAACAGTCAATCTCACCAGCTCGCCATCCTTGGGCTCAACGGAGAGCGGTGCGACCTACTCAGTAGCTTACACATGCTAGGGCAGGGCTTTCGATCATACAGTCCCATGCTGATGCGCTTCAATGCATCGGACAGCTTAAGCCCATTTGATGACGGGGGGGTATCAATATGTACAGTTATTGTTCTGGAGACCCTATCAACTATTCAGACCCAACGGGCAATTTTAGAAGTGTGGCGGGACGCCCAAGAAGCATCCTGAAAAGAACCTCGACCTCCGTATCTATGTTTGCTGAAACGGGTACGCCACGCAGACAGGTTCAAACAGCCGACTGGGTTAAATTCCACCATTACGACGAGGAGGTTCGCATGAGATCTGCAAAGCTCTATACTGAGATGAAACCTATAAAGCTTGAGCCAGACATGACACAGCCCCCATTCGCGGCCCAACCTTGTTACCCATACCTTCACGTCAAAAATTGACAGAGGGTTATCGAGGATTGGTTACAATCTACAGTACAACAACCACTAAGCTTCATCGAGCAAGGTCATATCTTGAATATAAAGCGATCCGGCAGGAGTCAGTATCGCTAGACAATCTTGAGCGCATTGAAAATGCTGGAGTTCCGATACAGTACATTACGCAATCTGTATTATAGCTACCATACCGATTATAGGCGGTCGCCCCCACAGCATGCGGCGGAAGTCCGGCAGTTTGGTTGACTGCTCGATGGTCAGAAACGAGCGCTCCTAAAGGAACCGACGGCGTAGCCGGGAGTTACGACAGTGACGTGCGTTTCCGCAGACACTAGAGACACGATCTGGGCTTAATCGTCCTGATCAGGTTCTGGGGCCGCGCTCCGTGGTGAAACCCTGTATAAACCGGGGCCATGAATTCTCTGTCTGGTGACCTTTCTGATGACCTTATTTTGCTCAAGCAACTTTTGTTTTAGCCCCTCAATCGCCAGGATGAAACCAGGTGCTGAGGCAGCGATCCTTCACCTATCACTTATACCAGTAGATGGACATAAACCAATCAAGATACTGATAGTCCATGGGACGCCAAGTACTCTCAAATATCCAGGAGGTCTGAAAGATGGAGTTGATTGAAACACGTACTTATACTGCCTATGGGCAGTGGCGAGCGTTGTCATCGAACGCGACACGCCTAGGGTTCAACGGAGAGCCCATAGATAAGTCTTTAACACTCTACCTTTTAGGAAATGGCACCCGCGGCTATTACCCGGCATTAATGCGATTCATAAGCCCCGATACAGAGAGCCCATTTTTCAGAGGGGGCCTGAATTGCTATTGCTTCACACTCAACGACCCGATTAACGGTAGCGATCCAACGGGCCACTTTACGATATTCAGTAAAAGCATAACTTACAAATATCCATTATTGCCAGTCAAAAATCTCCCGGGCAAAGCCTTCTATGCCCCCTCCCCTGTTAACCCCGAGGTGAAGGCTCTAACGATAATGGCGCATTCTGGAGAGCAGGGCTTTGGCAATAGAACAACTGTAGACTATCGAGAATTAATGACGTTATTAACCAATGCCAAGGTACTCAAGAAAGGAATGCCCTTACATATCATAGGCTGCAGATCTGCACACTTGGCCGAATCAATCACAAAAGACTATAACATCGAAACCATTGCTTATAAAGACATTGTGAACGCCCCCTTTATCCGCGCACCCGCACTCCACTCCAATTTCAAACTCATCGAAAAAGAGTCTACGTTCAATAAGTTGACCGGCAGTAAATCAGCTTACTCCAGCCGGGTAGTTTTCGAACCCATCAGATCAGCTCGGAGGCATACTACAAACAGCCAAGCCATCAGAAACCCTAACCAACGGACTGATTTACTTTATTAAACGAACGCTGCTACCGTCGCCATGACTCCATCCGCACCGGAGGTTGCTCAAATTCCCGAACATTTGAATGTGCATTATTCCCTGGTGGAGGCTTTTGAAAGATACTTGCCGGCGCTCTAGGTCGCTTTTACACTGGGCTGCATGATGGTCTCGGCCCGTCGTTGTGAACGTGCCGTCCGAAGGGCGCGGGTCGGCGTTCTAGGGATTCGTACAGCGCCTAGCATTTTTGTCAGTAGCGGCTCCCCCCTCATCCGATCCATGATCGGTCACATCTCAGTGAATCATGACGGGAAGTCTCCCATGTCAACGAGTATGAATATCACTCAATTGTTCTACTCTGGTAGCCATTTGCATACCGTTTCAGGAGCAACTCACAGCGTCCTCCTGCGTGGCGGAGTCCTGCCACTGGCTGAACTCAACAGCACGCTCCCTACGGGAGTGCTCGCAACCGATCAAAACGGCTCAGCCATGCACGCTGTTAACTCAGCTGACCAACTCAAGGTGTATACCCCATACGGCTACCACCGCGCTGCGCCATCAGGGCTGCAACTCGTAGCCTTTAACGGTGAACGGCTCGATCCAATATCGGCAGGTTACCCGCTCGGCAATGGCTACCGGCTATACAGTCCGGCACTGTTGCGTTACTTGGCGGCTGACAGCCTTAGCCCATTCGACATTGGCGGCATCAATCCCTATTGCTACGTGCTAGACGACCCCATCAATAAATCCGATCCTTCCGGACGTGCCCCAGGCATACCGCTGATAAACAAACTAGGTGTACTGGCAATCGCGAAAAAAAAACCTTTTAGCAGGTCGCTTACCATCCAGGCTCATGGTGGGCCAGGCGAGGCGCTCGTGGGCAGTGAAAGACTGGGTGCAGCGGAATTTAATGCGTTTCTTCAAGAGAATGGCGTGTTTGCTGAAAAATACAAAAAAATAACGTTATGCATGTGTTATTCAGCCAGCACCGCCGAGAATAATTCGATTTCTTTTGGGCAAACATTCGCCAACTTTACCGGCCGTCCAATCAAAGCGTTCGATGGCATCGTATTTCACCTCGTGAGTGAATATAAAAAATCCGGAAAATTTGAAATTCAAATCTTGAAAAAGGACGCTCGCAATCACACCGATGCGCAAATCAGTGTCTCTCCGGACGTGCCCTTCAACTACCGCCCCAAAATATTCATGCCAATTGATCAACAAAAAAAGGTAAGGCAAGACTGACCAGTCGGAAATTTATAGGTTCGAGACAGCTCTAGTGCCATACTAAGAAAAGTACAAAAATTTGAGCATGAAGAAAGCTTTAGCCTTTTCAAGACACAACAATGACGCCCCAACCGGCCTCAAATATCTTACGAGTAGTTGACCCATAGGGCAATGGAGGCTTTCTTGCTTAATCTATTCTACCAACACAGCACCTTGTGCACAGTCACTGACGCTCATCGTCAACGCTCCCTCTTTCGGTCCGATAAACATAGTCTGGCAGAACATAATTCCGATAGGAGTGGAGCACCTCTTCTGCTAGGCTACGGACCAAAGAAACATCATTCTGTATGACCGCTCTGGCCGGGATCTAGACGCTCACACCTATCTGCCTTTCGGATATTCAGTAAATTCCCTAGCCAGCGAATACTACAAGGCTTCAATGGAGAGTTCATTGAGCTACAGCTCGGCGCCTATCTACTAGGTTTGGGATACCGCATGTATACGCCTGCACTGATGCGCTTTCAATCGCCAGACAACCTAAGCCCTTTTAGGCGGGGGGGGGGATCAACTGTTATGCCTACTGTAGCAATGCCCCCGTCAACTACACCAACCCGACAGGCCATGCACTTGTCCACTTGAAAAATGGTCAAACACTGCAACCTTATAAGAACCACGCGGCGCCCCTGCCTCATGTGTTCAAGCCATCCAGGCTAAGACGCACAACCTCTCATGCTAGCGCGCTGAATCCAAACCCACCCAAATATGTTCCTCCCACAGAAGACTATTACAAGAGGATCAGGGAGCCTGACATATTTGAATCAATCATCAGCAATCTTACTTTCCAAGATGCCGCCGCCTTTGCAAAGACCGCCCAATCCAATAGAAGCTATGCCGTGCCGGTCATCGAGCGGTACATGTCAATAATCTCAGATACAGATGCCACCATGGAAGCCGTCCGGTCTGGCGTACTCCCCGGTGTCCCTAGGAGGTTTGGACAAAGCCTGGGCTTGGAGCTGAATCCCTATCTGCGAGACATAAACGCTTTAAGCTCAATTCATAGAGCAGCGCTTGACGGCATCCGAAACATTGCCCGACTTATAAGATTTAACAGGGAGTATGATGCACGCGCGAATCGTTCGCGTAGCGACAGTCTGCTGGGAGAATGAAACACGGTCGAAGCATCGTGGTTAAATTAACTTGCTATAAATACGCCTGGGATCAACTTACTTGTTCCCTTGATGCAGAAAGCCCCTCGGTTTGAGGGGCTTTCGTTACTCGATGCTAATTACGCCGCCCCCCACATCTTATGCGGGTCAATCACAAACTTCTTCGGCACACCCGCATCAAACTCGCCATACCCTTCTGGCGCCTGATCCAGGTTGATCACCTGCACGCCCACCACTTCGGCAATGTTGATGCGGTCCCACATGATTGCCTGCATCAGCTGGCGGTTGTACTTCATGGTCGGAGTCTGGCCGGTGTGGAAGCTGTGCGACTTGGCCCAGCCCAAGCCGAAGCGGATGCTCAGTGCACCGATTTTGGCAGCAGCGTCCACCGCACCCGGGTCTTCGGTCACGTACAGGCCCGGAATACCGATCTGCCCAGCCACACGGGTCACCTGCATCAGCGAGTTCAATACAGTTGCCGGCGCCTCGTGCTTGGCGCCTTCATGGCCATGACCGCGAGCTTCGAAGCCTACGGCATCGACGGCGCAATCCACTTCCGGCTCGCCGAGAATGTCCACGATCTGTTCGTGAAGCGGCGTGTCCTTGGACAGGTCGACCACTTCGAAACCCTGGGACTTGGCGTGGGCCAGGCGCGCAGGGTTCAGGTCACCGACGATGACGCAGGCAGCGCCCAGCAGGCGGGCCGAAGCGGCAGCAGCCAGGCCTACAGGGCCAGCACCGGCTACGTAGACGGTGCTGCCAGGGCCGACCCCAGCGGTCACCGCACCGTGGTAGCCGGTCGGCAGAATATCGGACAGGCAGGTCAGGTCACGGATCTTCTCCATGGCCTTGTCGCGTTCTGGCAGTTTCAACAGGTTGAAGTCAGCGTACGGCACCAGCACGTATTCGGCCTGGCCGCCCGTCCAGTCACCCATGTCGACATAACCGTAGGCACCACCAGCACGGGCCGGGTTGACGGTCAGGCAGACGCCCGTATGCATTTCCTTGCAGGAGCGGCAGCGACCACAGGCGACGTTGAACGGTACCGAGACCAGATCGCCGATCTGCATGCGCTCGACGTCACTGCCCTTCTCGACAATTTCGCCGGTGATTTCGTGGCCCAGCACCAGACCGACCTGGGCCGTGGTACGGCCTCGGACCATGTGCTGGTCGGAACCGCAGATGTTGGTGGAAACCACCTTGAGGATCACGCCGTGCTCGATCTTCTTGCCGCGTGGGTCTTGCATTTTCGGGTAGTCGATTTTCTGCACCTCGACCTTGCCCGCGCCGAGATACACCACTCCACGATTGCCAGACATGCTCTTACCTCGCTTTATTTGTATTTATGCAGCGGTGGTGAACGCGCCGCCATCCATGGGCGGCATGTGTTACTGGATGGGGGAATTGTGGGCTCGATGGGCGATGTCACAGTGACTGGTTGCGACAGGGGTATGCCTGTTAGCGGCGCCTACCGCCTGGAGGGTGAGCGGTCGCAGCCAAGCCGCTACCTGACATTTATTTGTATGCAGCCAGCGGTGGTGAACGCGTCACCCTCCATGGGCAGCCCGTGTCATTGAAATGTAGGGGTGGTGGGCGTGTTAAGCCGCTGTGCGGTGACTGGAGACAGTAGGGGGATACTTTTTCACCGTGCCCCGTTTGGCAACCTATTAGTTTTGCCAGTGGTAGAGGCACGGCGGGTGTTGAGAATGGACGTGTGTCAACCGCGCTCATCCGTTGCACAGAGACGTTCATCATGACGACAACGAACCGTTCACTTTATTTCTACCAGGCCAACAGACTCATCGCAGTGCAACAGAGTGGCGACCACCGCTCAGTTTTTCGCACCGCAGGCACACCCTTAGCCGAACAATTATCAGGACAACTGGGCACGAGCCTGCTCGCAGTCGAGGGGAGCGGGACCGTACTGCGGGCCGGCTGTGCTGGTCGGAACGAACCACACCACTACACAGCTTACGGGTACGATCCGAAACTGCCGTCCTACATGACGCTGCTGGGGTTCAACGGCGAAATATTAATTGCGTTGCAAGATGACTACGCCCTTGGCCAAGGCCATCGCTGTTTCAGTCCGGTGAGGATGCGCTTCAATACGCCCGATAGGTTGAGCCCTTTCGAGGCGGGCGGTTTGAATACTTACTGTTACTGTGAAGGGGATCCCGTCAATTACATAGACCCCAGCGGGCAAATGAAACGCTTAGGGAGGAACGCCAAGCCGTCCGTGAGTGCTCCTAATGCGAGTACCCGACGACCCCGCCACTCACCGCCTCCCACCACCGGGTTGTCAAACTTAACAAACGACAACAAGACGGTGGCGGCCGCACAACCGCCTGCGTCAAGGAAACCCGCTGGGCTTTTACCCCGGCAGGCCGTATTACGTTCTGACAACCCCAATCCCAGCCCTAGGTCTGATTGGATAGAGGACCCCAGAAGTGACTCATTTATATTCAACGTAAATATAAACCCAAAACCCACGGCCGTGGTCACACCCATTCAAACTTCACGGCCATCAAGCCCCTACCGGCAGCAGCCCCACTCCCCTGCATCTTCAGCGAACTCGTCAAGGGACTCGACGCCCGCTGAAAGTCGATCATCCAGTCCTCCATCTGGACTGATACCCGACTTCGTTCAGAGAACTATCGATATTCGCCAAAGCTCTTTTTACAGCCGTCGACATGATCCATCTAATTTCTATGGCTCATAGCCAGCATGCCGGCTCCCACACGGGCATCCACTGCCCTGATGTCCAAACAGCCAGCACAACCGGTCAGAGCACAACCGTCCGATTGGCGTTCAGAAACACCCGCCTTTCAATGTGGTACCCCACCGCCCGCGCCAAGGTCAGGCACTCGATGTCTCGCCCTTTGGCGATCAGGTCCTCGGGGTAATAGGTGTGGTCCACCACCTCCACGCCCTGGGCGATGATCGGCCCTTCGTCCAGGTCGTTGTTGATGTAGTGCGCCGTGGCCCCGACCATCTTCACACCTTTGTTGTACGCCTGGTGGTAAGGCTTGGCGCCCTTGAAACCCGGTAGTAGCGAATGGTGGATGTTGATCGCGCGGCCATCGAGCTGGCGGCACAGTTCAGGCGAGAGCACCTGCATGTAGCGGGCGAGGATGACCAGCTCTGCGCCCGTGTCCTCGATCACCTGCAACACCTTGCGCTCCTGCGCAGGCTTGTCTTTGGGATCGAGCGCGAAGTGGTAGTAGGGAATCTTGTGCCAGTGTGCCAAAGGCTCGAGGTCGGGGTGGTTGGAAACCACCGCCGCCACGTCCATGCCCAGTTGACCGATGCGCTGGCGATACAGCAGGTCGTTCAGGCAATGATCGGCCTTGGAGACCATGATCACCACCTTGGGGCGATGGTTGGGCGCCGTCAGCTCGAACGCCATGCCAAACGCCTCGCTGCGCTCGGCAAGGCCTGCACGCAACCCGTCTTCGTCGAAGCCATCAGGCACGCGAAACTCCACGCGAATGAAGAAGCGCCCTGACAGCCGATCATCGAAGGAATGGTGCTCCGTCACGTAGCAGCGTTGCTCGAAGAGGTAACGCGTCACCACGTCGACGGTACCGAGCATGCTCGGGCAGTCGGCGGTGAGAATCCAGGTATCCGGTGCCCGACTCATGGTGTTTCTCCTTAAGCCTCGATGGCCAGTCCGTACTCAGCCGATGCGTCCTGCAGCCACAGCCACCAGTAATCGGAGAAGCTGCGGCGGATGACCAGTTCCCAGGTGTCTTCGGCGGTGCGCCGAATCACCAGTTGCGACTTGGCAAACACCGTGCCGACAGCCTTGCCGACCGGGAAGTTGTTCGGATGCACGTCATAGCTGGTGGATTTCATCAGCACTTCGCGCACGTTCGGGCCGCGCAGTTCCAGCAGGCTCTGCCCACCGCTGACGTTGACCACCTGGATGTGTTGCCCTTCCAGGGCATCGCGCAACTTCTGCTCAATCGCCACTTCCTGCCCACCCGGAACGATCAGCAGCCATTCGTCAGGGCCGACCCATTGCAGCGACAGGTCGCCATTGGCAACGACGGTCAGTGCCACCGGCAACTCCAGGCCCAGGGCCTTGTGGACGCCACCGGCAAAGGCGGGATCATGGCCGTTGCCACGCAGGGTCAGGTGACCGAGGAACTTGCGCTCGCGCAAGGTCACGCCGGCATTTTTGCGGCCCTTACCCACCAGGCTCGCCAGGTCGGCGTGGTGCAATGGCGACTCGGCCTTGGCCGAGGCACCAGGGTTTTGCTCGAAGACGTTGATAGCGCTCATTTCATACCTGCCTAGAATTCTTGTTCGTCGATGGGATGCAGACATCCGGTCCTGCAAACTCTGCCGGCCTCATCGCCGGCGAGCCTGCGCCGATCCTTGACATCTGCATCGCGCCATTAGGAGCAGGCCTGGCCTGCTCCTAATGGAGCCCGGAGTCAAACGTTCTGCCGCTCACCCTTCGGATCGAAGAACACCGAAGACACGATTTCCGCCTCGATCACGCTGCCATCGGCCTGAGGCGAGTAGACACGCTCGCCCATGCGCTTGAGGCCGCCCTTGACCACACCCATGGCGAACGAGTAGCCCAGAGAGTTGGCAGCGTAGCTGGAGGTAACGTGGCCAACCATGTCCATCGGGATGGGCTGCTTCGGATCGAACACCAGTTGAGCGCCTTCAGGCAGCCACTGGTTCGGGTCGATCGGTTTCAGGCCAACCAGCTGCTTGCGGTTTTCACGCACGCAGTCTTCACGGTTCATGCCGCGCAGGCCAATCCACGAATACGGCTTGTTGCGCCCTACGCACCAGCTCATGTTCAGGTCGTCCGGGGTCATCGAGCCGTCCGTGTCCTGGCCGACGATGATGAAGCCCTTCTCGGCACGCAACACGTGCATGGTCTCGGTGCCGTACGGGGTCAGGTTGTACTTCTTGCCTGCCTCGACGATCTGCTCCAGCACGCCCATGGCGTAGTTGGCCTGCACGTTGATTTCGTACGACAGTTCACCAGTGAACGAGATACGGAATACACGGGCCGGCACACCGCCGACGTTGCCTTCCTTCCAGGTCATGAACGGGAAGGCTTCCTTGTCCATGTCGATGTCGGTCAACTCGCTGAGCAGCTTGCGGCTGTTTGGCCCGGACAAGGTCATGGTCGCCCAGTGGTCGGTCACCGAGGTGAAGTACACCTTCAGGTCCGGCCACTCGGTCTGGTGGTACAGCTCCAGCCACTGCAACACGCGCGCCGCGCCGCCAGTGGTGGTAGTCATGATGAAGTGGTTGTCGCCGACGCAGGCGGTCACGCCGTCGTCGAACACCATGCCGTCTTCCTTGCACATCAGGCCATAGCGCGCCTTGCCCACATCGAGCTTGGTCCAGGCGTTGGTGTACACGCGGTTGAGGAACTCGCGCGAATCCGGGCCCTGAATATCGATCTTGCCCAGGGTAGAGGCGTCTAGGAAGCCGACGCTGTCACGCACGGCCTTGCATTCGCGGGCAACGGCGGCGTGAATGTCTTCACCGGCCTTGGGGAAGTACCACGGGCGCTTCCACTGGCCGACGTCCTCGAACTCGGCGCCGTTCTTCACGTGCCAGGCATGCAGGGCCGTAAAGCGCACGGGCTCGAACAAGTGCCCACAGTGACGGCCCGCCACCGCGCCGAACGTCACCGGCGTGTAGTTGGGGCGGAACATGGTGGTGCCCATTTCCGGAATGGTAATGCCCATCGAACGCGCCGCAATGGCTAGGCCGTTGATGTTGCCCAGCTTGCCCTGGTCGGTACCGAAACCCAGCGCGGTGTAGCGCTTGACGTGCTCGACCGACTCGAAGCCTTCACGGGTAGCCAGCTCGATGGCAGCGGCCGTGACGTCGTTCTGCTGATCGACGAACTGCTTCGGCGCACGGGCGGTGCCCTTGTCGTGTGGCACCTGGAACAGCGCCAGGGTGGCGTCTTCCTTGCGCGAAACGGTTTTCGGCAAGGTGCCTACGCTGGCCTTGAAACCTGCTTCGGTGGCTGCACGCACGCCGCCTTCGAAGCCGTCGGCAATGGCATCGCCCAACGGGTAGACACCGTTGATGCCGCCAACGCACTCGCGCTTTTGCGGGGCATTGCCCGGCACGAAGCCCAGGATGTCTTCACGCCATACCGGACGGCCGCCCAGGTGCGAAGCCAGGTGAACCACAGGGCTATAGCCCCCGGAGGTGGCGATCAAATCGCACTCGAGGGTTTCACCAGGGCTGGTGACCTTGTGGGCCTGCACATCGATGGCCGCCACACGAGCGCCGGTGACGTGCTTGCTGCCCTTGGCTTCGATGACGGCACTGGAAGTGAGGATACGAATACCCTTGGCGCGCGCTTCTTCGACCAGCGAGCCACGTGGGTTGTGGCGCGCATCGGCGATGGCCACCACTTGCAGCCCAGCATCGTGCCAGTCCAGCGCGGTACGGTAGGCGTGGTCGTTGTTGGTCGACAGCACCAGCTTGCGGCCAGGTGCTACGCCGTAGCGACGAACGTAGGTCGAAACGGCGCCGGCCAGCATGTTGCCCGGCACGTCGTTGTTGCCGTACACCAGCGGGCGCTCATGGGCGCCGGTGGCCAGTACGACACGTTTGGCCCGTACACGGTGCACGCGGTGGCGCACCTGACCGAGCGGAGCACGGTCGCCCAGGTGGTCGGTGAGGCGCTCATGGATGGTCAGGAAGTTGTGGTCGTGGTAGCCGTTGACCGTGGCGCGTGGCAGCAAGGTCACTTCCGGCAGGCCTTCGAGCTCCTTGATGACGCCACTGACCCATTCAGCGGCCGGCTTGCCGTCGAGGGTTTCACGGGTGTCCAGCAGGCTGCCACCGAATTCTTCCTGCTCGTCCGCCAGGATCACGCGAGCACCGCTGCGCGCAGCGGCAAGGGCCGCCGCCAGGCCCGCAGGCCCTGCACCGACGATCAGCACGTCGCAGTGCTGGTTCATGTAGTCATAGCTGTCCGGATCATTCTGCAGCGGCGCGCGGCCAAGGCCGGCTGCCTTACGGATGTACTTCTCGTACGTCATCCAGAACGACTTAGGGTACATGAAAGTTTTGTAGTAGAAGCCCGGCGGCATCATGCTGCCGCCCACCTTGCCGAGGATACCCATGACGTCATTGTTGACGTTCGGCCAGCCATTGGTGCTGGTGGCGACCAGGCCCGAATACAGGGCTTGCTGGGTGGCGCGCACGTTGGGGATCTGGGTGGCTTCGCTGGAGCCGATCTGCAAGATGGCGTTCGGCTCCTCGGTGCCTGCGGCAATGATGCCGCGCGGACGCGAGTACTTGAAGCTGCGGCCAACGATGTCGACGCCGTTGGCCAGCAGGGCCGCTGCCAGGCTGTCGCCGGCATAGCCCTGGTAAGTCTTGCCGTTGAAGGTGAAGTTCAACACCTTGCTGCGGTCGATACGGCCGCCGCTGGCGAGGCGATAGGTCTGGCTCATACGTTGACTCCCCGTTCGTTTACAGCAGCCGAGCGCGCCGGTGTGTGTTCACGGGCGCTGACTTGCGGCTTCTCGCCAATCTTGTAGGTTTCCAGGATCTCGTAGGTTTCGGTGTTACGGGTGACGTTGAAATACTGACGGCAGCCGGCAACGTGATCCCACAGTTCGTGGTGGATACCGCGCGGGTTGTCACGGTAGAACATGTACGTGCCCCACTCCTGGTCGGAGCAGGCGTTTGGGTCCAGCGGGCGGGCAATGTGCGCCTGGCCAGAGGCGTGGAACTCTTCTTCGGAGCGCAGCTCGCCGCAGTGGGGACAGAAAATATGCAACATGACGGTGTCTCCGGTTAGTGGGCGACGGCGGCAGCGCCGTGTTCGTCGATCAGGGCGCCGTTGTAGAAGCGGTCCATGGAGAACGGCGCGGCCAGTGGGTGCATCTCGCCCTTGGCCAGGCTCGCGGCGAAGACGTTGCCCGAACCTGGGGTCGCCTTGAAGCCGCCAGTACCCCATCCGCAGTTGAAGAACATGTTCTTGACCGGGGTCTTGGTGATGATCGGGCAGGCGTCCGGCGAGGTGTCGACGATGCCGCCCCATTGGCGGTTCATGCGCACACGCGAGAGGTTGGGGAACATCTCGACGATGGCCTGCAAGGTGTGCTCGATCACCGGATAAGAACCACGCTGGCCGTAGCCGACCCAGCTGTCGATACCCGCACCGATCACCAGGTCACCTTTGTCCGATTGGCTGATGTAGCCGTGCACGGCGTTGGACATGATGACGCTGTCGATGATGGGCTTGATCGGTTCGGAAACCAGTGCCTGCAAGGGGTGCGATTCGAGCGGCAGGCGGAAGCCGGCCAGCTTGGCCATGTGGCCGGAGTTACCTGCCGTGACCACGCCCACGCGCTTGGCGCCGATGAAGCCCTTGTTGGTTTCCACGCCGATGACCGCGCCATTTTCCTTGCGGAAACCCGTCACTTCGGTCTGCTGGATCAAATCCACGCCCAGGGCGTCGGCGGCACGGGCGTAACCCCAGGCCACGGCATCGTGACGGGCAACGCCGCCACGGCGCTGTACGGTAGCACCCAGGATTGGGTAACGGGTGTTCTTGGAGCAGTCCAGGTACGGAATCTCGGCCGCGACCTGGGCGGTGTTGAGCAGCTCGCCATCGACGCCGTTGAGGCGGTTGGCGCTGACCCGGCGCTCGGAGTCACGCATGTCCTGCAGGGTATGGCACAGGTTGTACACACCGCGCTGGGAAAACATGACGTTGTAGTTGAGGTCCTGGGACAGGCCCTCCCACAGCTTCATGGCGTGCTCGTAGAGGTGGGCCGACTCGTCCCACAGGTAGTTGGAGCGCACGATGGTGGTGTTACGGGCGGTGTTGCCGCCGCCCAGGTAACCTTTTTCGATCACCGCGACATTGGTGATGCCGTGTTCCTTGGCCAGGTAGTAGGCCGTGGCCAGACCGTGGCCACCACCGCCGACGATGACCACGTCGTACACCTTCTTCGGTGTCGGCGTACGCCACATGCGCTGCCAGTTCTCGTGGTGGCTGAGGGAGTGCTTGAGAAGGCCGAAGCCCGAGTAACGTTGCATGGTATGGGACTCCACTCAGCGGTAAACAGGGAAATCTGCGCACAGCGCCGCGACATTGCTGGCCACATCGGCTTCGACGTCAGCGTCACCGAGGTTGTCGAGCACGTCGCAGATCCAGCCGGCCAGGGCCACGCATTGGGCGACCTTGAAGCCACGGGTGGTGACCGCTGGGGTGCCGATGCGCAGGCCCGAGGTCACGAACGGCGATTGCGGGTCGTTGGGGACGGCGTTCTTGTTGACGGTGATATGCGCGCGGCCCAGGGCAGCGTCGGCATCTTTGCCCGTCAGGCCCTGGCGAATCAGGCTGACCAGGAACAGGTGGTTGTCGGTGCCACCGGAAACCACGTCATAGCCGCGTTCGATGAACACCTGCGCCATGGCCTGGGCGTTTTCGATGACCTGCTTCTGGTAGCTCTTGAACTCAGGCTCAAGCGCTTCCTTGAAGCACACCGCCTTGCCGGCGATTACGTGCATCAGCGGGCCGCCTTGGGCGCCCGGGAAGACGGCAGCGTTGAGTTTCTTCTCGATCTCTTCGTTCGACTTGGCCAGGATCAGGCCGCCACGCGGGCCGCGCAAGGTCTTGTGGGTGGTGGTGGTCACCACGTCCGCGAACGGGATCGGGTTCGGGTAAAGGCCCGCAGCGACCAGGCCGGCCACGTGGGCCATGTCCACGAACAACAGCGCCCCGACCTTGTCGGCGATGGCGCGAAAACGCGGGAAGTCCAGGGTTTTGGAGTAGGCCGAGAAGCCCGCGACAATCATTCTGGGCTTGTGCTCGACCGCCAGTCGCTCGACTTCGTCGTAGTCGATCAGGCCGGTATCGGTGTCGATGCCGTACTGCACGGCGTTGTACAGCTTGCCCGAAGACGACACCTTGGCGCCGTGGGTCAGGTGGCCCCCGTGGGCCAGGCTCATGCCTAGAATGGTGTCGCCGGGCTGCAGCAACGCCAGGTATACAGCGCTGTTGGCCGAGGAGCCGGAGTGCGGCTGGACGTTGGCATAGTCGGCACCGAACAGCTGCTTGGCGCGCTCGATGGCCAGCACTTCGACCTTGTCGACATGCTCGCAGCCACCGTAGTAGCGCTTGCCTGGGTAGCCTTCGGCGTATTTGTTGGTCAGGCCGCTGCCTTGGGCCTGCATCACGCGCTTGGACGTGTAGTTCTCCGAGGCGATCAGCTCGATGTGGTCTTCCTGACGCTGCTCTTCGGCACTCATCGCCGCCAGCAGTGCATCGTCGTAACCTTGAATCTGGTCTTGCTTGCTGAACATCTTGTATCTCCCGGCAGCGATCATTTTTTGTTCGGAGGGTTCACTTTGACCCTTTGTGGCGATGGTAGGGCTGGCCGGGGTGTGCCAGATGCCTGCGCACGCCTTGCAATGGCGCGTTTACGACATTGGTCAGCGTCCCGATCACACTGACCACACGTACGGCTTGCGTTGGGGGGCGCTGGCCTGAACACCCGCCAGGCCACGGCCCGTTTCTTCATCGGGCCAAGCTCACTGACCTGACGCTTCGGCAAGCCTGCCTGGATCTGGATACAGCGAAGCCCGTGAACAAGTGCGCTTGAAACGCATGGGTATCGGGGTTGTATAGTCAACCGCTGAATCGATGGTTTAGAGTGCTGTCCTGCGTCGTTCACAGGACAGTGTCATGACAGATAAGAGCCAACAATTCGCCAGCGACAACTATTCCGGCATCTGCCCGGAAGCCTGGTCTGCGATGGAAAAAGCCAACCACGGCCACGACCGCGCCTACGGCGACGATCAATGGACGGCGCGCGCCTCGGAATACTTTCGGGCCTTGTTCGAAACCGACTGCGAAGTGTTCTTCGCCTTCAACGGCACCGCCGCCAACTCGCTGGCCCTGGCCTCGCTGTGCCAGAGCTACCACAGCGTGATCTGCTCGGAGACCGCGCATGTCGAAACAGACGAGTGCGGCGCCCCGGAATTTTTCTCCAATGGCTCTAAGCTGCTTACCGCCCCAAGTACCAACGGCAAGCTCACCCCCGAGTCGATCCGCGAAGTGGCGCTCAAGCGCCAGGACATTCACTATCCAAAGCCCCGCGTGGTCACGCTCACGCAAGCCACGGAAGTCGGCACCGTCTACCGCCCCGACGAACTCAAGGCGATCAGCGCCACCTGTAAGGAATTGGGCCTTAACTTGCACATGGACGGCGCGCGCTTTACCAATGCTTGCGCTTTCCTGGGCTGCAGCCCGGCCGAACTGACCTGGAAAGCCGGCGTCGACGTATTGTGTTTTGGCGGCACCAAGAACGGCATGGCCGTCGGGGAAGCCATCCTGTTCTTCAACCGGCAGTTGGCCGAAGACTTCGACTACCGTTGCAAGCAAGCCGGGCAATTGGCTTCGAAGATGCGGTTTCTGTCTGCGCCTTGGGTCGGGATACTCGAAGACGGCGCCTGGATGCGGCACGGCAAGCATGCCAACCACTGCGCCCAATTATTGGCATCACTGGTGAGTGATTTGCCAGGCATCGAGCTGATGTTCCCAGTGGAAGCCAACGGGGTGTTCCTGCAAATGCCCGAACCGGTGATCGAGGCCTTGCGAGGCAAGGGCTGGCGCTTCTATACCTTCATCGGCAGCGGCGGTGCGCGGTTCATGTGTTCCTGGGACACTGAAGAAGAACGTGTGCGCGAGCTGGCGGCAGACATCCGGGCCATCGCCGGCACTTGATACTTCTGCCAGTCGGCTTCACCTGAAACTCAGTCATCGAGCAACTGGGGGAAACCGTGAAGCGTGGGGGCGAGGTTAGCCGCTCCCCACTTGGCTTGGCCAACGACCTGTCACTGCTCGGCCATGGTCCGAACGATCGCGTCAACGGTGGCGTCGATCTGCGCCTGGGTCCGTGCAAGCGTCTGCTGATGCTCCTTCTGCAGTTCTACCTGCTTCGAACACAGGTTCAAGGCTGCCAGCACCAGCAGCTTGTCGCCGATCAACGTCGGATACGAACGCTTGGTCTCGGCCAGGGCCGTGTTCAACATACGCACCGCGTGCGCCAAGGTTTCTTCCTGGCCTTCGGGCGCCTTGATCGAATAGTCGTTGCCAAGAATCGACACGACATTGATCGGCTGCGCTTGCAGGTTCATGCGTTGACGACACCCGCGCTGGCACGCTCGACCAACGCCTGGATACGGGCAGCGGTGGCGCCGTTCTTTTCTTCCTGCTCCATCAAGGACAGCTGCAGGGTTTCGTTCTCTTCGTTTGCCTGGGCCAGTTGCTGACCGAGTGCGTTGTTCTGCTCGGTGAGTTGAGCGTTCTTTTGCATCAGGTCGCTGACCAGTTGCTCGAGTTGATTGAGGGAAGCTTCAAGCATGGGTCTATCTCAGGTTGTTGCGAGGGGCGCACACGATAAAGAAAACCGTTGCCCATCGCCATTAAATATCGGATTCACAAGGTTTCTACCCCGCACATTGACAGGGTAACCCCCCTCTTGTTCCGACCTGAGTCAACCATCGGTCAGTCAAACACAGGGAGCTGCACAGCAGCCCCCCCTGACAGATCCAAGGCCGTGCCAGAAACTCAGTAGTCGATGCGCACATCCCCTTTCGGCACGCTGCAGCACGACAGGATGTACCCCTCGGCTTCATCTTCCTCGGTGATACCGCCGTTGTGCTCCATTTCGACTTCGCCACCCAGCTTGAGCACCTTGCAGGTACCGCAAATGCCCATGCCGCAAGCTTTCGGGATCATCAGGCCGACCTTGGCCGCTGCAGCGTGCACGGTTTCGCCGGGGGCGATGCGGATGCTCTTCTCGCTGCCGATGAACTCAACCAGGTTGAGGTCGGCGGCGTCCACTTCAGGTGCCTCGGCGGCCGCTTCGGCGTGTTCGACCGCATCGGCCTTGGCTTCGGCTGGCGTCGCCCCGAACGACTCCTCGTGGTAATTGTTCATGTCGAAGCCGACAGCCTCGAGCATGCGCTTGACCGCCGTCATGTAAGGGGTCGGGCCACAGCAGAACACCACACGCTCCATGTAGTCCGGCGCGATCAGCTCCATCAGCCGTTGGTTCAGGTAGCCACGGTAGCCCGCCCAAGGCTCGCCCAGGCCATGCTTCTCGCAGATGATGTGCAGGCTGAAATTGGGCACGCGGGACGCCATCTGCTTCAGTTCGCGATGGTAGATGATGTCCTTGGGTGAACGGGCACTGTGAACGAAGACCATGTCGACATTGGCGTTGGTGTCATAGAACCAGCGGGCCATGGACATGACCGGGGTGATGCCCACGCCGCCAGACAGGTACAGCACCTTGGCGCCTGGAAAATCGATGGCGTTGAACAGCCCCACAGGTCCGTGTACCGGCAGCTCGGCACCTTCGTGCATGGTGTCATGCAGGAAGTTGGACACCAGTCCGCCGGGTACGCGCTTGACCGTGATGGAGAAGCTGTAGGGCACCGATGGCGAGCTGGATATGGTGTAGGAACGCATCACCGGCTTGCCTTCGATTTCCAGCTCCAGGGTCACGAATTGCCCGGGCTTGAAGAAGAACATGATCGGCTGGTCTGCCATGAAGCAGAAGGTGCGCACGTCCCAGGTCTCCTGGATGACCTTGACGCAGCGCACGATGTGGCGGCCGTTGGCCCAGGTCTGGGTAGTGACCGGATTGAGGAAGGTTTCGGACATGTTCATCTCCAGCAGCCGACAGTTGGCCTTTTTATGGCTCGGATGATGCTCAAGCTTGCGACCTTGAACATTCCTGCCAGCGACATCGGCGTACTTATCGCGACCAGCCCCGCACGACAAGGGTTGCGGCGTCGTAATTCAAATCGGCCATGTCGCCCATGGATACGGTTCACGCCGCCTTCGGACGCACACTCCACCGCAAAACAACACGCTGTTCATGGTTAACAGCCTTGCGGCACCACAACAACGATTAGCCACCTTTTGCCGGCCGCACACGGCCCCGAGGAATACACGATGGACGTCACCGCAACCCTGAGCCTGGGCGATCCACTTGAACCTGCACGCAAGGCGACTGCCCAGATGCTGCAGAACCGCGAGCGCACCTACTCGCTGCCCCAGCCGTTCTACACCGACGAGCGTCTGTTCCAGATCGACATGCAGGAGATTTTCCACAAGGAGTGGCTGATCGCCGGCATGACCTGCGAGATCCCGGCGAAGGGCAATTACCTCACGCTGCAGATCGGCAAGAACCCGATCATTGTAGTGCGTGGTACCGAGGGCAAGGTGCATGCGTTTCACAACGTGTGCCGTCACCGCGGCTCGCGCCTGTGCGTCAGCGAAAAAGGCAAGGTGGCCAAGCTGGTGTGCCCTTACCACCAGTGGACCTACGAGCTGGACGGCCGCCTGCTGTTCGCCGGCACCGAAATGGGCGCCGACTTCGACATGAACCAGTACGGCCTCAAGCCTGTGAACGTGAAGGTCGCTGGCGGCTACATCTTCATCAGCCTGGCGGAAAACCCACCAGCCATCGACGAGTTCCTGGCCACCCTTGACCACTATATGGAACCGTACGACATGGAAAATGCCAAGGTGGCGGTGCAGACCACCTTGATGGAAAAGGCCAACTGGAAGCTGGTGCTGGAAAACAACCGTGAATGCTATCACTGCAATGGCTCGCACCCGGAGCTGCTGCAGACCCTGCTGGAATGGGACGACACCAACGACCCACGCGCCAGCCAGGAATTCAAGGACCACGTGGCCGCCTCTGCTGCCGCCTGGGAAGCCGAGAAGATCCCGTACCTGCACAAGAGCCACGGCCTGCGTAACCGTATCGTGCGCATGCCGCTGCTCAAGGGCACGGTCTCGATGACCATGGACGGCAAGCAGGCCTGCCAGAAGCTGATGGGCCGCATCAAGAACCCAGACCTGGGCTCGATGCGCATCCTGCACCTGCCGCACTCCTGGAACCACTGCATGGGCGATCACATGATCGTGTTCACCGTGTGGCCGATCAGCGCCCAGGAAACCATGGTCACCACCAAGTGGCTGGTGCACAAGGATGCCGTCGAAGGCGTGGACTACAACCCTGAGAACATGCGAAAGGTGTGGGACGCCACCAACGACCAGGACCGCCGCCTGGCAGAAGAGAACCAGCGAGGCATCAATTCCACGGCATACCAGCCTGGGCCTTACTCGAAGACCTACGAGTTTGGCGTGGTGAATTTCATTGACTGGTACAGCGGGCGCTTGCTGAACAACTTGGGGGCGGAGCCTGCTCCGTACTTGAAGGAAGTGCTAGCTCAGTAGTCATCAGATGGAGCAGTAGCGCGCTCTGCCTTTCACCGGCAGAGCGTGCTTAGCCTCGTGGCATTCTTAACGCTAGCTCTGCACGTCATAGGGGCGAGTACCCCAGGACCTTATCTTGGCCGCAGCTGATATGAACCCACGGCCAACAGTGGATAGCATCTCGTCCACCATCGTGACATCCATCAGCGTCTCGAAGGCTACTGTGGGAATTTCTCGCGGGTTAGCCCGCAAATAACCGACTACCTCGCGAGCAGCCGCAAAGTTACCGATCGAGCCGCCGCTCAGATTCGTGACTGCGTTCACGACGCCCAGTACATCCGTGGCCGATTGAAAAGTGGCAGTTGCACCTGTGAACGCGGCAGTGAGCTGACCCGCCACCCCTGCGCTTCCAGTGATGAAGAATTGCTGGTTTGCAACCCTGGAAGCCTGCGTCAACTCCGTATGATTGAGCGGACTTTCTCTGCTTGCATTGGTGCTTGCAGCCTTGAATGCGCTTCTACGCCCAACAACGTTCCTGGCGGTTCGCATCAATGAACCGAAGAGCGTTGCGCCGCTGGATGCAACACCAATGGTTCTGAGCAGAGCGCTCCAGAAAGCGCCATCCGGATCGTGGCGATTGACGGGATCACCACCGCAGTACCCGTATGCATTGATACCCCCCTTGCCAAATGGGCTCAGCGAGTCCGGGCTGGTGAAGCGCCCCAGCCTGGGACTGTAGAAACGACGACCGTTTCCTAGCGGATACTTAGCCGTCAGCGCATCCCTGAACTCACCACAGAACCCTATGCAGGTGGCCTGTGCCAAGCACCGGGCACCGTAGGGTGTGTAGGCAAGTGGCTTGCGGTGACTTTTTCCCGATACAGAATAAAGTCGGTCGGTGCTATCCAGAAGGGTCGCCATGATCACTCTGACTCGCTTGGCATACGCGTAGAGTAAGTGAGGATGCGGTGCTTGCGAACTGGCAGAAATGACAGGTAGTGAACGGCGCGTATCGTTCATTGTGAGAGCGGGCGAACCCGCGTTCACTGCCAGCTACTGCGCTGGATGCCTCGCGGGTTCAGTCATGTGGCATGCCCGTCAGCGCAGCACGCCTTCCTCCACCAATAGTTTCATGATGGCTTCAGCGCCTTCCTGCGGCGTAACGTCCTTCAGCACCTTGCCCCCGCCCCCACTGGCCTTGGCCGTTGCGGCCTTCATCCGGTCAGCGCCGCTCTTGGCCTTGATAACCTTCAAGCGCTTGGGCCGTGGACGCGCCGGCTGAAGGGCCTCTTCGCCCAACAGCTCATCCTCCACCACCTGTACGTCCTGCGCCGCCAGCACACCACGGCGCGCTGGCCCGAAGGCGCTTTGACGCGGCTTTGGCGCGGCGTTATCCACTGTCGCCACCATGGGTAGGCGTACTTTCAAACGCCGGCGCTGACCGCGCGGTAGCGCCTGCAACACCTGGGCAGTACCGTTCTCGATGGATTCCACCTCGGCCAGCCCCACCACCAACGGCCAGCCAAGTTTTTCGGCGAGCAGGAACGGCAGCATGCCCGACCCCTCCCCCGTCTCGGCCTGGCTGCCGGTAAGTACCAGTTGCGCACCGGCACCGCGCAGGTAATCGCCTAGTACTCCCAGCACATCGGCGCCTGCGGGTTGCTCAAGCACATCCAAATGTTCCAGGCCCATCCCCAGGTAACCGCGCAACGCTTCCTCACGGGGATCCCCTGCGTGCACGACTTGCAGGTCTTCGCCGGCCAGTTGCAGGCCCAACTCGACTGCCCGCGAGTCCTGCTCGGCGCGCCGCGTGCGACCGGAGCTTGGATGCGCACCGATCGAAACCAGGCTGATGACTTTCGTACTCATGCTCGTGCCCTTATGCCGCGTCACGCTGGGCGCCGTTGCGGAACTGCTCCACAGCGTCGATCAGTGCCTGAAGAATCGCCGCGCTGTCGCCAATCACCGACAGGTCGGCCCGTTTGATCATGTCGCAACCCGGATCCATGTTGATCGCCACCACTTTGTCGCACGCACCGATGCCCTGCAGGTGCTGGATCGCGCCAGAGATACCCACCGCCATGTACACCCGAGCCGTTACCCACGTACCCGTGGCGCCGACCTGGCGATCACGCGGCATGTGGCCATCATCCACCGCCACCCGCGATGCACCTTGGGTCGCGCCCAGTGCCGTGGTCGCCTTGTGGAACAAGGCCCAGTCCTTGACCCCGTTACCGCCGGATACGATGAACTCGGCTTCGGCCATGGCGATCTTGGCCGGGTCGACGGCCACCGAGCCCAGGTCCTCGATGCGCGAGATACTGCGCGCCACACTGCCGGACAACTCGACCGGTAAAGCCTCGTGACGGGTTTCGCTGACAGGCTCTGCACATTCGGCCGCAGCCAGGATCAGGCGTGGCAGCGCGCGTTGCATGTCTTGCTGGCCCGCACCGGCGCGGCCGATGCACTGCCCATCCTTGACCTGCCAGACGCGTGTTGCCGGGCGCTCGCCCAGCGCAGCACCCAGGCGTCGGCCGAGCTCGCCACCGCCGGTGCGGCTGTCTGGCAGCAGCCAGTGGCGCGGAGCGAACTGGTTGTCGACAGCGCGCAGGCCCTGCACCAACTGCTCCGGTGCATACCCTTGATACGCCTCGCCTTCGATGACCAGCAAGCGGTCCACACCTGCGCCGGCAAAGTTGGTTTCCTTGTGCTCGCCGAACACGATTGCCAGTACCGCACCGTCACTGCCCGCCAGCCCATGGGCTAGGCCCAGCAGGTCGCGGTCATGGCTACCCAGGCGCCCGCCGATCATGTCCGGTACTACGGCAATGTAGAACGCAGGCTCTGGCACCTGGTGCAGCGGCAACTGCACTTCGACCGCAGCGCTACGGCGTGCGCCACCACTGGTGCCCTGCTGGGCCCCCGAGCGGTCGATGCGCTTGAGCCCATTGGGGCCGATGAAGCCCGCTGCACTGGCGTGAGGGTTCTTGCGCACGAGGCCGTTGGGCCCCATCCAGCTGGTCTGTTGCGTCTGCATGGCTGCATGCAGCGGATGCAGGCGGTTACGGGCGATCCACTCGGCGCGAGGGTCGCGGCGGATGATGTCGCTCATCAATGCACCTCCGCAGGTTCACGTTTGGATTTCGCAGGCTTGGCAGCCGCTGGCTGGGCCTCTTCCTCGATCAGTACATCGGCCACCAGTTCGGCCAGGTCCTTGATCAGCGGCCGTGGCTCTACTACCCCTTCAAGCATGGCCGTGCACTGCGGGCAGCCCACGGCAACCACTTCGGCTTCGGTGGTGCGGATGTCGTCCATGCGCATGTCGGGAATACGCTGTTTGCCAGGGATGTCAGTGATCGGCGCACCGCCTCCCCCGCCACAGCAGCGTGAGCGAAAGCCCGAGCGCTCCATTTCGCGAACTTCGATTCCCAGCGCGCGGAGCACCTCGCGAGGCGCCTCGTACTCGCCGTTGTAGCGGCCCAGGTAGCACGGATCGTGGTAGGTGACGCTGCCGCCCTTGTGCTGCCCCAGGTTGAGTTTGTTGGCGCCAATCAGCTCGGCAATGTAGGTGCTGTGGTGCTGCACCTGGTAGTTGCCGCCCAGTGCGCCGTATTCATTCTTGAGCACATGGAAGCTGTGCGGGTCGCAGGTGACGATGCGCTGGAACTTGTACTTGGCCAGGGTCTGGATATTGCGTTTGGCCAGTTGCTGGAACGTCGCTTCGTCACCCAGGCGGCGCGCCACGTCGCCGCTGTCGCGCTCCTCCAGGCCCAGCACGGCGAAGTCCACACCCGAAGCCTTGAGTACCTTGACGAACGAACGCAGCGTGCGCTGGTTGCGCATGTCGAACGCGCCGTCGCCCACCCAGAACAGCACCTCGGTGCTCTTCACCTCCGACAGCAGCTTGAGGTTCAGGTCGGCAGCCCAGTTCATGCGGCCACCCGGTGCGAAACCACCGGGGTTGTCAGTGGCAATCAGGTTGTCGAGCACTTCGGCACCCTTGTTCGGGGTGGCGCCCTTTTCCAGGGTGAGGTGGCGGCGCATATCGACGATGGCATCGACGTGCTCGATCATCATCGGGCACTCTTCAACGCAGGCGCGGCAAGTGGTGCACGACCAAAGTGTCTCGGCATCCACCAGGCCGTTGACGATCGGCTGGTGCGGATGGCCACCATGCTCGCCAATCGGCTTGCCGGGGTAAGGGCTGCCGGCGAACTTGGCGTCAGTGCCACCGGCCAGGCCGATGACCATGTCCTGAATGAGTTTTTTCGGGTTCAACGGCTGCCCAGCGGCGAAGGCCGGGCACATGGCCTCGCACTTGCCGCATTGCACGCAGGCATCAAAGCCCAGCAGCTGGTTCCAGGTGAAGTCCACCGGCTTTTCCACGCCAAGCGGCGCACGTGGGTCTTCCAGGTCCAACGGCTTGAGGCCGGTCGAGCGGCCGCCACCGAAACGCTCGGCGCGCCGGTGCCAGGCCAGGTGCAGGGCACCGGCGAAGGCGTGCTTCATGGGCCCGCCCCAGGTCATGCCGAAGAAGAGCTCCGACACGCCCCACAGCACGCCCAGGCCCAGAATGCCGACCATCACCCAGCCGCCCGTGTTGGCCGGCAGAATACCGGCCACCGGCAAGGTGGCGATGAAGAAGCTGGCAGCAAATACCAGCAGGCTCTTGGGCAGGCGCATCCACGGGCCCTTGGACAGGCGCGAAGGCGGGTTCAGGCGGCGCTTGAAGACGAAGATGGCGCCGGTGAACATGACCACCGTGGCCAGCAGCAAGGCGTAACCCAGGACCTTGCTCTGCAGGCCGAAACCGTGCACCAGGATCGCCAGCAGCGCCGAGAGCACGAAACCACCAGCGGTGGCCACGTGGGTGTTGGACATGTACTTGTCGCGCTCGACCACATGGTGCAGGTCCACCAGGTAGCGGCGCGGCATGGCCAGCAGGCCGCCGACCAGGTCCACCTTGGAGGGCCGGCCACGGCGCCACATGTTCACACGGCGCAGCGCACCGAGCACGGCAAGCCCGAGCGCGGCGAACAGCAGGATGGGTAGAAGGGTGTTCAACATGGGAAGCTCCCACAACAGCTAGATTCTTGCGCCACCCCGAAGGCCAGCGCGGGCCCCTGTAGGGGCGGCCTGTTGCCGCGAAAGGGCTGCGAAGCGGCCCCAGCATCCGTGGTACTGATCAAATGCTGGGGCCGCTTCGCAGCCCTTTCGCGGCGCAAGGCCGCTCCTACAGGGGGGCCAGTCCCGCTTTCAGAAAGGCGGTGCGATCAGAAGTCCTTGCACAGCCGCAAGGCATCGTAGATCGCCGCATGCACGTTACGCTGGGCCACACAGTCGCCGATGCGGTACAGCAGGTAGCCTTCGCCTGGCTGGCTCAGGATCGGCTGTGGCTTGATGGCGAACAGCGCCTCCACGTCGATCTGGCCCTTGTTGCGCGAGCCGTCCTTGAGGGCGTAGTACAGCTGCTCGTCCGGACGCACGCCGTTTTCCACCACCACCTGATCGACCACCCGCTCTTCCTTGGCACCGGTGTACTCGTTCTCCAGCACAGCGACCAGCTTGTCGCCCTCGCGGTAGACTTTCTCCAGCATCATGTCCCCGGTCATGATCACTTCCTTGGGGTACATGCTGCGGTAGTAGGTCGGGAAGGTCGTACCGCCCATGGCCACACCCGGCTTGATGTCGTCGGTGACGATCTCGACCTGGCTGCCCTTGTCAGCAATGAAGTCGGCCACCGACATGCCGGTGAACTCGCAGATGGTGTCGTACACCAGCACGTTCTTGCCCGGCGCGACCTTGCCGTCGAGCACGTCCCAGCTGCTGACCACCAGCCCTTCTGCTGCACCCCAATGTTCGTTCTGCTCCAGGAACGAATGCCCGCCCACGGCCAGCACGATGATGTCCGGGCGCAGATCCTGGATGGTGTCCACATCGGCCGCAGTGCCCAGGCGCAGGTCCACCTTCAGGCGGGCCAGCTCCAATTGGTACCAGCGGGTAATGCCAGCAATCTGGTCACGTTGCGGCGCCTTGGCCGCGATGGTGATCTGGCCACCGATCTGGTCGCGTTTTTCGAACAGGGTCACATCGTGGCCACGCTCGGCGGCCACGCGCGCCGCCTCCATGCCGGCAGGGCCGGCACCGACGATGACCACCTTGCGCTTGGCGCCGGTGGTCTTCTCGATGATGTGCGGCACACCCATGTACTCACGGGAGGTCGCGGCGTTCTGGATGCACAGCACGTCCAGGCCTTGGTACTGGCGGTCGATGCAGTAGTTGGCGCCGACGCACTGCTTGATCTGGTCGATCTGGCCCATCTTGATCTTGGCGATCAGGTGCGGGTCGGCCATGTGTGCACGGGTCATGCCGACCATGTCCACATAACCACCTTCGAGAATCCGGGTAGCCTGGTTTGGGTCCTTGATGTTCTGCGCGTGCAGGACCGGGACCTTGACCACTTCCTTGATGCCAGCTGCCAAATGTAGGAACGGCTCTGGCGGGTAGCTCATGTTCGGAATGACGTTGGCCAGGGTGTTGTGGGTATCGCAACCCGAGCCCACCACACCGATGAAGTCGAGCATGCCGGTGCCATCGTAGTAGGCAGCGATCTGCTTCATGTCTTCGTGGCTGAGGCCATCGGGGTGGAACTCGTCGCCGCAGATACGCATGCCCACGCAGAAGTCGTCGCCCACTTCGGCACGCACGGCCTTGAGTACTTCCAGGCCGAACTTCATGCGGCCTTCGAAGCTGCCGCCCCACTCGTCGGTACGCTTGTTGACGCGCGGGCTCCAGAACTGGTCTATCATGTGCTGGTGAACCGCCGACAGCTCGACGCCATCGAGGCCACCTTCCTTGGCACGGCGGGCCGCCTGCGCATAGTTACCGATCACACGCCAGATCTCTTCCACCTCGATGGTCTTGCAGGTGGCGCGGTGCACCGGTTCGCGGATGCCCGAGGGCGACATCAGGGTCGGCCAGTTGAAGCCATCCCAGCGCGAACGACGACCCATGTGGGTAATCTGGATCATGATCTTGGCGCCATGCTTGTGCATGGCGTCGGCCAGGTTCTGGAAGTGCGGAATGATACGGTCGGTGGACAGGTTGACCGACGACCACCATTCCTGCGGACTGTCGATGGCCACCACGGACGAGCCGCCGCAGATGGCCAAGCCGATGCCACCCTTGGCCTTCTCTTCGTAATACTTCACATAGCGGTCGGTCGTCATGCCGCCGTCAGTGGCGTAGACCTCGGCGTGCGCGGTGCTGAGCACGCGGTTGCGGACGGTCAGTTTGCCGATCTGGATCGGCTGGAACATTGCTTCGAATGCCATGACGCTATCTCCGGCTTACAACGGCTTCGTTACGAACAGGCCATCTTCGTGGCCTTCTTCCGACCCGCCATATACCTGCTCGGCAACAGTGCGGATCGAGCTGCCGCGGGCAGCGAGAATCTGGTCCATGGCACCGGCGAACCAGCCAGTGAACATGTAGTCGACCTTGCGGCCGCACTTGCCATAGACATAGACGAAAGCCGAGTGCTTGAGCTTGACGCTGCACGTGCCCTTGTCCAGATCGATGTCCTGAATCTCGAACAGCCCCCAGCCGCGCTGGCTCAGGCGTTTCATGTAGTGCTCAAAGACCGCGACCCCTTCCAGGCCATGGCACTCGGCTTCCTTCTCGCACCAGTGCCACGCCGACTTGTAACCGGCC
The DNA here is from genome assembly GCF_043104125.1 of Pseudomonas sp. xss_4. Classification (NCBI taxonomy): domain Bacteria; kingdom Pseudomonadati; phylum Pseudomonadota; class Gammaproteobacteria; order Pseudomonadales; family Pseudomonadaceae; genus Pseudomonas; species Pseudomonas sp. xss_4. Next base: position 146,337 of record NZ_JBICKJ010000027.1, read on the forward strand.
TTGTAGAGAATTTCGGCGTACTTGTCGGCGCCCAGGACCTCTTCGATGCCCATGTGGTTGTTGACGAAGAAATGGCGTGGCACGTACAGCATCGGCAAGGCGTCGCTGGTCCAGACACCGGTCTCGCTGTCGACTTCGATTGGCAATTGCGGGGCGATCTTGGCCATGGAAACTCAACTCCAGAAAAAATTTTTATTGGGTTGCCCCGGCGTTGCTGGCAGGGGCTTGAAGCTTGGAGAGCGGCTTATTCGCCCCAGACGTCTTTCAACACGTTGACCCAGTTCTCGCCCATGATCTTGCGAACCACGCGCTCGGAGTGGCCACGTTTGAGCAAAGTCTCGGTGAGGTTGGGGAACTCGCCCACGGTACGAATGCCCAGTGGGTTGATGATCTTGCCGAAGTTGGTCAGGCGACGGGCGTAGCCCTTGTCGTGGGTGAGGTATTCGAAGAATTCCTTGCCGTGACCTTGGGTGAAGTCGGTACCGATGCCGATGGCATCTTCACCCACGATGTTCATGGTGTACTCGATGGCCTCGGCATAATCGTCGATGGTCGAGTCGATCCCCTTGGCCAGGAACGGTGCAAACATGGTCACGCCAACGAAACCACCGTGGTCGGCGATGAACTTCAGTTCCTCATCGGACTTGTTGCGAGGGTGCTCCTTGAGGCCCGATGGCAAGCAGTGGGAGTAGCACACCGGCTTTTTCGATTCGAGGATGACTTCCTCGGAGGTTTTGGACCCGACGTGGGACAAGTCGCACATGATGCCGACGCGGTTCATTTCGGCAACGATCTCGCGACCGAAGCCTGACAGGCCGCCGTCGCGCTCGTAGCAGCCGGTGCCCACCAGGTTCTGGGTGTTGTAGCACATCTGCACGATGCCCACGCCCAGCTGCTTGAACACCTCCACGTAACCGATCTGATCTTCGAAGGCATGGGCGTTCTGGAAGCCGAAGAGGATACCGGTCTTGCCCAGTTCCTTGGCCTTGCGAATATCGGCGGTGGTGCGCACGGGCATCACCAGGTCGCTGTTCTCGCGGATAAGCTTCTGGCTGGCGGCGATCTGGTCGACGGTGGCCTTGAAACCTTCCCAAACCGACACGGTGCAGTTGGCGGCGGTAAGGCCACCTTTGCGCATATCCTCGAACAGCTCGCGGTTCCACTTGGCGATGATCAGGCCATCGATGACGATGCTGTCGGCGTGTAATTCGGCTGGGCTCATCAGGCGTCCCCTTTTATTGAATGGGCTGGCGCCAAACCTTGTGCCGGCGCTTTGGGGCCAGCATATGCCTGTGCCCCGAGGCGCCCCGATGCAAAAACGACAGGGGGTTTGCCGAAAGCGTCAATGCGCGACAACGCGCGCTCTGGCGCGGTCTGTGGCGATGAGACACAGTCTCGATAACGACCATGGAGGGTCCTTTGATGAACAATTTGCCCAGGTGATACCGTACGCGCCGAGAGTGCGCGAGAATCGTCGGCATTCGTCAGTCGATGGAGGAAACAGCGAATGAAAGCGATGGCAGCAGTGGTACTGCTGGCGGTGGCGGCAGCAGCCCAGGCCGGTGAGGAGGAAAATACCCCATGCGATAACGTCGAGACAGAGGCGCAAGCCCATGCCTGCGCAGCGTTCAACAAGCAAGCTTCCGAACGGGAGCTAAAATCGGCCTATGACGAACTTCTCCAGCGCATTCACGACGCGTTTGACGACAAAGGCGGCATTGCAGCAACGATGATCGAGCGCTTGAAACAGGCTCAGGGGCTATGGACGCAGCTTCGCGATGCCGATTGCAAGGCGGAAACCTTCGCCCTGCCCACCAACGGCAAGGCTTACCAGGCAGCCTGGGACACCTGCGTCGCGCAGCGCACTGATGACCGGTCCGAATACCTGCAATCGATTCTGCAACAGTAGAGTAGGACTGCCTGGTTAGGAAAAGTTTGCGGCTTATTCATCAAGCTGGCTCGTATCAAAGTGAGTGCCAAGTGCCCTTATCCAAGGCGCTTCACCCACTTAACAGGAGTCGCAGATATGACCGTGAACCTCACGAAAACCGACATGGACAGTGCCATCGCTGCCTTGAAGAAAGAAGGCGAAGAGCGGGCCGTCATGGTGGCAAACACTGTGTGCATCTTCGCACCAGACGTACCGGCCAGCGTCGCTGAAGACGTGCTGGACGGCATGCGCCTGATGAACCTGTCGGCGAACAAGAAGTTCGACAAGGAAACGCAGCAGCGCGAGTGGTACAACTTCTACAATGATGGGCTCGGCAAGTTCGGCTGGACGCTGACCGGCGCCGCCCATGTGGAAGAGGCGGTCGACAAGGACACCCATACCCTGGCAACCCTGGTGCCAGAAATCGTCTCGGTGCAGATTGGCCACAACCATCGTCTGAACCGCTGCGTCAAACGCTCTTTCGAAGTGATCGTCAAGACACCCAAGGCCCAGCAGTTGCTGGAAGAAAGCGCCGCGAGCGTTTCCGGTAAATCCAGCACCGTGCAGATTTCGACCTGCGAAATGTCGCCACAGGGGCTGCCGATCATGCACATGACCAGTGTTCAACTGAGCTACGACAAAGCCGAGAAGACTGCCGGCGCCACTGGCCGCACCCTCGACAAGTCCAATACCCGTGTGTATCGCGCCTCGCAGCAGGGTTCCTTCAGCATCCGCCACTTCAATGCCATGCGCGAAGCGGTCAGGCTGAAACTGGCCAGCCAGGCCGTCGATATTCTGGCCCTGGACATCTGAACAAGCCCTGGCGCCGCGCTGCGGCGCCAAGCTTCCCTGTTTGCCGAAGGCCTATCTAATGCCCATGGAAGTTGTCAGCCACCCTTACGAGGACCTGCAGGGCTGCCTGCGCGTGGCGCAGTTGGAAGCCAACCTTGTCCACAATCAACACCTGGACAGCCAACGCTGGTTCGAGCATTTTCTAACCAACCTGGAGCGCTACGGCGCCTTGTTATTCGAGCGGACCACCAGAACAATACCGTACGTGCCCACCGAGGCAGTTTTCGAAGACATCTTCTCAGGTTGGATCCCCGCTCCCCAAGGCAAGAATCTCAAGTTCCAACGTGTGGGCAACGACATTCTGCAGGGACTGAAGCAGCCAGACCCGGCCTTGTTGAAGATTCGATCGGCAAGCTCACACATGCTCATCGACTTCGACACTGACGAGGCGGCACGGCCCGTGGCCATCGTTCTGCACATGGCCTGCTCGACCAACCCAGATACGAGTCGAACCAAGGCGTTGCTTGAACTGGATCACTTGGGTATCCGGCTTGTCGATGAATACGCAGCGCTGTACAGAGACTGCGTAGAACGACGTCTCGAAGCGCATAGCAGCATCGATCACCTCTAATTCGGTGGAGACGACTTCACGAACTTGCGCTCTTCGCGTGGGCAGCACCCGAAGCGGCGCTTGTAACGTCGGGTAAAGTACGACGGCAGTTCAAAACCGCATGCCACGCTGACCTGGGTGATCGTCATCTGGGTCTGGCGCAGCAACTGGCGAGCCTTGTCCAGGCGCAGGCCAAGGTAAAAACCGCTGGGCGTATCGTTGAGATGCAACCTGAACAGGCGCTCCATCTGACGACGCGTGATCATCACGCGCGCGGCCAATTCTGTTGTACCAAGCGGGTGTTCGGTATGCTTTTCCATCTCTGTGATCACCTGCACCAGCTTGCGGTTGCTGATGCCATAGCGTGCAGCAATCTGCATGCGCTGATGATCTTGGCGCGGTCGAATACGGCTCAACACGAACTGCTCGGAAACTTGCACAGCGAGCTCGGCGCCATGGGCCTGGGCGATCAGATCGAGCATCAAGTCGATCGAAGCGGTCCCGCCCGCACAGGTGATGCGTTGCCGGTCAATTTCGAACAGCTCCTGGGTGGCATGCAGGCTGGGATAGTTTTCCCTGAACGCATCCAGCGCCTCCCAATGCACGGTCGCACGATGACCATCGAGCAAGCCTGCCTCGGCCAGCACCACAGCGCCGGTATCGATACCGCCTAGCATGACGCCCTCGTGAGCCAGGCGGCGCAGGCTTTGCTGAAGCTTTGGGGCGTAGCAGCCCAGGGGTTCGAAGCCTGCCACGATCAGCAATGTACTGCAGGGCGTTTGCGCGCCCAACGCTGCATCGGCATTGACTGACATGCCGTTGCTGGCGTTCACGGCGCTCCCATCCAGGCTCAATACCTGCCAGTGGTATGCCTGGGCTTTGAACCTGTTGGCCACGCGCAGGGGCTCCAGGGCACTGATGAACCCCATGGCAGAGAAACCGGGCAACAACAGAAAGTGGATGATCCGCGCCATGGCATGCTCCAGCGAACAGGTCGCCTGCGTGCAAATGTTGGTCGCCGGCGTGCGATTTTCAATAGTGCCACCAGCGTAGCGTGTTCACACGGTCCGCAGAGGCCGCCCCCATAAAAATATGCACTGCCGATGGAGAGCCACCATGCACAGCTTGATCCGCCGCAGCCTGTTGACCTTGGCCCTGACCAGCCTTGCTACCCCCTCGCTTTACGCCGCCGATGCCGCTGCTTGCAAGAATGTCCGTCTGGGCGTGGTCAACTGGACCGATGTGATCGCGACCAGCGCCATCGCCCAGGCTTTGTTCGATGGCCTGGGTTACACCACCAAGCAAACCAGCGCGTCGCAGCAGATCATCTTCGCTGGCATTCGCGACAAACGCCTGGACATGTTCCTGGGCTACTGGAACCCGATCATGACCCAGACCATCACCCCCTTCATCGATGCCGGGCAGGTCAAAGTCATGGACAAGGCCAGCCTCGAAGATGCCCGGGCCACCTTGGCAGTGCCCAAATACCTGGCCGACAAGGGGCTGCGCACCTTCGCCGACATCCATAAATTCGAGAAGGAGCTTGGAGGCAAGCTCTATGGCATCGAGCCGGGTTCGGGCGCCAACACCCAAATCAAGGCCATGATTGCCAAGAACCAGTTCGGCCTGGGCAAATTCCAGCTGGTCGAGTCCAGCGAAGCGGGCATGCTGGCCGCCGTGGACCGGGCAGTACGGCGCAAGGAAGCCGTGGTGTTCTTCGGCTGGACCCCACACCCCATGAACGTGAACATCGACATGGTGTACCTCGGGGACAGCCAGGACGCGCTCGGCCCGGACGAAGGCCGCGCGACGGTGTGGACCGTCACCGCACCCGATTATGCAGCGCGCTGCCCCAATGCCAACCGCCTGCTGGCCAACCTGAGTTTCAGCGCCGAAGACGAGAGCCGCATGATGCAGCCATTGCTCGATCACAAGGACCCGCTGGAATCGGCGCGCCAATGGCTCAAGGACCACCCCGAGGACAAGGCCCGCTGGCTTGAGGGTGTAACCACCTTCGATGGCAAACCGGCCGCCGACAATCTCAAGCTTACCGCCAACTGAAACCGCCCCATCACCGACAAACCAGCCCCTACAGATCCACGGACACCAAGGTTCGTCCAGAACCTTGCAGGGGTCGGCTTGCCGGCGAAAAGCCCACAACAGATCGCACAGGATCCCCCATGAACCACGACGTCATCATTACGTGCGCCCTGACCGGCGCCGGCGACACTGCCTCAAAAAGCCATCTGGTCCCCGTCACGCCGAAGCAGATCGCTGCAGCGGCCGTGGAAGCCGCCAAGGCCGGCGCCACAGTGGTCCACTGCCACGTACGCGACCCGCAGACGGGGCGCTTCAGCCGTGATGTCGCCCTGTATCGCGAAGTCATGGAGCGCATTCGCGAAGCCGACGTGGACATCATCGTCAACCTCACTGCCGGCATGGGCGGCGACCTGGAAATCGGGCCCGATGAAAACCCCATGGCATTCGGGCAGGGCACTGACCTGATCGGCCCGCTCGAACGCCTGGCCCACGTCGAGGCGTTATTACCGGAAATCTGCACCCTGGACTGCGGCACCCTCAATTTCGGTGACGGCAATTCCATCTACGTTTCCACGCCCGCGCAACTACGCGCCGGTGCCCGGCGCATTACGGAGCTGGGGGTCAAGGCAGAGCTGGAAATTTTCGATACCGGCCACCTGTGGTTCGCCAAGCAAATGATGAAGGAAGGGCTGCTCGACAACCCCTTGTTCCAGCTGTGCCTGGGAATACCGTGGGGCGCACCGGCTGACACCACCACCATGAAAGCTATGGTCGATAACCTGCCCGCCGATGTCACCTGGGCCGGCTTTGGCATCGGCCGCATGCAGATGCCCATGGCCGCGCAGGCCGTGTTGCTCGGCGGTAACGTGCGAGTCGGCCTGGAAGACAACCTGTACCTGGACCGTGGCGTACTGGCGAGCAACGGCCAGTTGGTCGAGCGCGCGGTAGAGATCATTTCGCGCCTGGGTGCCCGTGTCCTGAGCCCCGCAGAAGGCCGGGCAAAGATGAACCTGAACCGTCGCTGATCGCTTCTGGAGACCTGCATGACCTTCATCACTGACATCAAGACATTTGCCGCGTTGGGCAGCGGCGTGATCGGCAGCGGCTGGGTTGCACGCGCCCTCGCCCATGGCCTGGACGTGATCGCCTGGGACCCGGCGCCAGGCGCCGAACAGGCCCTGCGCAAACGCATCGCCAACGCCTGGCCTGCCTTGGAGAACCAGGGCCTTGCGCCAGGCGCATCGCAAGCCCGCCTGACCTTTGTCGATACCGTTGAAACGTGCGTGCGCGAGGCTGATTTCATCCAGGAAAGCGCGCCTGAGCGGCTGGACCTGAAGCTCGATTTGCATGCACGGATCAGCGCCGCTGCCAAACCCGATGCAATTATTGCCAGCAGCACGTCGGGCTTGTTGCCCAGCGAGTTCTACGCCTCGGCCGTTCACCCTGAGCGCTGTGTGGTAGGCCATCCTTTCAACCCGGTGTACCTGCTGCCATTGGTCGAGATCGTCGGCGGCAAGCAGACTGCGCCGCAGGCCATCGAGGCGGCCAGCACTGTTTATACCGCCCTTGGCATGCGGCCACTGCACGTACGCAAGGAAGTCCCCGGTTTCATCGCCGACCGGTTACTCGAAGCGCTGTGGCGCGAGGCGCTGCACCTGGTCAACGACGGGGTCGCCACCACGGGTGAAATCGACGACGCCATCCGTTTTGGCGCGGGCCTGCGCTGGTCGTTCATGGGCACCTTCCTGACCTACACCCTGGCCGGTGGCGATGCCGGCATGCGTCACTTCATGTCGCAATTCGGGCCGGCACTGAAGCTGCCGTGGACCTACCTGCCGGCGCCTGAGCTGACCGACAAACTGATCGACGATGTGGTGGAGGGTACGTCGCAGCAACTGGGTGATCGCAGCATCGCCGCGCTGGAACGCTACCGGGATGACACGCTGCTGGCGGTGCTGGAAGCGGTGACCACCAGCAAGGCCAACCATGGCATGTCGTTCAGCGACTGAGGAGAGCACGATGCCTGCATTGATCACCTACCGGACCCAAGTGCTGGAAGACTGGGTCGATTACAACGGTCACCTGCGTGATGCGTTCTACCTGCTGATATTCAGCTACGCCACCGACGCGCTGATGGAGCGCATTGGGCTGGATGCCGAAAGCCGTGGGCAGGGTGGCAACTCTCTGTTCACGCTCGAGGCGCACATCAACTACTTGCACGAGGTAAAGCTCGGCACCGAGGTGTGGGTGCAGACGCACATCGTCGGTTTTGACCGCAAGCGCCTGCATGTCTACCACAGCCTGCACCGCGCGGGGTTTGGAGATCCATTGGCGGCGAGCGAACAGATGCTGCTGCATGTGGACCTCGCGGGGCCGAAATCCGCACCCTTCAGTCAGCGCAGCAGCGCTGCCCTGGCCGCCACCCTCAATGCTCAGGGGCCTGTACCGGCCAACGCCTATACCGGGCGGGTGATCCGCCTTCCAGCGAACGGCTAGGGTCTTGCGAGCGATTGAAAATGGATAGGTGATCTGCAAAAAAATAACCCCGGAAAGCCGTGAGCATCCGGGGCCAAGAGCGAGCAACATCCACTGTGCACGAGTGAGGGTGACCAAACCCTCCGTAGCGGTAGATGACTAGAGTGTGCGCAGTTCCTGGGCAGCGGATTTAGCCGGAAACGACCTGTTCATAGCCAAAGCGGCCACTCTGCCCTTTCGAGGTTGCGAGCATGACGGCGGCGCCACAGAATCGGTCGTGATCACTGCAGCACTCTCTATGCGATAAAAGGGACAACAGCCATGATGCATGCCGATTTGATTGATCAAGACGACCTGGCGGGCCACCTGCGGGCACGCGGGTTCGACATTCCGGCCGGTGCCAGCGCCGAGCAGGCGTGTGAGGCCGTAGTACGCGGGCTCACCGAACCGAATGCGCGGGCGCTCAAGGGGATGGTCGAGCAGATGTACGCGGGCAGCGCCACCCTGTTACCGGCCGTGCGGCAGGCGATTGATAAACAGCTGCTGCCAGCCTTGGCGCAATTCAACAAGCGCGCCTGAGCGATTGCTCCGATGCCGGCGTGATCGTCGGCAAGCCGGCCCCTAGAGGGGCCGCGCGATGCCGGCGAACGGGCTGCAGCGCAGCCCTGAACCCTTAGAGCCTTACACTGGCAAACGTTGACTCATTACGCGCCTGGCTCAATGCCGCCATCGGACCACTGTGGGGCGACAGGGTGATGGCCTGTGGAATCGGCATCATCGCCACCTGCTGGGTGGTATTGGAGCCAACACGCTCGTCGCGCGGTGGAATGCCGAAGTATTCGCGGTAGCACTTGGAGAAGTGCGGCGTGGACACGAAGCCGCAGACCGAAGCCACCTCGATGATCGACATCGGCGTCTGCTTGAGCAACTGACGTGCGCGTATCAGCCGCAGCTTGAGGTAATAGCGCGAAGGCGAGCAGTGCAGATACTTCTGGAACAGCCGCTCCAGCTGCCGACGCGACACGGATACGTAGACGGCGAGTTCGTCCAGGTCGATCGGCTCCTCGAGGTTGGCTTCCATCAGGGCGACGATTTCCTGCAGTTTCGGCTGATTGGTGCCCAGCATGTGCTTGAGCGGTACGCGCTGGTGATCCTGCTCGTTACGGATGCGCTCGTAGACGAACATCTCGGAAATGGCCGCCGACAATTCCCGACCATGATCGCGGCTGATCAAGTGCAGCATCATGTCCAACGGCGCGGTGCCGCCAGAGCTGGTGAAGCGGTTGCGGTCGAGCGTGAACAGGCGCGTGCTCATGTTGACCCGTGGGTAGGCCTCTTGCATGGCCGCCAGGCATTCCCAGTGCACGCTGCAATCGAAGCCGTCGAGCAGGCCGGCACAGGCCAGCGCCCAGCTGCCGGTGCACACCGCCCCAAGGCGGCGCGACTGGCGAGCCTGGGCTTGCAGCCAGGTCACGTGCTCACGCGTCACGGTGCGCTGGATACCCACACCGCCACAGACGATGACCGTGTCCATGGGGGGCGCGCTGTGCATGGCGGCATCGGGTGTGATCTGCAAGCCGTCGCTGGCCCAGACCTGGCCGCCATCGACGGTCAGGGTATGCCAGCGGTACAGCTCGCGGCCGGACAGCTGGTTGGCCATGCGCAGGGGCTCGACCGCCGACGCCAGAGAAATGAGGGTGAAGTTGTCCAGGAGAAGAAACCCGATGGACTGGGGGGTTGTGCGGTTCTGGGTTGGGTTCCCGGAGGTGTACGACGTCATCGCGATTTCTCCTCACACAAATGCAGGGCGTGCCTCAGGCGGACACTGATTTCTTGTTATTGCCCCGGGGTCGTCCACGGGGCTTGGTTGTCTATCACTACGCAAACGCCGTGCCTGAAATTGAACAGCTATCCGAAAAAACCTGAAAACGACCTACTCCGTCGTCAAAATCAGGACTTTCCTACAAGTCTGTTACAGCCCTCAAACAGGCGTTCTAGGCGGCATGCGTGTCACCCCTGAGCACTTTGGTGACACGCATTACCCAAGTTGCCCAGAAACGACACTCTTGAGTGTCACCGACAACGCCTGCACCGATCGCGACATCCGACTGACGGTAGGCATCGTCTTGCACGTTTTAAGGTCACGAGGTGGTGCTTTGCACCGTTATGATGAGCGTGGTGCCAGCGCCGATCGCTCGACGATGACACCGCAGGTCGAAGAAGTGCATCAGCACTCGATGGCGCTAACGGCAAGGCCGCCGCGCGAGGTTTCCTTGTACTTGTCGTGCATGTCGGCACCTGTATCACGCATGGTGCGGATCACCTGGTCGAGGGAGATGAAATGCTCGCCATCACCACGCAACGCCATCTGCACAGCGTTGATGGCTTTCACTGCAGCAATTGCATTGCGCTCGATGCAGGGCACCTGCACCAGTCCGCCTACCGGGTCGCACGTCAGGCCCAAATTGTGTTCCAGGGCAATCTCGGCTGCGTTTTCAACCTGGGGCGGGGTAGCGCCCAGTACCTGAGCAAGTCCTGCAGCGGCCATGGCGCAGGCCGAGCCCACCTCACCCTGACAGCCCACCTCGGCCCCTGAGATCGAGGCGTTCTTCTTGCACAGGATGCCCACGGCGGCGGCCGCCAAGAAGAAATCCACCACGCTGGACTCGTCCACCTCGTCACTAAAGCGCATGTAGTAGTGCAGCACCGCCGGAATGATGCCGGCCGCGCCATTGGTAGGCGCGGTGACCATGCGCCCGCCTGCGGCGTTTTCCTCGTTCACGGCCAAGGCGAACAGGTTGACCCACTCCATGGCGCTCATGGTCGAGCCGATCACGTTGGGCTTGCCGATTTCCTGCAGGCTGCGGTGCAGCTTGGCAGCACGACGACGGACATTCAGCCCGCCCGGCAGCGTGCCTTCGTACTTGAGCCCATTGTTGACGCACTCCTGCATGGCATCCCAAAGCGTGTGCAGGCCGGCCCGAATTTCTGCCTCGCTGCGCCAGACCCGTTCATTGGCCATCATCAATTGCGACACACTCAGGTCGTTTTGCTTGCACAGGCGCAACAGCTCGGCCGCGCTGTTGAAATCGTACGGCAGCACGGTCTGGTCGGCGTCCAGCACGCCACTGGCGGCCTGGGCGGCATCGACCACGAAGCCACCGCCGACTGAGTAGTAGGTATCTCGGTGAATTTCGCCCTGCTCGCCTTCTGCCACAAGGGTCATGGCGTTCGGGTGGTAAGGCAGGTTCTCGTCAAGCAGCAGCATGTCACGGGCCCAGATGAAATCGATGGGCAGGCGGTTATCGAGTTTGAGCACTTGGGTTTCGCGCAGGTCGGCGATACGCGGGACAATCTGGGTAGGGTCGATGGCGTCTGGCCATTCGCCCATCAGCCCCATGATGGTGGCGTTGTCGGTTCCATGGCCGATACCGGTAGCCGACAGCGAGCCATACAGGCGCACCTCGATCCGCTTAACCTGGTCCAGCTCGCCGCGCTCGCGCAGCCCCTGGACAAACAGGGCACCGGCTCGCATGGGGCCGACGGTATGCGAGCTGGAAGGCCCGACACCGATCTTGAACAGGTCGAACACGCTGATGGCCATTGTCGAATCACCTCTTGCTGGGCTTGTCTGTACACGCAATGCGCAGGGCGGGGCAGCTGCTAGGCTGGACTGCAGGCCGCCTTCAATGCACGCATCATCGGGCTTTTGCCACCCTGCTCGCCGTCTGCAACCGACGTAGTCTTGTCCAGCCGCGCCGCCTGTTTTGCAGGCTCAGTGCGCCGCTTTCCGGTGCCTTGGTGACGCAAAAAAGCGGCAGGATGGGTAGAAGAATCCATAAGCGACATTGCCCATACTGGATGCGACCCGTTGCGTACTGGATACGACTCCACCAGTAGGCGATTGCCCGGCGCTGGAGGATTATCGAAAGCGACTCGTAAAGCACGGCCACGCAACCTGCCCTCTGCAGGCCTGATCGATCGGACCCTCAGAACGTCCGACGAACCACGCGAACCCGAAGACAAAATCACAGGAGTCCACCCATGAAAGGTTCACCCTCGCTGTTGCTGGTCGCGTTGCTGTCCGCACCGGTACTGGCCCAGGCCGCAGAACCCGAGCAGTGCCAGACGGTGCGGTTTTCGGATGTCGGCTGGACCGACATCACGGTAACCACGGCCACCACCAGCGCTGTGCTCGACGCCCTGGGCTACAAGACGCACACCACCATGATCTCGGTGCCGGTGACCTACAAGTCGCTGGCGGCCGGCAAGGACCTGGACGTGTTTCTCGGCAACTGGATGCCGACCATGGAGAACGACATCAAGCAGTACCGCGACGCCGGTACGGTCGAAACCCTGCGCGCCAACCTGGAAAACGCCAAGTATACGCTCGCAGTACCGCAAGCCCTGTACGACAAGGGTTTGAAGGATTTCAGCGACATTCCCAAGTTCAAGGATGAGCTAGGCGGCAAGATCTACGGGATCGAGCCGGGCAACGATGGCAACCGCACCATCCAGAGCATGATCGACAAGAACGCCTTCGGCCTGAAGGACGCCGGCTTCAAGATTGTCCAGTCCAGCGAGGCCGGCATGCTTTCCCAGGTGGACCGCTCGCAGAAACGTGGCGAGGCCATCGTGTTCCTGGGATGGGAGCCGCACCCGATGAACACCCGGTTCAAGATGCAGTACCTGACCGGTGGCGATGAGTTCTTCGGCCCCGATTTCGGCAAGGCGACGGTGTACACCAATACCCGCAAGGGGTATGCGCAGGAATGCAGCAACGTCGGCCAACTGTTGAAGAACCTGTCGTTCGAGCTCAAGGACGAAAGCACCATGATGGGCTATGTCCTGGACGACAAGATGAAGCCTGACGCCGCTGCGCGCAAATGGCTCAAGGACAATCCCGGCAAGCTGGACACCTGGCTGGCAGGTGTGACCACTGTGGATGGCAAACCTGGCCTGGAGGCGGCCAAGGCCAAGCTGACGCAATAACCGAACTACGCAGTAGCGCTACCTCGGGGCAGGACCGTGCCCGCCCCGGGTTGATTTCAATCTACGCAGGTGGAAGCTCGCTATCATGCTTATCGATCAGAAAATACCCCTGGGCCAGTACATGTCCTCGTTCGTCGAGTGGCTGACCCAGCACGGCGCGAATTATTTCGACGCCATCGCCCAAGGCCTGGAGTTCATGATCCATGGCGTCACCAGTACCCTGACCTGGTTCAACCCGCTCGTGCTCATCGCCCTGTTCGCTGCACTGGCGCACCTGATCCAGCGCAAGTGGGCATTGACCGCCTTCGTCGGATTGTCCTTCCTGCTGATCCTCAACCTGGGCTACTGGCAGGAAACCATGGAAACCCTGGCCCAGGTCAGCTTCGCCACCGTGGTCTGCGTGGCTATCGGCGTGCCGCTGGGTATCGTCGCCGCACACAAGCCGATGTTCTACACCGCCATGCGGCCGGTGCTCGACCTGATGCAGACGGTCCCCACCTTCGTCTACCTGATCCCTACCCTTACCCTGTTCGGCCTGGGCGTGGTGCCTGGGTTGATCTCGACGGTCGTGTTCGCCATCGCCGCCCCCATCCGCCTGACCTACCTGGGCATCTGCGATGTCCCCCAGGAACTGATGGACGCCGGCAAGGCCTTTGGCTGCTCGCGCCGTCAACTGCTCACCCGTATCGAACTGCCCCATGCGATGCCGAGCATCGCCGCAGGCGTCACCCAATGCATCATGCTGTCGCTGTCGATGGTGGTGATCGCCGCCCTGGTGGGCGCCGACGGCCTGGGCAAACCTGTGGTCAACGCACTGAACACCGCCGATATTTCCCTGGGCTTCGAAGCGGGCCTGGCAATCGTGCTGCTGGCGATCATGCTCGACCGTATCTGCAAGCAACCGGAGCTGCCGGCCAGGAGTGAAGCATGAGTATCATTCGATTCGAAGACGTCGACGTCATCTTCTCCAACAAGCCACGCGAAGCGCTGTCGTTGCTGGACCAGGGCAAGACCCGCGAAGAAATTCTCAAGCAGACCGGCCTTGTGGTCGGCGTAGAAAAAGCCAACCTGGACATCCAGAAAGGCGAGATCTGCGTGCTCATGGGCCTTTCCGGTTCGGGCAAGTCCAGCCTGCTGCGCTGTATCAACGGGCTGAACACCGTGAGCCGCGGCAAGCTGTTCGTGGAGCACGAAGGCAAGCACATCGATATCGCCCACTGCACCCCGGCTGAACTGAAGATGATGCGCACCAAGCGTATCGCCATGGTGTTCCAGAAGTTCGCCCTGATGCCTTGGCTCACGGTGCGCGAGAACATCAGCTTCGGCCTGGAAATGCAGGGCCGCCCCGAGAAGGAACGGCGCAAGCTGGTCGACGAAAAACTCGAACTGGTAGGCCTGGCCCAGTGGCGCAACAAGAAGCCCGATGAATTGTCCGGCGGCATGCAACAGCGCGTAGGCCTGGCACGTGCGCTGGCCATGGACGCCGACATCCTGCTGATGGACGAACCGTTCTCGGCCCTGGACCCTTTGATCCGCCAAGGCCTTCAGGACGAATTGCTGACCCTGCAGAGCCAGCTGAACAAGACCATCGTCTTCGTCAGCCACGACCTGGACGAGGCGCTCAAGCTGGGCAGCCGGATCGCGATCATGAAGGACGGACGGATCATCCAGTACAGCAAGCCCGAGGAAATCGTGCTGAACCCGGCCGATGAATACGTGCGCACCTTCGTGGCCCATACCAACCCGCTGAACGTGCTGTGCGGACGCAGCCTGATGCGCTCGCTGGACAACTGCAAGCGCGTCAACGGTTCGGTCTGCCTGGACCCCGGCGGCGACTCGTGGCTGGACCTGGGTGAAGGCAATTCGATCAAGCGTGCGCGGCAAGGCCAGAATGGCCTGGAGATGCAGAACTGGGCGCCTGGGCAGGCAGTGGAAGGCCTGAGCCGCAGGCCAACCCTGGTGCATGCCGACATCGGCATGCGTGAGGCCCTGCAGATTCGCTACCAGACCGGCAACAAGCTGGTGCTGCAGGAAAACGACAAAGTCGTGGGCATTCTGGGAGACACCGAGCTGTATCACGCGCTGCTGGGCAAGAACCACGGTTGATTGCACGAGGGCCGCACTCGCGGCCCTCTTCTTTGAGGAGAGCGGTTCGCGCTGCGGGCTGGCTTGCCTACATCTTCAGAAACGCTTTACAGGCTGCCAATTCATCAGGTTAGAATCGGTTGGCACGCGACCTGCTAGCAAACATCGAATACGCGCTACCACGTCTTCCCTCCTCGTTGTCCCGGAGTACCTGCCTTTGGATGCCAGTACCATCAATAGCCTGTTCCTGATCGGCGCATTGCTGGTAGGGGCAAGCATCCTGGTCAGTTCGCTGTCGTCGCGGCTCGGCATCCCGATTCTGGTCATTATCCTGGCCGTCGGCATGATCGCTGGCGTGGACGGGGGTGGCATCATTTTCAACAACTACCCGACCGCCTACTTGGTGGGCAACCTCGCGCTTGCCGTGATCCTGCTCGACGGTGGTCTGCGCACGCGGGTAGCAAGCTTCCGGGTTGCCTTGTGGCCGGCGCTTTCGCTGGCAACGGTCGGGGTCATGATCACCACGGCGCTGACCGGCATGGTGGCGGCCTGGTTGTTCGACCTGAGCCTGATCCAGGGCTTGCTGATTGGCGCCATCGTGGGCTCCACCGATGCCGCGGCGGTCTTTTCACTGCTGGGCGGTAAAGGCCTGAACGAACGGGTCACCGCCACGCTGGAAATCGAATCGGGTAGCAACGACCCGATGGCGGTGTTCCTCACCGTGACCCTCATCGACATGATCGCCAGCGGCCAGACCGGGCTGCACTGGAGCCTGCTGGGCCACCTGCTGCGCGAGTTCGGCATCGGCGGGCTGCTGGGGCTGGGCGGCGGCTGGGTGATGCTGCAGCTGGTCAACCGCATCAACCTGGCAGGCGGCCTGTACCCGATTCTGGTCGTGGCCGGTGGCCTGGTGGTCTTCTCGCTGACCAACGCCCTGCATGGCAGTGGTTTCCTGGCGGTCTACCTGTGCGGGCTGGTGCTGGGCAACAAGCCGATCCGCAGCCGCCACGGCATTCTGCACATGCTCGACGGCATGGCGTGGCTGGCCCAGATCGGGATGTTCTTGGTGCTGGGCCTGTTGGTGACGCCTCACGATCTGCTGCCTATCGCCCTGCCGGCACTGGGCCTTGCCCTGTGGATGATTCTGGTCGCACGCCCCTTGTCGGTGGTCGCCGCACTGCTCCCCTTCAAGGCGTTCCACGACCGCGAGAAGGCCTTCATTTCCTGGGTGGGCCTGCGCGGCGCCGTGCCCATCATCCTGGCGGTATTCCCGTTGATGGCCGGCCTGCCAGACGCTCAGCTGTTCTTCAACTTGGCGTTCTTCATCGTCCTGGTTTCGCTGCTGGTGCAGGGCACCAGCCTGCCCTGGATGGCCAAACTGCTCAAGGTGACGGTCCCGCCAGACCCGGCGCCCATTTCACGCTCGGCACTGGAAGTGCACATCACCAGCGAATGGGAGATGTTCGTCTATCGCCTGGGTGCCGAAAAGTGGTGCATTGGCGCAGCGCTGAGGGAGCTGAAGATGCCAGAGGGCACGCGCATCGCCGCGCTGTTCCGTGGCGAACAATTGCTACACCCTTCGGGCAGTACGGTGCTGGAAGTGGACGACATGCTGTGCGTGATCGGGCATGAGCACAACCTGCCTGCACTGGGCAAACTCTTCAGCCAGGCACCCCAGCGCGGGCTGGACCTGCGCTTCTTCGGCGACTTCGTGCTCGAAGGCGATGCCGAACTCGGCGCCGTGGCATCGCTCTACGGTCTCAACGTCGACAGCCAGGATGCCCACATGCCGCTGGCGCAGTTCATCCGACAGAAGGTCGGAGGCGCGCCAGTGGTAGGCGACCAGGTCGAATGGCATGGCACGATCTGGACCGTGGCGACCATGGACGGGAACAAGATTCAGAAAGTGGGCGTCAGATTCCCCGAAGGATCGCGACCAGGACCAGGATTGTTCCTCTAAACTTCGTTTCTGCCTGATCCACAAGTAGTCTGCCTATGTCCTTTCGCCTGCACCTTCGCACAGCCCTGCTCGGGCTGTGCCTTTGCCTTCCCCTGGCGGTCGCCGCCGCTGAAGCCCCCACCACCGCCAGCGTCCAGGAAAGCCTCGACAAGATCGCCGAGCGCAAGCTGCCCGAAGCCGATCAGAAGGCCCTGCAGCAAGTGCTCGAGCAGACCCTCGGCCTGCTGGCCAGCAAGGAAGACAACGAACGCAGGCTGGCTGCCCTCAAGCAGCAACTGGCCAGCGCGCCCAAGGAAACCAGCGACAGCCAGAAAGAGCTGGCAAGGCTCAAGCAGAGTTCGGTGCAGTCGGTGGCCCAGCGCTACGCAAACCTAGGCGTGCCGCAGCTCGAGCAGATGCTCAGTGAGCGCACTACCCAGCAAGGCGAGCTGCAAAAAGCGCTGGCCGAAGCCAACAGCCTGATCATCAATTCGCAGACCCGTCCCGAACGGGCCCAGTCCGAGATCAGCAGCAGCCAGGCGCGGGCCCAGCAAATCAACAGCATCCTCAAAAGCGGCAAGGACGCGGGCAAGCCTGTCAGCCCCGACCTGCGCAACCAGCTCAACGCCGAACTGGCCTCGCTCAACGCCCTTACCCAGTTGCGCCGCCAGGAGCTGGCTGGAAACAGTGTGCTGCAGGACCTGGGCAATGCCCGCCACGACCTGCTGATCGAGCGCACAGCACGCCTGGAACAGGAAATCCAGGACCTGCAGACTCTGATCAATGACAAACGCCTGGCCCAGTCCCAGGAAACCGTCACGCAGCAGTCGATCGAAGCCCAGAAAGCCGGCGGCAGCAGCCTGCTGGCCACCGAAAGCGCAGCCAACCTCAAGCTGTCCGACTACCTGCTCAGAAGCACCGACCGGCTCAACGAACTGACCCAGCAGAATCTGCGGACCAAGCAGCAGCTCGACACCTTGACCCAGGCCGACCAGGCGCTGGACGAGCAGATCAGCGTGCTCAAGGGCAGCCTGCTGCTGTCCAAGATCCTCTACAAACAGAAACAGACCCTGCCGCATCTCAAGCTCGACCGTGACTTGGCTGACCAGATCGCCGACACACGCCTGTACCAGTTCGAGGTCAATCAGCAGCGCGAGCAGATGAGCAGCCCGGTCAGCTATGTGGACAAACTGCTGGCAGCCCAGCCCCCCGAAACTGTCACCCCTCAGCTGCGCAAGGCATTGCTGGAAGTGGCCATCACCCGCAGCGACTTGCTCGAACGCCTGAACCGGGAGCTGTCGGCGCTGCTCAACGAATCCATTACCTTGCAGCTTAACCAGAAGCAGCTGCTGGGCACTGCCCAGAGTCTGCGTACCACGCTGGACGAGCAGATGTTCTGGATACCCAGCAACAAGCCATTGGACTGGGACTGGCTGGCCTATGTGCCGCAACGCCTGGCTGACCAGGTGGCGGACCTGCCGTGGGGCTCGGGCCTCAAGGAGCTGGCTGACGGGTTGAGTCAGCGCCCGTTGCTGTTCCTGCCGCTGTTGCTGGTGATCGGCGCGTTGCTGTGGCGTCGCAAGTACCTGTACCAGCGCCTGGGCAAGGTGCACCAGGACATCGGCCATTTCCGCCGCGACAGCCAGTGGCACACCCCTCAGGCGATCTTGATCAACATCCTGTTGGCGATGCCAGTGAGCCTGGGTCTTGCGCTGTGCAGCTATGCCTTGCAGATCGACGCCCGAGGGCAGAACGCCAACCTTGGCGCGGCGCTGTGGCAACTGGCCCAGGCCTGGCTGGTGTTCTATACGGCCTACCGCATTCTCTCGCCTGGCGGGGTGGCCGAGATTCACTTCCGCTGGTACAAGCCGCAAGTGGAGTTCCTCCGCGGCTGGGTCCGGCGTCTTGGCACCGTGGTGCTGGCACTGGTAGGGGTAGTGGCGGTAGCCGAACACCAGCCCTCGGCGCTGGCCGATGACGTTCTGGGGATTGGCGTGGTGCTGACTTGCTACGCATTGATGGCCTGGTTGCTCAGCCGCCTGTTGCTGAGCAGCCCTGCCCACCGCGACACCTCGCTGTTTCGCAAGGCAGTGGGTGTGGCGTTCACGGCCTTGCCCATCGCCCTGTTCATCGCCGTGTGCTTCGGCTACTACTACACGGCGCTGAAACTCACCGACCGCCTGATCTACACCCTCTACCTGCTGCTGTTCTGGCTGGTGATCGAGGCGGCATTCGTGCGCGGGCTGTCCGTGGCCGCCCGACGCCTGGCCTACCAGCGCGCGCTCAGCAAGCGGGCTGCGGCCAAGGAAGGGCTCGATGGTGAAGTCGTCGTCGAAGAACCGACGCTGGATATCGAACAGGTCAACCAGCAGTCCCTGCGCCTGATCCGCCTGGCCTTGCTCGGCGGTTTCATCGCCGGCCTGTACTGGGTGTGGTCGGACCTGCTCTCGGTGTTCGCCTACCTCAACAACTTCGTGCTGTACGAATACACCAGCGGTACAGGCGCTGCGGCGAGCATGGTCCCCATCAGCCTCGGTGACCTGCTCGGCGCACTGGTGATCGTGGGCATCACCTTCGCCCTGGCCGGCAACTTGCCCGGCCTGCTGGAGGTGCTGGTACTGTCGCGGCTGAACCTGGCCCAGGGCAGCGCCTACGCCACCACCACGCTGCTGTCCTACACCATCGTCGGCGTCGGCATCGTCAGCACCCTCTCCACCCTGGGGGTCAGCTGGGACAAGCTGCAGTGGCTGGTCGCCGCGCTGTCGGTAGGCCTGGGTTTCGGCATGCAGGAAATCTTCGCCAACTTCATTTCGGGCATCATGATCCTGTTCGAACGCCCGGTGCGTATCGGTGACACCATCACCATCGGCAACTTGTCGGGCACGGTGAGCAAGATCCGCATCCGCGCCACCACCATCACCGACTTCGACCGCAAGGACATCATCGTCCCCAACAAGACGTTCATCACCGGGCAACTGATCAACTGGTCGCTCACCGATACCGTCACCCGCGTGACCCTGAAGCTGGGCATCGACTACGGCTCGGACCTGGACCTGGTGCGCGACCTGCTGCTCAAGGGTGCACATGAGAACCCCAGGGTACTCAAGGACCCCGAACCCCTGGTGTACTTCCTGCAATTCGGGGAAAGCTCGCTGGACCACGAACTGCGCATGCATGTCCGTGACCTGGGCGATCGCAACCCCACGCTGGACGAGATCAATCGCTACATCAACCGGGAATTCAAGGCGCACGACATCAAGATCTCCGTACGCCAGGTCGAGGTGTTCCTGATGGACCCCAAAGCCGGCAAACAACAGTTGATACCGATGGACTCGCCAAAATCCGATGGCACTCCCCCGGTGTGATTGGACTCCATAGGGCAGATATGCCTGTTCCACCCGCGAGGGCGTGGTCCTCGCTCACGGCCGGTCCGCCCGCACAGGGCCACGCAGCGGCCTCTTGCCACCCCGACTCAGGAGCAGCCCCGTGAAAGCCCTCGACCAGCTCACCTTCGACAACCGCTTCGCCCGCCTGGGCGACGCATTCTCTACCCAGGTACTGCCCGAGCCCATCGCAGACCCTCGCCTGGTGGTTGCCAGTGCGTCGGCCATGGCGCTGATCGACCTGGACCCGGCCCAGGCCGAGCTGCCGTTGTTCGCCGAGCTGTTCAGCGGCCACAAGCTCTGGGAAGGCGCCGATCCGCGGGCGATGGTGTACTCCGGCCATCAGTTCGGCGGCTACAACCCGCGCCTGGGGGACGGGCGCGGCCTGTTGCTGACCGAGGTGGTCAACGATGCCGGTGAACATTGGGACCTGCACCTCAAGGGCGCCGGCCAGACACCCTACTCACGCATGGGCGATGGCCGTGCCGTGCTGCGTTCCTCGATCCGTGAGTTTCTGGCGAGCGAAGCCTTGCATGCCTTGGGCATACCCAGCAGCCGCGCCCTGTGCGTGATCGGCTCCAGTACCCCGGTGTGGCGCGAAACCCAGGAAAGCGCTGCCATGCTCACCCGCCTTGCCCAGAGCCATATCCGCTTTGGCCATTTCGAGTACTTCTATTACACCCAGCAGCCCGAGCAGCAGCGCGTGCTGATCGACCATGTACTCGATGAGCATTACCCGCAGTGCAAAGACGCCGCACAGCCTTACCTGGCTATGTTCCAGACCATCGTCGAGCGCAATGCCGAGCTGATCGCACGCTGGCAAGCGTACGGCTTCTGTCACGGCGTGATGAACACCGACAACATGTCGATCCTGGGAATCACCTTCGATTTCGGTCCGTTCGCATTCCTCGACGATTTTGATGCCAACTTCATCTGTAACCACTCCGACGACCGCGGCCGCTACAGCTATGCCAATCAGGTACCGATCGCCCATTGGAACCTCAGTGCGCTGGCCCAGGCCTTGACCACGGTGATCGATGTCGAAGCGCTCAAGCAGGCGCTGGCGCTGTTCCTGCCCCTGTACCAGGCCCATTACCTGGACCTGATGCGTCGTCGGCTCGGCCTGACGACGGCCGAGGACGAGGACATGGCCCTGGTCGAGCGCCTGCTGCAACGCATGCAGAGCGGTGGCGTGGACTACAACCTGTTCTTCCGCCGACTGGGCGATCAACCGCTGGCCGACGCGCTGCAATCGGTACGTGACGACTTCGTCGACTTGGCGGGTTTCGACGCCTGGGCGGTGGACTATCAAGCGCGCTGCGAACGTGAACCGAACCATGCTGCCGGGCGGCGTGAGCGCATGCACGCCGTGAACCCGCTGTATGTGCTGCGTAACTATCTGGCGCAGAACGCCATCGAAGCGGCCGAGGCAGGCGACTACACTGAGGTCAGGCGTTTGCATCAGGTGCTCAGCCGCCCGTTCGAGGAACAGACCGGGATGCAGGCCTATGCAGCGCCGCCCCCTGCCTGGGGCAAGCACTTGGAAATCAGTTGCTCGTCCTGAAACCCACTTACTCGAACGGAGATGAAATGACCGATTCGCTGGTTGTCCCTTGCCCTCACTGCAATGGCCTGAACCGCTTACCCGCCGACCGCCTGGGCGATGCGCCCAAGTGTGGCCGCTGCAAGCAGCAGGTCGTGCTGCAGACGCCGTTCGTGCTGACCGGGAACAGCTATGCCAGCCAGGTCAAAGGCGACCTGCCCTTGCTGATCGATGTCTGGGCCGATTGGTGCGGCCCCTGCAAGGCCTTCGCGCCAGTGTTCGAACAGGCGGCCCGCCAATTGAGTGGCCGCTGCCGCCTGGCCAAGCTCGACAGCGAAGCCAACCGCACCTTGGCCGGGCAACTGGGCATTCGCTCGATCCCGAGCCTCATCCTGATGCGCAACGGCCGCGAGGTCGTGCGCCAGGCGGGGGCTCTTCCCCTTCAGGCACTGCTGGAGTGGCTGCGCAGCAAAGGGGTTTGACTTCAGGTACCCCCCAGCAGCGACTCATAGGGGATGCGTAACCCCTCGTGCAGGCGTCTGATCATGGAGAGGCTCAGCCTACGCTTTCCATTCAAGACCTCAGATACCCGGCCACTGGGCCCGATATAGGGCTCCAGGTCTCGCGGGGTGAGGCTTTGTTGCTCCATGCAGAATTTGATGGCTTCCAGAGGGGTAGCCGACTGAATGGGGTAGTACTTGTTTTCGTACACTTCAATCAGGGTTACGAGTACTTCCATTTCATCAGCTTCGGGGGTGCCCGGTTCGGCTTGGAAG
Organism: Pseudomonas sp. xss_4; assembly: GCF_043104125.1. Lineage (NCBI taxonomy): Bacteria > Pseudomonadati > Pseudomonadota > Gammaproteobacteria > Pseudomonadales > Pseudomonadaceae > Pseudomonas > Pseudomonas sp. xss_4. Next base: position 168,902 of record NZ_JBICKJ010000027.1, read on the forward strand.
ATAGCCTCAAGCCGCCGAAAGGCCGCGTGCAGATCCTCATCACTGCGAATAGGCTTAATATTCACACACTGTCTCCACGTCAATTTCGTCATAGCATTCATGGGTGCCGACGAATTTCACCCAGGCGATGCCCGACTTATATTGCATTTCCATGACGAGGCGATATTTATTACCGCCAATGTTGAAAACAATGCGGTTCCTTCCACAGATGCGAGCGTTGCCGAGCTGATCTTTCACATCCTGCGGTGTTAGCCAAGTAGCTTTGATCACTAAGTCATACCAGCTTTCCAATGCAGCCTTGGCATCGCGATTACCGGGCATCTCCCAAAATTTCACTAGACTGCTTTTGGCAATCACCCGCATTTCAAAAAATCTCCCGTTTTGGGAGATTATGATCAACACCAGACTTGCACGGAAGCTGCGCCTACCCCTCCCCACCCAGCAAATCATGCAGCGCCACGAATTGCTGGGTCAGTTTGTGGCGGGGGTCGAGGTGGATCAGGGGCAGGCTGGCGTGGTGCGACTCACGCATCTTCACCGAACTGCCCAGATACACCGGCAGCACCGGCAAGCCTTCGGCCAGTAGCGCGTCCAGCATCTGCTGCGGCAGGCTGGCACGGGGCTGGAACTGGTTCACCACGATGCCCTCGACGATCAGGTGTTCGTTGTGGTCTTCCTTGATGTCCTCGATCTCGGCCAGCAGCCCGTACAGGGCCTGGCGCGAGAAACTGTCGCAGTCGAACGGGATCAGTACACGGTCCGCTGCGATGAGCGCCGAGACGGCGTAGAAGTTGAGGGCCGGCGGGGTGTCGATGTAAATCCGCTCATAGTCTTCACTCAAGTTTTCGAGCAGTTTTCGCAGCTTGTTGATCTTGTGCTTGGCTTCGAGCTTGGGTTGCAGGTCGGCCAGCTCAGAGGTGGCGGTGACCACGTGCAGGTCGTCGAATGGCGTCTGGTAGATTTCGACCTTGTTCTTCTTTGCTCCAGGTCCGCCGGACAGGCTTTGCTTGAAGAAATCGGCGATCCCCATGGGAATGTCTTCGCCCACCAGCCCAGTGAGGTACTGGGTCGAGTTGGCCTGTGCATCCAGGTCGATCAGCAAGGTTCGGTAGCCTTCATGGGCACTTACCGCGGCCAAGTTGCAGGCGATGCTGGACTTGCCCACCCCGCCTTTCTGATTGAACACCACGCGTCGCATGACTGAGCTCCGGATAGGGACGAGGTTCCGAGTATGTGGCGACGCTGTGTTCATGACCAGCGCTGCTACAGCGGCCGCCCACCACCCGTGGCGCCGTAACCGACTGTCGGAAAAATGAAACTATTCAATCGGACCACGCCACATCCGCTTTAAGGCGTTGTCTCTTTGGATCCGAATCCATTGCTACATCACTGCCGCACCGGGATAATGCGCGCCACTCGATGAACGCACCACCCCTGACAGGCAGGCGCCGAGTCGTTCGCTCGGCATGGAAGCCCCTCAGGGCGGGAAGAAGACCACCGTGATCACCTTCAACATCACCCAATGGCGTGCATGGGCTCCGGGCCTTTCGGCGCCTGCCGACTGGCACGCCTGGGCTAGCGGCAATTCGCCATCGGGTGCAGACGCCTGCGCGCCTGACGTAGCCTTCCTGCCAGCCATGCAGCGTCGTCGGCTGAGCCACATGGCGCGCATGGCGTTCGCGGTGGCCTGGCCATTGGCAGAGGGCCAGCCGCCGCTGCCGCTGGTGTTCGTTTCACGCCACGGTGAAACACCCCGCACGTTTTCGATTCTGGGCGAACTGGCTGCCGGGCAGCCGCTGTCCCCTACCCAGTTCAGCCTCTCGGTGCACAACGCGGTCATTGGCCTGTGGTCGATCCTGCGCGGTTCCACCTGCGAGATGACGGCTCTGGCCGCTGCCGGGGATGGTTTCGAACAGGGCGTGGTAGAAGCCGCAGCGCTCATGGCTGATGGCGCCCCAGCCGTGCTGCTGATCGTCACCGAAGAGCAGCCACCACCGGCCTATGGCCCCTGGATAGACGACGTACCGTTCGCCTACGCGCTCGGCCTGTTGCTGACCCCGGGCCGGCAATGGCAGCTGGCGCCCGGCGAGGTCGCCGCGTCACCTGCCGTGCCTGCGCTGCCTCACGGCCTGGCCTGGCTCAAGGCCATGCTCAACGGCCGCACCGATTTCACTCACACAGGGAAGCGTCGTACATGGAACTGGCACCGACAGCCGTGAGCAGGCCAGGCGACGCCTATATCTGGCGCCTGCTGGCCACCGCCACGAGCTTTATGCTGTTTGGCGTGGGCTGCCTGACCCTGCGGCTATTCGTGTTTCCGCTGCTGGCCTGCCTGCCGGGTGGCCGGGCACGCCACCGCGAGCGGGCCCGGCGCACCATCAGCTGGCTGTTCTGGCGCTTCGTGCAGTTCATGCGCGCCATGGGTGTGCTGACCTACGAAATTGACGGGGCCGAGCGCCTGGGCCGGCCGGGCCAGATGATCATCGCCAATCACCCGTCCCTGATCGATGTGGTGTTCCTGATCGGCCTGGTACGCCAAGCCAATTGCGTCGTGAAGCAGAGCCTGTTCGACAACCCGTTCACGCGCGGGCCGGTCAGCGAGGCGCAGTACATCGGCAACGATGGCAGCATGGACATGCTCGACACCGCCGTCGCCTCGCTGCAACAGGGCCAGACCCTGGTGATTTTCCCGGAAGGCACGCGTACCTCGCCCGGTCAGCCGCCGGCCTTTCACCGCGGCGCGGCTGCGATTGCCCTGCGCGGTGCAAGCGTCATCACCCCTGTCACCATCAAGGTCAGCCCGACCACGCTGACCAAGAACGAACCCTGGTACCGCATACCCGGCAGGCGGGTGCACTTCACCCTTTCGGTGGGCCCGGACGTGCATCCCGGCGCCTACACGGCCCTGGGCCCTGCGCCCAAAGCTTCCCGTCTGCTCAACGATTATCTGCACAACTACTACATCAAGGAGCTCGCCGCCGATGAGCGCGTCACAGCAAGACCTCAACCGTGATCTCAAGCAACTGATCATCGACGCCCTGGGCCTGGAGGACATCAGCGTCCAGGACATCGACGACGAACAGACCCTGTTCGGCGAAGGCCTGGGCCTGGATTCGGTTGATGCGCTCGAGCTCGGCCTGGCCATCCAGAAGCGCTATGGCATCAAGATCGACGCCGATGCCAAGGACACCCGCAACCATTTCAGCAGTGTCGCCGCCCTGGCGGCGTTCGTCACCGCCCGTCAGGCCGCCTGAGACCGCATCATGCAAACCCGTGAAGACATCTTCAACATTCTGCGCGACGCCCTGGTCGAATTATTCGAGCTCGAGCCTGAGCGCATTAGCCTGGACGCCAACCTCTACCAGGATCTGGAGATCGACAGCATTGACGCCGTCGACCTGATCGATCACATCAAGCGCCAGACAGGCAAGAAGATCGCCGCTGACGAGTTCAAGTCGGTGCGTACCGTCAACGACGTGGTCGAGGCTGTGTTCCGCCTGGTGAACCCGGCGGCATGAAGCGACTGATCGGCGCCGGCCTGCTGATCGCCGGGCTGCTGTATCCGTTCGCCGTGCATTTCGGCATGGCGCACTACGCCCCCTGGCAATTTGGCCTGCTGCTCGGCGGCCTCTGGCTGGCACGTGCGCTGAGCGCGCCTCGCCGGCCCGGCAGCCTGTGGATGGCAATCGCCGCCCTGGCGTTCTGTGGGCTGCTGGGGCTATCGGACAGCCAGGCACTGCTGCGTTGGTATCCGGTGCTCATCAGTACCTTCATGCTGGGGCTGTTCGGTAGCAGCCTGGTGCACGGCATGCCGGTGGCCGAACGCCTGGCACGCTTGAGCGACCCGGCGCTGCCGCCGCGCGCTGTGCGTTATACCCGGCAGGTCACCCAGGCCTGGTGCCTGTTCTTCCTGATCAACGGCCTGATCGCGGCCGCCCTTACGCTGTGGGCGCCGTTGGGCTGGTGGACGCTCTACAACGGCGTGATCGCCTATGCCGCGATGGGCGTGCTGTTCGCCCTCGAATGGCTGATTAGACAACGTGTGCGAGGACGCTCATGAACTGGATCAACCTCGAACACCTGCTGCTGCCGCTGGATGCGCCGCGCCAGGTGACCCAAGCCCCCGCCCTGGACCACGCCGAACTGAGCCAGCAGGCGCTGCGCCTGGCCGGTGGCCTGCATGCGCGGAGTGTTCGCCGACTGGCGGTGCACCTGGAGGACGCCGCGCAACTGGCCGCCGTCCTGCTCGGTGCATGGCGGGCCGAGGTCGAGGTCTTGCTGCCGGCCGACCTGCAACCGGCCACCCGCGAGCGCTGGAATGCCCACGTAGACCTGTGGCTCACGGATCTGGCTGAGGACACATCGCCCAACAGCTTGCTGGACACGCCCTTGCCACCTGCCATTCTGGACCTGGCCCGGTGCCGCATCAGCCTGTGTACCTCCGGGTCAAGCGGCGAGCCCAAGCGCATCGACAAGCAGGTCACGCAACTGGCCAGCGAGGTGAATGCGCTGGAGCACCTGTGGGGCAAGGCTCTAGGCCCTGCCTGGATCATCGGCAGCGTCGCTACCCAGCACATCTACGGCCTTCTGTTCCGCGTGCTGTGGCCCTTGTGCGCCGGGCGCGGGTTCGAGCGCCGCCAATTGCCGTTCCCCGAGGACCTGCAACGGGCCAGCCGCGCCCACCCGGCCTTTGCCTGGGTCGCCAGCCCGGCGCTGCTCAAGCGCATGGGCGAAAACCTCGACTGGCCAGCCCTGCAACCGGTGCGCAAGGTGTTCTCGTCGGGCGGTGAGTTGCCCGCCGATGCAGCCGAGCGCCTGCACCAGCGGCTGGGCCAATGGCCAGCAGAGATCCTCGGCAGCTCGGAGACCGGCGGGATCGCCTGGCGCCAGGGGCAGTCGTTGTGGCAGCCGTTTGCCGGTGTACAGCTTAGCCAAAATGACCAGGGGGCGCTGTGCATCGCCTCGCCCTACCTCCCAGCGGGGCATGTGGAACACAGCGCTGACGCCGTCGAATTCTCGTCCGACGGGCGCTTTCGCTTGCTGGGGCGACTGGATCGGATCGTCAAGCTCGAAGAAAAACGAATTTCGCTCCCCATGCTCGAACAGGCCTTGTGCACGCATCCATGGGTGTCTGAAGCACGTCTTGGCATGATCGAAAACGGCCGGGCCAGCCTAGGCGCCGTGCTGGTGCCGACCCCCGCAGGCCTGCACGCCCTGCGCAACCAGGGGCGGCGGGCCTTGGTCGAGGCCCTGCGCAGCCACCTGGCAGGCCACTGCGAGGCGCTGGCACTGCCACGCCGTTGGCGCTTGGTGCAGCACTTGCCGCTCAACAACCAGGGCAAGCTGACCCAGGCTGCGCTGCAGGCATTGCTGCTGGCGCCTCGCAGCATGGCCCCGCATGTGCTGGAGCAGCACCGCGAAGGTGACGAGCTCCAGCTCAAGCTCGGCGTGCCCCTGGACCTTGCCTGTTTCCCAGGGCATTTTCCCCGCACGCCGGTGTTGCCCGGTGTGGTCCAGATCGACTGGGCCGTCGCGCTGGCCGCTGAGCTGACCGAGTCGCCGCTGCGCTTTGCTGGCATGGAGGTGCTCAAGTTCCAGCAGTTGGTGCGGCCCGGCGATGAGCTGGCGCTGAGCCTTCGCCTGGACACGTCACGCGGCAAGCTTTACTTCGCCTTCACCTGTGCCGGTCAACCGTGTTCGAGCGGCCGGGTTCTGTTGGAGAACGCCTGTGCATAAGCCCTGCGCGGTGATCCCGGTCTACAACCACGAACAGGCCGTCCCGGCGGTCGTGGACGATTTGCTGCGCGCGGGCCTGCCCTGCGTGCTGGTCGACGATGCCAGCGATGCAGGCTGCGCGCAGGTACTCGCCCGGCTGGCCGAACAGAGGGATGTGTTCCTGGTCACCCTGCCTGTCAATCAGGGCAAGGGCGGTGCAGTCATGGCCGGCCTGCGCGAGGCGGCGCGACTGGGCTTCAGCCATGCGTTGCAGGTCGATGCCGATGGCCAGCACGACCTGGGCGATGTGCAGACGTTTCTGGAGCATTCCCGCCATGCCCCCCAGGCACTGGTGTGTGGGTATCCACAGTACGACGCCAGTGTGCCCAAAGGGCGGCTGTACGCGCGTTACCTGACCCACGTCTGGGTGTGGATCAACAGCCTGTCGCTGCAGATTCCCGATTCCATGTGCGGGTTTCGGGTCTATCCGCTGCCAGCCACGCTGGCCCTGATCGACAACGTGCGCCTTGGCAAGCGCATGGACTTCGACCCGGAAGTTCTCGTGCGCCTGGCCTGGCGCAACCAACCGATGCGCTGGTTGCCGACGCGGGTACATTATCCACAGGATGGCCTGTCGCATTTTCGCCTGGTCCACGACAACGCACTGATCTCCAAGATGCACGCCAAGCTGTTCTTCGGCATGCTGGTGCGAGCACCTGCAATCCTCTGGCGTCGGTGGCAGTCATGAGCACACCGTCGCAGCACTGGGCCGACCACCAGGAGCGGGGCAGCTTCTGGCTGATGAAGTTGACCGCCACCCTGGTACGGTTGCTTGGCCGCCGTGTGCTCAGCCCATTGATCCACCTGATCGTCGCCTACTTCTTCCTGTTCGGTCGCCGCGCCCGCCGCAGCGCGTGGCAGTACCAGCAACGCTTGCACCAATGGAACGCCGGGCAGACGCCTGCCCCCAGCTCATGGCAGGTCTTTCGTCAGTTCATGGCCTTTGCCGAGGCCCTGCTAGACAAGCTTGACGTGTGGAACGGCAAGCTGCGCATCGAGGATATCGAAATCCACGACCCGGCCGGCTTGCGTCAGCAACTGCGCGGCGCTCGCGGGCAGATGCTGGTGGGTGCCCACCTGGGCAACCTGGAAGTCTGCCGGGCCCTGGCCGAAATCGGCGAGCAGGTGACCATGAACGTGCTGGTGCACACCCGCCATGCCGAGCGCTTCAACCGCCTGCTGGGCGAGGCGGGAGCCACCAATCTGCGACTGATCCAGGTCAGCGAGCTGGACCCTGCGGTGATGCTGCAACTGTCCGAACGCCTGGAGCGTGGTGAATGGCTGGCCATCGCTGGGGATCGCGTGCCGCTGCATGGCGGGCGCACTGTCGAGGTGGACTTTCTAGGCCATCGCGCCGCCTTCCCCCAGGGCCCATGGTTACTGGCGGGCATGCTCGAATGCCCGCTCAACCTGCTGTTCTGTCTCAAGCACGACGGCCGCTATCACGTCACCCTCGAACCTTTTGCCGAACGCCTGCAATGGCGACGTGGCCAGCGCGATCAAGTCATCGCCCAATGGGCCGCCCGCTACGCCGATCGCCTGGGCCATTACTGCACGCGCGCACCCCTGCAGTGGTTCAATTTCTACCCTTTCTGGAAGACCGATGACGATGCAAGCGCATGAACCTGTCACGTTCGGCGAATCGCCGCTGGCTATCGAAGACGTCGTGGCGCTGGCCGAGGGCCGTGCCATGGCACACCTGCAGGACGATGCTGCCTACCGCGAGCGCATTGCCCGCGGGGCGCGCTTTCTCGACACCCTGCTCGACAAGGAAGGGGTGATCTACGGCGTGACCACCGGCTACGGTGACTCGTGTGTCGTGGCCGTGCCGCTTGAACACGTCGAGGCGCTGCCACGCCACCTCTACACCTTCCACGGTTGCGGCCTCGGCAAGCTGCTGGACGCCTCGGCCACTCGCGCAGTGCTGGCTGCACGCCTGCGTTCACTCAGCCACGGCGTATCGGGTGTTCGCCTGGAACTGCTCGAGCGCCTGCGCGACTTCATTGCCCACGACATCCTGCCGCTGATCCCCGAAGAAGGTTCGGTAGGCGCCAGTGGCGACCTTACCCCGCTGTCCTACGTAGCCGCGACGCTCTCGGGCGAGCGCGAGGTGATGTTCCAGGGTCAACGCCGCCGCAGCGCCGACGTGCACCGCGAACTGGGCTGGCAGCCCCTGGTGCTCAGGCCCAAGGAAGCCCTGGCCCTGATGAACGGCACGGCAGTGATGACCGGCCTTGCGTGCCTGGCATTTGCCCGCGCCGATTATCTTCTGCACCTGGCAACCCGGATCACTGCATTAAACGTGGTTGCCTTGCAAGGCAACCCCGAGCACTTCGACGAGCGCCTGTTCGCCGCCAAGCCGCACCCTGGCCAGGCGCAGGTCGCCGCCTGGCTGCGCCAGGACCTGGCGATCGACGCCCCCCTGCCGCCCTTGCACCGCCTGCAGGACCGCTATTCGCTACGCTGCGCGCCCCATGTCCTGGGGGTGCTGGCCGACAGCCTGGGCTGGTTGCGCGGTTTCATCGAGACCGAGCTCAACAGCGCCAACGACAACCCGATCATCGACGGTGATGCCGAGCGCGTGCTGCACGGTGGGCATTTCTACGGCGGGCACATCGCCTTTGCCATGGACAGCCTGAAAACCCTCGTCGCCAACGTGGCCGACCTGCTCGACCGACAGCTCGCGCTGGCGGTGGATGTGCGTTACAACCACGGCCTGCCGAGCAACCTGTCGGGCGCACCGGCCGAGCGCGCCATGATCAACCATGGGTTCAAGGCTGTGCAGATCGGGGCCAGCGCGTGGACCGCCGAAGCGCTCAAGCAGACCATGCCCGCCAGCGTGTTTTCGCGCTCAACCGAATGCCACAACCAGGACAAGGTGAGCATGGGCACCATCGCCGCCCGCGATGCCCTGCGGGTCCTGGAGCTGACCGAGCAAGTCGCCGCCGCGGCACTGCTGGCCGCCAATCAGGGCGTCTGGTTGCGCAGCCAGCAGGCTCAGGCACACGCGTTGCCCCCTGCGCTGGCGCAGATGCATGAGGCGTTGCTGCAGGAGTTCGCGCCGGTCATCGAAGACCGCGCACTTGAAGGCGACCTGCGCCACTGCCTGGTGCGCATCGGTCAACGTCACTGGAGGCTGCATGCGTAACCCTGGCGTTTTCCACGTCGACACCGAGGTCATCGTGCCGTTTTTCGATGTCGACAGCATGCATGTGGTCTGGCATGGCCATTATGTGAAGTACCTGGAAGTGGCACGATGCGCCCTGCTCGACCGCCTGGCGCACAACTATGTGCAGATGCAGGCCAGCGGCTATGCATGGCCGGTGATCGACCTGCAGCTGCGCTACATGCGCGGCGCGACGTTCGGCCAGCGCCTGAATGTGAGGGCCAGCCTGGTGGAATGGGAAAACCGCCTGAAGCTGCATTACCTGATCAGCGATGCCGTGACCGGGGAGCGCATGACCCGTGCCAGTACGGTTCAGGTGGCCGTGCACATCGACAGTGGCGAGATGCAGCTGGCCTCGCCGCAGGCCATGCTCGATGCCGTGCAGCAGGTGTTGCCATGACCCCTGCGCTAAAACGGCTGGCCCGCGTGCTGGCAACGCTGGCGGTGCTGATCGTCAGCCCCTTGAGCGCAGCCTTCGACTTGGACGACCTGCAACGCCAGCTCAGCGCACCTGCGGTGGTCAAGGGCCCATTCATTCAGGAAAAACACCTGCGTGCCCTGCCCCAGCCCTTGCTGAGCGAGGGTGAGTTCGTGCTTGCCCGTGATCATGGCCTGCTCTGGATGCTGCATACCCCCCTGCGTCAGAACTACCGGATCGACGCCCAGGGCATTGCCCGGCGCGACCCGAGCGGCTGGCAAGTGCTGCCAAGCCGCAGCGCCGGTGCGCAGCAAAACCAGCTGTTCTTTGCCGTGCTGCAAGGTGACAGCACCGGGCTGCAGCGTGATTTCGAACTGGCGTTGAGCGGCGATGCAACCCAGTGGCAGCTGCGTCTGACCCCACGCTCGTTGCTGCTCAAGCAAATCTTCAGCCGCATCGACATCAGCGGTGGGCGTTTCGTGCAGCGCATCGAGCTGAGCGAGACCCAAGGCGACAGCACGGTATTGCGCCTGCCTGAAAGCACCGGCGCGGCCGAGCTGAGCGACATGGAGCGCAGTGACTTTGCCGACTGAACGCCAGTTGCCACGCCTGTTCGTCTTCGTGCTGCTGATCATGCTGGCCGTGGCCGGCTGGCAGTGGCACCGCGGCGCGCCCTTGTCTGCCGACTTGATGGCGCTGGTGCCCGGCGCGACCCAGGATCCTCTGGTGCAACAGGCCGAGCAGCGGATGCAGGAGCCACTGAACCGCGAGTTGCTGCTTCTGGTCGGCCACGCTCAGCGACCACAGGCAGTGGCGCTGGCACAACGGTTGGCGAATCAGTGGCAGGCCAGTGGCCTGTTCGAAAAGGTGCAGTGGAGCCTGGACACCGACCTGCAGGCGGTGCGAGACCAGTTGCTCAAAGGTCGCCTGGCCATGCTGCCGGCATCTGACCGGCAACAATTGCAGCAGCAGCCGGACGCCTTCGTGGCGCAGCGCGTCCAGAGCCTGGTCGACCCTTTTGCGGGGTTCAGCCTGGTGCCGGGCCAGGACGACTGGTTAGGGCTGACCGGGCGCATCCAGAATGCCCAGCCCAAGCCCGCGAACGTGGAACTGGACACCGCCAGCGGTGCCTTGATTGCCCAGGCCGAAGGGTATTACTGGGTGCTGGTGCGCGCGCGCACCCTGGGCAATGCCTTCGACATGCATCTGCCCCTACAGGTGGCGGATTTGCTGGCCCAGGGGCGTGTGCAGGCAAGCGCCGTCGATGCGCGGTTGCTGGCCGCCAGCGGCCTGCTGCACGCCGCCGCCGGCCAGCAGCAAGCCAGCCGGGAGATCACCTGGGTAGGCGGCGGGGCAACACTGGGTATCTTGCTGTTGCTATTGCTGGCCCTACGCAGCGTGCGCGCGCTGCTGGCGTTCGTGCCCGTGCTGGTCGGCATGCTGTTTGGCTCAGTGGTGTGCGTGGCAGTGTTCGGCCAGATGCATGTCATGACCCTGGTCCTGGGCTCCAGCCTGATCGGCGTCGCGATTGACTATCCGCTGCATTATCTGACCAAGAGCTGGAGCCTCAAGCCCTGGCAAAGCTGGACGGCCGTGCGCCTGACCCTGCCAGGCATGAGCCTGAGCCTGGCCACCAGTTGCATCGGCTATCTGGCATTGGCCTTCACCCCTTTCCCGGCGCTGACCCAGATTGCCGTTTTCTCCGCCGCTGGTCTGATGGGTGCCTACCTTAGTGCGGTGTGCCTGGTTCCGGCCCTACTGACCAAGGCTCAACTGCAACCCGCGGATTGGCCGATGCGTATCGCCCAGGCGCTCACCCGCTGGCGTAAGGCATTGCTGCGCAAAGTGCCGAGCGCAGCGTTGCTGGCCCTGCTACTGCTGTTCTGCGCCAGCGGCCTCTGGCACCTGCAGACCCACAACGATATCCGCCAATGGGTGGGCACGCCGCCGCAGCTGTTGCAGCAAGCCCAGGCAGTAGCACGCATCACCGGTTACCAGCCCACCAGCCAGTTCTACCTGGTGCGGGCTGCCGACCAGCAGCAATTGCTCGAACGCACCCAGCAGCTGGGGGCCAAGCTGGACGAGTTGGTGGCGCTGGACAAGCTCAAGGGCTACATGAGCCTCGGCCAACTGGTCGCTACCCCTGCCGAGCAAGCACAGGTGCGCGAGGCCTTGGCTGCGCTACCGGAGCATTGGCAGCCTCTGCTGGCGCTCGGCGTTCCCCAAGCGGCCCTTGACGCTGAAGTCGCGCAACTGCGCGCACTGCCACTGCAGCGCATCGACGACGTGCTGGCAGGCCCATTGGGCGAGGCATGGCGACCCTTGTGGCTGGGCAGCGCAGGTGACGGCGTTGCTGCCATCGTCAGCCTGCAAGGCTTGTCTGACGCCGCCCTGTTGCGGTTGCAGACGCAGGACCTGCCCGGTGTACAGCTGGTTGATCGTCTCGGCGAGCTGAACCAGTTGTTCGCCGCCACTCAGGTCAGCGCAGCGGAGCTCAAACTGCTTTCGTGCGCGTTGATTTTGATGCTGCTGGCCGTGCCTTTCGGGTTGCGGGGCTCTTTGCGCATCGTGGCCTTGCCGCTGCTGGCTGCACTGTGCAGCCTGGCGAGCCTCGGCTGGCTGGGCGAGCCGTTGACACTGTTCAGCCTGTTCGGGCTACTGCTGGTGACAGCCATCAGCGTCGACTACGCCATCCTCATGCATGAGCGCATCGGCGGCGCCGCGGTGAGCCTGCTCGGAACCCTGCTGGCTGCGTTGACCACATGGCTGTCGTTCGGCCTGCTGGCACTGTCCAGCACGCCGGCCGTCAGCAACTTTGGCGTGGCGGTGAGCCTGGGGCTGGTGTTCAGCTTCCTGCTGGCGCCTTGGGCAGCGCCCCGCGAGGGAGCGCACGACCGCTCATGATGATCGTTATCTTCTGGGCGCTGGCGCTGGCGCTCTTCACCCTGGCCAGCAGGCTGGGCAAGCGCCTCGGGTTGATCCCGATCGTCAGCCATCTGTTGCTGGCAACACTGGTGCTCCCTGCCTCGATGGGCCTGTGGGTGACGCCGCATTGGCGCTTGGAGGGCACTGCGCTGATCGCACCGGCATGGGTAAAAACGCTCTACGGCGGTAGTTTCGCCCTGTTGCTCGGCCACATTCTGATCGACGTGCTGGCGCTGCGCCCGGACCGCCAGGCGCTGAAACTTGCCGTGCCCAGTTTCCTGCTGCCGTTCGCCTGCGGTATCGCCTGTGCCTTCTGGGTGATAGGGCTGAGCGGTGTCGGTGCACTGGCACTGGGGCTGGTGTTCGCGATCACCGCCATACCGGTGCTCTACCTGTATCTCCAGGCAATCGGTTATCCCCCGGCGGCCAGCCGGCGGTTGTTGCAGGCTGCCATCCTGATCGACCTGGCATGCTGGCTGTTGCTAGGGGTAGGCCAGGGCAGCCTAGACCCCGGCACACTGGCCTTGCCGCTACTGGCGGCACTGCTGCCGTGGCCGTTGCACGCACTGGGTTTGCGTGCGCCTTCGCTGTATGGCGCGTTGTTCCTGGTGCTGTTGTTCATTGCCGAACACTACACGCTCAACGCACTGGTGCTGGGGGTTGGCTATCTGGCGTGCCTGGCCTGGCTCAAGGTCGCGGCGGCATTGCCGCTGCCAGAGCGGTACAACCGCCGCGTGCAGCAGGGTTTGGCGGTACCCATGATCCTGACTTACGGCGTGGTGCAGATCGATGCCCATCAAGCCTTGGGGCAGTTGGACGCGTGGCAGCTAGTTGCCCTGCTGGTGCTTCCGATCGTCAGCAAGTTGCTGGGCAACTGGCTGGGCCTGTGCTGGGCTGCTCCGTCGCCCGGCGCTGCCGGCAAATGGCGCGAGAGCCTGCTGCTGAACATTCGCGGCCTCAGTGAAATCGTTTTCCTCAACCTGCTGCTTTCCCAGCAGTTGATCACCCCAGCGGTGTACTTCGCGCTCATGCTGATGAGCCTGGTCGCCACCCTGATGCCGGCGCTGGCTGGCCTTCATCGCCTTCCACTCAACACAGAACCCATGGCAAGGAGCCCGCATGCCAAACCTTGAAACCCAACAACGCGAGGTCCTGGTCATCGGTGCCGGGCCTTCCGGCGCCATCGCGGCGGCCTTGCTCAAGCGCAGCGGGCACGACGTACTGGTGATCGAGCGTCAGCGTTTCCCGCGTTTTTCCATCGGCGAAAGCCTGCTGACGCACTGTCTGGACTTCGTCGAAGAGGCGGGCATGCTGGACGCCGTGCAGGCGGCAGGTTTCCAGTACAAGAATGGCGCTGCATTCGCCTGGGGCGACGAATACACCGCCTTCGACTTCGGGCAGACCTTCACGCCAGGCAAGACCAGCACCTTCCAGGTGCAGCGTGCCCGCTTCGACCAGATACTGGCCGACCAGGCCCAGGCTCAGGGCGTGGAAATCCGCTACGAGCATGAAGTTGTCAGCGCCGACATGGGCGGGCCACAGCCGCAGGTGGTGGTGCGCCGGCCCGATGGCAGCGAGTACCTGCTCCGGGCCCAGTTCGTCCTGGATGCCAGCGGCTACGGCCGCGTGCTGCCGCGCCTGCTGGACCTTGAAGCCCCGTCCGCTTTCCCAGTGCGCAAAGCGGTCTTCACGCACATCGAAGACCGCATCGACCACCCCGGCTTCGATCGCGACAAGATCCTCATCACCACCCACCCCGAGTACCGTGACGTCTGGTTCTGGACCATTCCCTTCAGTGATGGCCGCACCTCGTTGGGGGTAGTGGCCGCCGCTGAGCGCTTTGCCGCTGCCCCTGACGACCTCGATGCGTGCCTGAAGCACTTCGTGGCGCAAGCGCCTGGCCTGGCCAAGGTGCTGGCCAATGCAGTCTGGGACACCCCGGCTCGCACCATCGGCGGCTATTCGGCCAACGTGAAGGCGCTGCATGGGCCGGGCTACGCCCTGCTGGGCAATGCAGCGGAATTCCTTGACCCGGTGTTCTCCTCCGGTGTCACCATCGCCATGCGCTCTGCCAGCATGGCTGCCGGCCTGCTGCACCGCCAGCTGCAAGGGGAGGCAGTGGACTGGCAGAGCGCGTTTGCCGAGCCGCTGCAGCGTGGCGTCGATACCTTCCGTGTGTACGTGGAAGGCTGGTACGACGGCAGTTTCCAGGATGTGATCTATCACCCCGGCAGCTCACCGGAGATTCGCGCCATGATCAGCTCCATACTGGCCGGGTATGCCTGGGATACACGTAACCCGTTCGTCGCCGAGCCGCGGCGCCGGCTGCGTACCCTGGCCGAACTGTGCGCAAGGGACACCCCATGACCCAGCGCCCGTTCCTGAGCGAGACTTACGTGAAAGAAACCCGCATCGGGTTTCGCTTCCTGAGCAGCCACACCTGGCAGCATCACGTGCTGCGGGTGGCAATCGATGACCTCGCCCGGCTCTTCGCAGGCGCCCTTCCCCAGGCGCCGGTTCTGCTCGATGCCGGCTGCGGGCAGGGCAAGTCATTCAAGCACCTGCAGCGGGTATTCGCTCCCTCCAGGCTGCTGGGCACCGACGCCGATCCGCACAGCCTCGACCTCAGCGCAGCCGAGGCCAAGCGCCTTGGCATCGAGGTGGAGTTGTCAGGCGGTGACTGCGCCAGCCTGCCCTACCCCGATGCCACCATCGATGTACTGTTCTGCCACCAGACCTTCCATCACCTGGTCGAGCAGGAAAAGGCCCTGGCCGAGTTCTACCGCGTACTTAAACCGGGCGGCTACCTGCTGTTCGCCGAGTCCACGCAAGCCTATATCGATACCTGGGTCATTCGCTGGTTCTTCCGTCACCCCATGCACGTGCAGAAAAACGCCGAGGGCTATCTGCACATGCTGCGCGTGCAGGGGTTCGCGTTTGGGCCCGACAACGTGTCCTATCCCTACCTGTGGTGGAGCCGGGCCAAGGACTTCGGCCTGCTGGAGCGCCTGGGCCTGCGCAAGCCTCCACCGGTCGGCGAACGCGATGAAACGCTGGTCAATGTAGTGGCTCGCAAGCCCCTGGAGCACGCATGAAACCCTGGATGGCGCTTGCCCTTTGCCTGATGCTTGGTGCCTGCGCCGCCAGGGCACCACTGCCCGCATCCCTTCCGGCGCTTGCCCTGCCGCAGCAACTGCATGTTGAGCGCACCCAGGCCGGGCAGCGCCAGGACTGGCTACTGGTGATCCAGGACGAGGGCGGCCGTCTGCGCTGGTCGCTGCTCGACCTGCTGGGTATTCCCCAGGCGCGGCAAGTGCTGGACGGCCAGCAATGGCAGGCCGACGGCTTGCTGCCACCTAACCCGGCGGCCCGCGAGTTGTTCGCCGCCGTGCTGTTCGCCCTCACGCCACAGGACCAGCTGGCCCGGTTGTATCCCCAGGCCCGGGAGCAGCAGGGGCAGCGTTGGCTGGGCGCGCGCTGGCGGGTAACCTACCGCACGGCCCACGCGTTTGACTTGCACCTGGACCAAGGCCTGCGCTATGTAATCGACCCCCTGCCCCGTGAGCACACACCATGACCGCCTACCTCAATGCCCTGGGCCTGATCTGCACCCTGGGCCATGGCCAGGCCGACGTCGCCGCACGCCTGTTTGC
The DNA here is from genome assembly GCF_043104125.1 of Pseudomonas sp. xss_4. NCBI lineage: Bacteria > Pseudomonadati > Pseudomonadota > Gammaproteobacteria > Pseudomonadales > Pseudomonadaceae > Pseudomonas > Pseudomonas sp. xss_4. The sequence goes on from NZ_JBICKJ010000027.1 coordinate 184,839, forward strand.
CGGCGACTGTTCAGGGATGCGGCCCGCCCCAGGCTGGATTCCCGAGCGCCAGCCTCCGGTGGGCGCCGTGACGCAGCCGCTGCCAGCCGTCCCCTTGCCGGAGCAGCACAGCCGCAACAATCAGCTGTTGTACGCCGCCGCGCTGCAGATCGAGCCCGCCCTGCGCCAGGCGATCACGCAATACGGTGCCCACCGTGTCGGGGTGGTCCTGGGTACCAGCACCTCGGGCATCGCCGAAGGCAGTGCCGCCATTGGCCACTTCCTGGCGAGCGATCACTTCCCGGCCGATTATCACTATGCCCAGCAAGTGTTGAGCGCGCCGGCTGACTTTCTCGCCGACTGGCTGCAACTCGGCGGGCCGGCCTATGTGATTTCAACCGCGTGCACCTCCAGCGGCCGCGCGCTGCTGAGCGCTCGGCGTCTGCTGGACCTGGGCGTATGCGATGCGGTGTTGTGCGGTGGGGTGGACAGCCTCTGTCACCTCACGCTCAACGGGTTCAGCGCCCTGGAGGCGATCAGCGACCGCCGCTGCAATCCGTTCTCGGCCAACCGCGATGGCATCAATATCGGCGAGGCTGCCGCCTTGTTCTTGATGACCCGCGCGCCTGAAGCGCACGGCGAGCGCATCGCCCTGCTCGGCGCAGGCGCCAGTTCCGACGCCCACCACATCTCCGCGCCCGACCCAACTGGCGCCGGTGCCTTGCAGTGCATGGGCAAAGCGCTGGACAATGCCGGGCTTGAGCCCGCGCACATCCATTACCTGAACCTGCACGGCACCGCCACGCCCCATAACGACGCCATGGAAAGCCTGGCCGTCGATACCCTGTTCGGCGCCGGCCTACCGTGCTCATCCAGCAAGCCGATGACGGGCCATACCCTGGGCGCTGCCGGTGCGCTCGAGGCGGCGTTCTGCTGGCTGAGCCTGAGCAGGCACAACCCGTTGGGCTTGCTGCCGCCGCACCTGTGGGACGGCCAGCCCGACCCTGCCCTGCCTGAACTGACCCTGGTCGACGGCAGCCAGCGCCTGGCAGCCCATGGCCCACGCCGACTGATGAGCAACTCGTTCGCCTTCGGCGGCAACAACGTCAGCCTGATTCTTGGAGACATCGCATGATCACCTGGCCCCTGGCCGAGCTGCTGCCCCATGCTGGCGACATGATCCTGATCGATCACATCGAGCACTGTGACGAGGAGCAGATCAGCACCCGTACCACCGTACGGCCCGGCGCACTGTTCAATCGCGCCGATGGCAGCCTGCCGGCCTGGTTCGGCATCGAGCTGATGGCCCAGAGCGTCGCCGCCTACGCCGGTTGCCGGGCGCGACGCAATGGCCAGGCCGTCGAGCTGGGGTTTTTGCTCGGTGCCCGCAAGTACACGTGCGATGTCGAGTCTTTCCCGGCCGGCGCCCAATTGCATGTCCACGCCCAACGCTCGCTCGAAGACGAGAACGGCATGGGCGTTTTCGAATGTCACCTGCGCGGCCCCGGCATCCACGCCACCGCCCGCCTGAATGTGTACCGCCCGCCGCAAGCGGCCAGCTACCTGGCCGAAGCGGGCCCTGAGGAGCCCCTTTCATGACTGATACCATCCTGGTGACCGGTTCGAGCCGTGGAATCGGCCGTGCCATCGCCCTGCGCCTGGCACGTTCGGGTTACGACCTGGTACTGCATTGCCGCAGCGGCCGGTCCGAAGCCGACGTGGTGGCCGATCAAGTGCGTGCTCTGGGGCAGCAGGCGCGCGTATTGCAGTTCGACATCGGCGAACGCGCCGCCTGCCGCTTGGCGCTCGAAGCCGACGTGGAGGCGCACGGTGCTTACTACGGCGTGGTGTGCAATGCCGGCCTGACCCGCGATGGCGCTTTCCCCGCGCTGACCGACGAGGATTGGGACCAGGTGCTGCGGACCAACCTGGACGGTTTCTACAATGTGCTGCAGCCACTGACCATGCCCATGATCCGCCGCCGCGCGCCGGGCCGCATCGTCTGCATCACCTCGGTTTCAGGGCTCATCGGCAACCGCGGGCAGGTCAACTACAGCGCTTCGAAGGCGGGCCTGATCGGGGCGGCCAAGGCCTTGGCAATCGAACTGGGCAAGCGGCGCATTACCGTCAACTGCGTAGCGCCCGGGCTGATCGACACGGCCATGCTCGACGAACATGTGCCGGTGGACGAACTGATGAAGATGATCCCTGCCGGGCGCATGGGCACCGCTGAAGAGGTAGCAGGCGCCGTCAACTTCCTCATGTCGCCGGAGGCCAGCTACATCACCCGCCAAGTGCTGGCGGTCAACGGGGGGCTGTGCTGATGCGCCGAGTGGTCGTCACCGGCATGGCCGGCATCACCTCGCTGGGCAACGACTGGGCAACCATTGCCGGTCATTTCGCCAGCCAACGCAGTGGTATCCGCCGCATGGACGAGTAGGACCGCTTCGAGGAAATGAACACGCGCCTGGCCGGGCCCATCGATGATTTCAAGGTCCCGGCGCACTGGACGCGCAAGCAGCTTCGCAGCATGGGCCGGGTGTCGCGCCTGGCCGTTGGCGCTGCCGAACAGGCCCTCGCCGATGCAGGCTTGCTCGGCGACCCGAGCATTCGCGATGGCCGCATGGGCGTTGCCTGCGGCTCATCCACCGGCAGTACCGACGAGATCAAGGCGTTCGGCAACATGCTGCTCAACTCGGTGGCCGACGGGCTCAACGCCAATTCCTATGTGCGCATGATGCCGCACACGACCGCCGCCAACATCAGCATTTTCTTCGGCCTGACCGGGCGCCTGATCCCCACGTCCAGTGCCTGCACCAGCGGCAGCCAAGGCATTGGTTATGCCTATGAAGCCATCAAGTACGGGCGCTTGCCGATGATGCTGGCCGGCGGTGCCGAAGAACTGTGCCCCACCGAGGCCATGGTCTTCGACGCGCTCTATGCCACCAGCCTCAAGAACGACACGCCGCACCTCAGCCCGCGCCCCTACGACTGCGGCAGGGATGGCCTGGTGATCGGCGAAGGCGCCGGCATGCTGGTGCTCGAAGAGCTTGAGCATGCACGGGCGCGAGGCGCGAAGATTCATGCCGAAATCATCGGTTTCGGCAGCAACGCCGACGGCCAGCACACGACCCGACCCGAACAGTCGACCATGCGCCGGGCCATGGAACTGGCGCTCGAAGACGCAGGCCTGGCACCGGAGGCGATTGGCTATGTGAACGGCCATGGCACCGCGACCGAGCAAGGCGACATCGCCGAAACCCTGGCCACCAGCAGCCTGTTTGGCCCACGCATGCCCCTCAGTTCGCAGAAGAGCTTCCTGGGCCATACCCTGGGAGCGTGCGGTGCGCTGGAGTCCTGGTTCAGCATCGAAATGATGAACAGCGACCGCTATGTGCACACGCTGAACCTGGACGCGGTAGACCCTCGCTGCGGCGAACTGGACTACCTGCGTGGTGAGTTCCGCCACATGAGCCACGGGTTCGTGATGAACAACAATTTTGCCTTCGGCGGGGTCAACACGTCGCTGATCTTCCGCCGCTGGCCCTGACCCTCGATAGGAGCGCAAGGAATGTCCTCACTGCTACGCGCCGCTGCACTAGGGCTGGTACTGGCCGGCCTTGCCGGTTGTACCTCCAAGCCGGTGCTCAACCCCTCGGAACAACTGGCTGCTGCCACCCCTTACACCCAGCAGCAGGTCCAGCAGGCGATCCTCAAGGCCATCGTCGAGCGTGGCTGGACGGCCCGTTCGGTGGGCGCCTCGGTCATTCAGGCCGACATCACCGTGCGCAATACCTTCTACGCCGCCGTGGATATTCACTACAGTGCCAGCCAGTTCCGCATCGATTACCGCGATAGCCGCGAACTGGGCTATGACGACGGCAAGATCCACCGCAACTACAACCGCTGGGTCTACAACCTGGACCGCAGCATCGTGCGCCAGCTCAACGCACTGTCCGCCGATCAGCTTCTGCAACGCAGCAACGCCTCATCCAACCACTGACCAAGGAAGACCCCGATGCGCTTGAAAACCCTGACCGCCGCCACCGCCCTGCTGCTCGCTGCCCTACCCGGCATGAGCCAGGCTCGCGACACAGCGCTGTACCTGCCGTTCGAAAAGGTGGTGCAGCAGATGCTCGCCGAGAAGAAGCTCGATGGCTCGGTCAAATTCTACCTGGCCGGCGTAAAGCCGCGCGGCAAGGTCACCGTGATCAGCCCCAACTCGGTCACCAACAAGAAAACCAACGCCTTCAACAAGAGTGACGAGGCTGCCTGTGAGTGGGCCCTGCAATCCGCGTTGCTGACCTTGCAGGACGCTGCTCGCAAGGCAAACGCCAATGCCGTGACGAACATCGCCAGCTACTACAAGCGCAACGAGCGCAAGGACGCTTCCACCTACGAATGCCACGCCGGTGCAGTGATTGCCGGTGTTGCGCTCAAGGGTGACCTGGCCCGCGTCAACTGATGACTCTCCGCGCTCACCGGGCAGGTTTCATCCCTGAACCTGCCCGGTGAGCAGCTCGGCAAATGCCTCGGCCATCGCCGACCTGCGGCACTGGCGCTGTACCAGCCAGACCGCCGAGGTGGCCTGCTCGTCCAGCAAGGTGCGGTACACCACGCCCTCGATGCGCATGCGCTGATAGGACGCCGGCAGCACCGACACCCCAAGCCCCGCCGACACCAGGCCGATGATGGTCATGGCCTCCCCTGCTTCCTGCGCGAAATGGGGACTGAAACCCGCCTGGCGCGCCAGATCCAGTAACTGCGCGTACAAACCACTGCCGTAGCTGCGTGGAAAGAAAACGAAAGGCTCGTGGGCCAGCGCTGCTAGGTGCACACCCTGCTCGGCGCCGTTGGCCAGCGCATGGGAGGCGTTGATCACTGCCACCAAGGGCTCACGAAACAGCTCGGTCGCAACCAGGCCGTCGGCCAGCGGCATGGGTCGCATCAGCCCCACTTCGATGGACTCGTCGAACACGCCCTGCGCCACTTCGCGGCTGCTCATTTCCATGAGGTTCAGGTGCACGGCAGGGAAGCGCTGCCGGAACGCATGAATCGCCTTGGGAATTTTCGATGTGAACGGGGCCGAGGATGTGAAGCCGATCTTCATTTCACCCAGTTCGCCCAACTGTGCGCGGCGGGCGACATCGGCGGCCTTTTCGACCTGCGCCAACACCTGACGAGCCTCTTCCAGAAACAGTCGCCCGGCCTCGCTGAGCTCGACACGGCGGTTGGTCCGTTCGAACAGCCGCGCACCGAGTTCCTGCTCGAGCGCAAGGATCTGTTGGCTAAGTGGAGGCTGCGAGATGCCCAGTTGCTGGGCTGCCCGGCCGAAGTGCAACTCTTCGGCAACCGCGACGAAATAGCGTAAGTGGCGCAGCTCCATCACCCACCTCATAGGTCGTGAAACGTCTCAATTAGGTCGAACAATATATTGGACCTAATTATTAGCCAGCTATATGATTTTTTCACTGCCTCTGAGGTACTTGCCCGTGAAAACCGCTGTAGCCCTCGTATCGACCCAACCCGAACCCGAGCCTGTGACCTCGCACGACGCCTGGATCGAAAAGGGCACCCCGGCGTTCATGAGAACGGTCCTGGCGCTGTTCAGCGGCGGCTTCGCCACCTTTGCCCTGCTCTACTGTGTACAACCGATGATGCCCTTGCTGTCGAAGGAATTCGGCATCAACGCTGCACAGAGCAGCCTGGTGCTTTCGGTCTCGACTGGCATGCTGGCGCTTGGGCTGCTGGTCACGGGCCCGATCTCTGACCGCATCGGCCGCAAGCCAGTGATGGTGGCGGCCCTGGGCTGCGCGGCCTTGTCCACGATAGCCAGCGCGCTGATGCCGACCTGGGAACTGGTCCTGGCAACTCGGGCCTTGGTCGGGTTGTCGTTGAGCGGGCTGGCGGCCGTGGCCATGACCTACCTTAGTGAAGAGATCCACCCACAGCACATTGGCCTGGCCATGGGCCTGTACATCGGCGGCAATGCCATCGGCGGCATGTGCGGGCGCCTGATCACGGGCGTGCTGATCGATTTCGTCAGCTGGCACGCGGCATTGCTCACCTTGGGAAGCCTGGCACTGCTGGCGGCCATCGTGTTCTGGAAGGCATTGCCCGAGTCGCGCAACTTCCAGCCTCAGACCCTGAACCCACGCACGTTGGTCAACGGGTTCCTCATGCACTTCAAGGACGCCGGCCTGCCCTGGCTGTTTCTCGAAGCCTTCCTGCTCATGGGCGCCTTCGTCACGCTGTTCAACTACATCGGCTACCGCTTGCTGGCCGAGCCTTATCACATGAATCAAGCCCTGGTGGGTTTGCTGTCGGTCGTCTACCTGTCTGGCATCTACAGTTCGGCCCAGGTGGGCGCTCTGGCTGACAGGCTGGGACGGCGCAAGGTGTTCTGGGCCAGCATCGTGGTCATGGGCGGCGGCTTGCTCATGACCCTGACCCAGCCGCTGTCGCTGATCATCCTGGGCATGCTTGTCTTCACCTTCGGCTTCTTCGGGGCCCACTCGGTGGCCAGCAGCTGGATCGGGCGACGAGCGCTCACAGCCAAGGGGCAGGCCTCCTCGCTGTACCTGTTCTGTTACTACGCCGGTTCAAGCGTGGCGGGCACGGCTGGCGGGGTGTTCTGGCACCATTGGGGCTGGAACGGCATCGGCCTGTTCATTGGATGCTTGCTGGCGGTGGCCCTGATGGTGGCGTTGCGCCTGAGCACCTTGGCGCCGAAGGCCGCCTGAAGGCAGGGGAACGCGGCAACACAGGCAGGCTCGCAGTGGATCCGCCGCGAGCCTGCCTGCGACAGGATCACTGGATCAGTTGATGATCTCGACCCGGTCCACGTCCACCTCGCGGCTCATCAAGTGTTTTTCGACTTCACCGATGAGCTTGACCTTGGTCTTGTCATTGAAGGGTGTGGGCGGCAGGTCCTCGTCGTCGATCTCGACCGTAATGGTGCCGGTGCTGTCCTTGAATTCGTATTTATCATCGTTGTCGAGCTTGCGGGTCACGTAGCCCTGCAAGACCACCGGCGTATCGTCCGCGGCCTCGCTGGCAGCGGCCACGGTGGCAATCGACTGCGCACCAGGGCCGGTGTAGCCGCCTGACGCCAGTGCAGCGGTGCTGAACAAGGGGGCAAGGATCAGGGCAAGGTAGCGTGCTTTCATGGGAGCGGGTCCTATCTCTGTTGGAGTAGGACCAGCCTAGCGAGCACCGCTGAATTGAAACTTAATGCGACAATCTCGCTGCACTCAGCCCCGGCCGGGCTACGCAGCGTCATGCGCTGTCACAAGCGGCTCACAGGTGATACTGCGCCGACAGCTCGTGCACGGCGTTGATGAAAGCGCCCGCGTGTTCAGGATCGACCTCCGGCGTGATGCCGTGGCCCAAGTTGAACACATGGCCGCTGCCGTGGCCGTAGCTGGCCAGGATGCGTGCCACTTCCGCACGAATGGCCTGCGGCCGGGCATACAGGACGGTCGGGTCCATGTTGCCCTGCAAGGCGACCTTGTCACCCACCCGGCGACGGGCATCGCCGATGTCGCAGGTCCAGTCCAGCCCCAATGCATCGGCCCCGGCATCGGCAATGCTTTCCAGCCACAGGCCGCCGTTCTTGGTGAACAGGATCACCGGCACCTTGCGCCCGTCGTGTTCGCGAATCAGGCCGCTGACGATCTTGCGCATATAGGCCAGGGAGAACTCCTGATAGGCCGCCGACGACAGGTTGCCGCCCCAGGTATCGAAGATCTGCACGGCCTGGGCACCGGCCAGGATCTGCCCATTGAGGTAGGTGGTCACCGACTGCGCCAGTTTGTCCAGCAACAGGTGCAGTGCCTGCGGATTGTCATAGGCCATGGCCTTGGTCTTGCGAAAATCCTTGGAAGAGCCGCCTTCGACCATGTAGGTGGCCAGGGTCCAGGGGCTGCCGGAGAAGCCGATCAGCGGCACGCGACCATTGAGTTCGCGGCGGATGGTACTGACCGCGTCCATCACATAGCCCAGGTCTTTCTGCGCGTCGGGAACAGGCAGCGCCTCGATGTCGGCCGGGGTGCTGACCACCTTCCTGAAACGCGGGCCTTCACCGGTTTCGAAATACAGGCCCAGGCCCATGGCGTCCGGGATGGTGAGGATGTCCGAGAACAGGATGGCCGCATCCAGCGGGTAACGGTCCAGCGGCTGCAGGGTCACTTCGCAGGCGAACTGCGGGTTCTTGCACAGGCTCATGAAGTCGCCGGCCTTGGCGCGGCTGGCGCGGTACTCCGGAAGGTAGCGGCCGGCCTGGCGCATCATCCAGACCGGGGTCACGTCAACGGGTTGCTTGAGCAGAGCACGCAGGAAACGGTCGTTCTTCAGGGCAGTCATGTCGGCATCCGGAAAAATAGTGGGGGCATTTTCTCAGACACCGACACAAAAGGCACGGTCGGGGCCATGCGTTTTGTTTTTTGCGTGCTTCAGGTCAAGCATTCCCGGGCAGGTCTGGGCGCTTGTCCCTGGCAAATGAGGCCGCCCAGCGACCCCACGTGACCTGCCAGGGCGCGCTTAGACTTCCAGGTAGTCCAGGATGCCTTCGGCTGCGGTGCGCCCTTCGAAGATCGCGGTCACGACCAGGTCCGACCCGCGCACCATGTCGCCACCGGCGAACACTTTCGGGTTGCTGGTCTGATGCTTGAACCTGCTCTTCTCCGGCGCCACCACACGGCCCTGGCTGTCGAGCTGGATATCGTGCTGCTCGAACCAGGAGGCAGGGCTGGGGCGGAAGCCGAACGCGATCACCACCGCATCGGCCGGCAGGATCTCTTCGGAGCCTGGGATCGGTTCCGGGCTGCGGCGCCCACGCGCATCAGGCTCGCCCAGACGCGTCTCGACCACCTTCACCCCCTCGACCTTGTCCTCACCGACAATAGCGATGGGCTGGCGGTTGTAGAGGAACTTGACCCCCTCTTCCTTGGCGTTCTTCACTTCCTTGCGCGAACCCGGCATGTTGGCTTCGTCGCGGCGGTAGGCACAGGTCACGGACTGGGCACCCTGGCGGATCGAGGTGCGGTTGCAGTCCATGGCCGTGTCACCACCACCCAGGACCACGACTTTCTTACCCTTCATGTCGACGAAATCTTCAGGCGACTTCTCGAAACCCAGGTTGCGGTTGACGTTGGCGATCAGGAAATCCAGAGCGTCGTGCACCCCTGGCAGGTCCTCGCCAGGGAAGCCGCCTTTCATGTAGGTATAGGTGCCCATGCCCATGAAGACTGCGTCGTACTCAGCCAGCAACTGCTCCATGGTCACGTCCGTGCCCACGTTGGTGTTGAGGCGGAACTCGATACCCATGCCGGTGAAGACTTCGCGGCGATTGCTGAGCACGCTTTTCTCGAGCTTGAACTCAGGAATGCCGAAGGTCAGCAAGCCGCCGATTTCCGGGTTCTTGTCGAACACCACGGGCGTCACGCCGGCGCGCACCAGTACGTCTGCGCAGCCCAGGCCAGCCGGGCCGGCACCGATGATGGCCACGCGCTTGCCGGTTGGTTTGACCTTGGACATGTCCGGGCGCCAGCCCATGGCGAAGGCCGTGTCAGTGATGTACTTTTCCACCGAGCCGATGGTCACGGCGCCGAAACCGTCGTTCAGGGTGCAGGCACCTTCGCACAGACGGTCTTGTGGGCATACGCGCCCACAGACTTCGGGCAAGGTGTTGGTCTGGTGCGACAGCTCGGCGGCCGCCAGGATGTTGCCCTCGGACACCAGCTTCAACCAGTTGGGAATGAAGTTGTGCACGGGGCACTTCCACTCGCAATACGGGTTACCGCAGCCCAGGCAACGGTGCGCCTGTTCCACGGACTGCTGCGGCTTGAAGGGTTCGTAGATTTCCACGAACTCTTTCTTGCGCTGGCGCAGCAATTTTTTCTTCGGGTCCTTGCGGCCCACTTCGATGAACTGGAAGTCGTTGTTCAGACGTTCAGCCATTTTTCAAAACCTCTTAACAGCAGCCGCACGCTACACGCTGCAAGCCGCAAGACGATCACTTGAGCCGGGCAAACCCTGGGCTGCTCGGTTCGAGCGCCCAGGGTTGGTCACGTGCAGCTGTTTACTGCGGGTTGGCGCGGGTGCTGGACAGCAGTTGCTTGAGGTTGGCGGCCTTGGGCTTGACCAACCAGAAACGTCGTACGTAGTCGTCCAGGTTTTCGGAGAGCTCACGCCCCCACTCGCTACCGGTTTCATCCACATACTCGGCAAGAACCCGCGCCAAGTGACTGCGGTAAGCCTCCATCGCTTCACCACTGATGCGCTGGATTTCCACCAGTTCGTGGTTGAGCTTGTCGACGAAGCTGTTGTCCATGTCGAGCACGTAGGCGAAACCGCCCGTCATGCCAGAGCCGAAGTTGTAACCGGTCTTGCCCAGAACACAGACGAAGCCGCCGGTCATGTACTCACAGCAGTGATCACCAGTGCCCTCTACCACGGCGTGGGCACCAGAGTTGCGTACAGCAAAGCGCTCGCCCGCCGTACCGGCAGCGAACAACCTGCCACCGGTGGCGCCGTACAGGCAGGTGTTGCCGACGATTGCGCTGTGCTGGGTTTCGAACGGGCTGCCAGCCGGCGGCACGATGGTGACCTTGCCACCGGTCATGCCCTTGCCGACGTAGTCGTTGGCGTCACCCTCAAGGTACAGGTTCAGGCCGCCGGCGTTCCAGACGCCGAAGCTCTGGCCTGCGGTACCTTTGAAACGGAACGTGATCGGCGCACCGGCCATGCCCTGGTTGCCGTACAACCGGGCGATTTCACCGGAGACACGCGCACCGATGGAACGGTCGCAGTTGCAGATGTCGAGCGCGAACTCGCCACCGGCCTGGTCACGCACAGCGGGCATGGCCATTTCGACCATCTTCTCGGCAAGCTCGCCCTTGTCGAAGGGTGGGTTGCTGTCCACTTCACAAAACTGCGGCTTGTCGGCCGCAATGTGCGAGCTGCCCAACAGCGGGGTCAGGTCCAGGTGGTGCTGGCGCTCGGTGTCGCCCGGCAGCACCTCGAGCAGGTCGGTGCGCCCGATCAGCTCGCCAAGGCTGCGCACGCCAAGCCTTGCCAGCCACTCTCGGGTTTCCTCAGCCACGAAGGTAAAGAAGTTGACGACCATGTCGACCGTGCCGATGTAGTGATCCTTGCGCAGCTTGTCGTTCTGGGTCGCCACGCCGGTCGCGCAGTTGTTCAGGTGGCAGATACGCAGGTACTTGCAGCCCAGCGCGATCATTGGGGCGGTGCCGAAACCGAAGCTTTCGGCACCCAGGATGGCAGCCTTGATGACGTCCAGGCCGGTCTTGAGGCCGCCGTCAGTCTGTACCCGGACCTTGCCGCGCAAATCGTTGCCGCGCAGTGTCTGGTGAGTCTCGGCCAGGCCCAGTTCCCACGGCGCGCCCGCATACTTGATCGAGGTCAGTGGCGATGCGCCCGTACCGCCGTCGTAGCCCGAGATGGTGATGAGGTCGGCATAGGCCTTGGCCACGCCAGCGGCGATGGTACCGACACCTGCCTCTGCCACCAGCTTGACCGAAACCAGCGCCTGCGGATTGACCTGCTTGAGGTCATAGATCAGCTGCGCCAGGTCTTCGATCGAGTATATATCGTGGTGCGGTGGGGGCGAGATCAGTGTCACGCCCGGTACGGCATAGCGCAGCTTGGCGATCAGACCGTTGACCTTGCCGCCGGGCAGCTGGCCGCCCTCGCCGGGCTTGGCGCCCTGGGCCACCTTGATCTGCAACACTTCGGCATTAACCAGGTATTCAGGGGTCACGCCAAAGCGGCCGGTCGCCACCTGCTTGATCTTGGAACTCTTGAGGGTGCCGTAGCGGGCTGGGTCTTCGCCGCCTTCGCCGGAGTTGGAGCGCGCGCCCAGGCGGTTCATCGCCTCGGCCAAGGCTTCGTGGGCCTCTGGAGACAGCGCACCCAGCGAGATACCGGCAGAATCGAAGCGCTTGAGGATGGCGTCGAGCGGCTCGACCTGCTCCAGCGGCAATGGCTGATCGGCCACCTTGACCTTCAACAGATCGCGAATCATCGAGACCGGACGCTGGTCGACCAGCGTGGTGTACTCCTTGAACTTGGCGAAGTCGCCCTGCTGCACGGCGGCTTGCAGGGTGTTGACCACGTCGGGGTTATAGGCGTGGTATTCGCCACCGTGGACGAACTTCAGCAAGCCACCCTGCTGAATCGGCTTGCGCACGCTCCAGGCCTCGGCAGCCAACAGCTTCTGGTCACTTTCCAGATCGACGAAGCGCGCACCCTTGATACGGCTCGACACACCCTTGAAGCTCAACCCGACCACTTCTTCGGCAAGGCCAATGGCTTCGAACAACTGGGCGCCCCGGTAGGAGGCGACCGTGGAGATGCCCATTTTCGACAGGATCTTGAGCAGACCTTTGGAGATGCCCTTGCGGTAGTACTTGAAGACCTCGTCCAGATCGCCCAGCACTTCGCCCGTGCGGATCAGGTCGGCCAGCACTTCATAGGCCAGGTACGGGTACACAGCCGAGGCCCCGAAGCCCAGCAGCACGGCGAAGTGGTGCGGGTCGCGGGCGGTGGCGGTTTCCACCAGGATGTTGCTGTCGCAACGCAGGCCTTGCTCGGTCAAGCGGTGATGCACTGCACCTACGGCCAGCGAAGCATGCACCGGCAGCTTGCCGGGTGCGATGTGGCGGTCGCTGAGCACCAGTTGCGTCTTGCCCGCGCGCACGGCCTCTTCGGCCTGGTCGGCGATGTTGCGGATAGCCGCTTCCAGCCCGACGGCCTCTTCGTAGTTCAGATCGATCAACTGACGCTCGAAGCCGTCACGCTCCAGATTCATCAGCGAGCGCCACTTGGCCGGCGAAATGACGGGCGAGCTCAGGATGACGCGTGAGGCATGCTCCGGCGACTCCTGGAAAATGTTGCGCTCGGCGCCCAGGCAGATCTCCAGCGACATCACGATCGCTTCACGCAGCGGGTCGATCGGCGGGTTGGTGACCTGGGCGAACTGCTGGCGGAAGAAATCGTACGGCGAGCGCACGCGCTGCGACAGCACGGCCATCGGCGTGTCGTCACCCATCGAACCGACCGCCTCCTGGCCCTGTTCACCCAAGGGGCGCAGCACCTGGTCACGTTCCTCGAAGGTAACCTGGAACATCTTCATGTACTGCTTGAGCTGGTCAGCGTCGTAGCTGGCCACACCCTGGTCGTCGGTCAGAGTCGCCTGGATCCGCGTGGCGTGCTGACGCAGCCAGCGCTTGTACGGGTGACGAGACTTGAGACGGTCATCGATGGCATCGGTGTCGAGGATCTGCCCGGTCTCGGTGTCCACCGCCAGGATCTGCCCAGGCCCGACGCGGCCCTTGGCCAGTACTTCATCAGGCTGATAGCCCCACACCCCGATTTCCGAGGCAATGGTGATGTAGCCGTTGGTGGTAGTGACCCAGCGCGCCGGGCGCAGCCCATTGCGATCAAGCAGGCATACCGCGTGGCGGCCTTCGGTCATCACGATGCCGGCCGGGCCGTCCCATGGCTCCATGTGCATGGAGTTGTATTCATAGAAGGCGCGCAGGTCGGCGTCCATGGTCTCGACGTTCTGCCAGGCTGGCGGCACCAGCATGCGCACGCCACGGAACAGGTCAATACCGCCGGTCACCATCAGTTCGAGCATGTTGTCCATGCTCGAGGAGTCTGAGCCGACGCGATTGACCAGCGGGCCAAGCTCTTCAAGATCGGGGATCTGGTCATTGGCGAATTTGGTACGCCGAGCCATGGCCCAGTTGCGGTTACCCGTGATGGTATTGATCTCGCCGTTATGGGCGAGGAAGCGGAAGGGCTGCGCCAGCGGCCACTTCGGCAGGGTGTTGGTGGAGAAGCGCTGGTGGAACACGCAGATCGCGGTTTGCAGGCGCTCGTCGCTCAGGTCCGGGTAGAACGCAGCCAGGTCCCGCGGCATCATCAAGCCTTTGTAGATGATGGTCTTGTGCGAGAAGCTGCAAATGTAGTGGTCGGCGTCATGGGCATTGGCTACAGACGAACGGCGACGGGCGCTGAACAGCTTGATGGCCAGTTCCTGATCGCTCAGGCCGTCGCCACCGATGAACACCTGCTCGATCTGCGGCAAGCGCTCCAGGGCCAGGCGGCCCAGCACGCTGGTGTCGATCGGCACCTTGCGCCAGCCCACCAGCTGCAGGCCGGCCGCACGGATTTCACGGTCCATGTTGGCGCGAGCCGCTTCTGCCTTTATCGGGTCCTGGTTGAAGAACACCATGCCAACGGCGTACTGCCTGGGCAGTTCGACGGCAAAATGTTCCTGGGCCATGGCACGCAGGAACTGATCGGGCTTCTGCATCAACAGCCCGCAACCGTCGCCGGTCTTGCCGTCGGCGTTGATACCGCCGCGGTGCGTCATGCAGGTCAACGCCTGCATGGCGGTTTGCAGAAGGTGGTGGCTGGGCTCGCCCGTCATATGGGCGATCAGGCCGAAACCACAGTTGTCCTTGAATTCTTCGGGATGGTACAGACCTGTTTTCATAGACACATTCTCACCAGGTTCACCCCTCAACGGAGGCAAATCTCTTTTTTAACAACCACTTACCATCCACGCCGATCAAACGCCAGCTTTTTTGCGGTGGCCATGGAAAACCATTGTTGCACAGCGACAGCGACACTCACAAATTTTCATGTCTCACCATTGAAAATTTATGTCGCATTTTTGAATGTATTGATGCCGCCAACCAGGTGGCGACTTCACTGGACTCTGAAGCGATTCAGCCAGAGCTGCGTGGGTGGCTTGTGGCCGACAGCCCGGGACAGAAAAGCCTGCCGCGCTTGGGCGCAGCAGGCTAGACGAAAACCAGAATTCGCTTGGCTACAGGGCAGCGGGGTGATGCTGCCCGGAAGGTATCAGCGGGCCGAAGCCAGCTCTTGTTGGACGCTGGCGACAGTACGTGGCCAAGGTTTACCAGCCTGGACCTTCGCTGGCAAGTTCTTGATGGCGGCCACCGCTGCATCGCGGTTGGCGAAGTTGCCGTAGGTGACCACGTACAGCGGCTTGCCCTGCAGGGACTTGCGGAAGTAGCGATAGTCGCCACCTTGGGCTTTCACAAAGGCCTGGGCCGACGCTTCGGAGCTGGTCCCCAGAATTTGCACTACATAGTTGCCTGGCTTCTGGCCGGTGTACCAGGCGCTGTTGCCGCTGCCACCTGACGCTGATTTTTCAGCAGGTTTCTCGGCAGCCTTGGGCGCGGGCTTGGCCACCGCCACCTGGGTACGTGCAGGCTCAGGCTTGGCCGGCGAGGTCTGCTTGGGCTGTTGCGTGACCGCCGGCTTGGCCGTGGAGGTAACCGGCTGGGCAGGCGCCGGCGCTGGGCCAGCAGACACACCTTGTGGCGGTGCGATGGTGGTGACCGTGGGTGGCGGATTGCCCGGTTGCAGCGCTGTATCACCCGCCGGGCTGCCCTCTTCGCCCTCGCCCATGCCTGCTGCCTGGGCCAAGGGTTCACGCATCACCGGTTGCGACTGCCCGCCCAACGGCAGGGGCTTGGGCTGGGACGAGCCGGAGAACTCGATTGACGCGCTGGAATTGCCGTCGCCAAGGGGCAACTGGGCTTGGGCTGCGGGTGCATCTTCAGGGGCCTTGTCGCCCTTGCGGGGCATCAACACCGCCGCGGCCACGGCGACGACGACCACGGCGGATAGCGCGAGTACGTGTTTTTTAGGCATCTTGAACCCCATGGCTGGTCGCTTTGCCGTCGTGCGGCTGGCGATCATGGCTTCGATCAGAGTGTCACGGGCAACCTGGTTGATAGTGCCAGGCCACCCGTCGGCATTTTCATGGATATCGGCGATCTGCTCCCGGCTGAACACCTCGATACCCCGGCCGGCACCCACCAGGCGCTGTTCGAGGTACTCGCGGGTTTCATCCTCGCTGTACGGCGCAAGTTCGATGATGTGGAAGCGTTCTTCCTCGATGTTCAACTCATCGAGCCCTGCGATCAGCGATGGCTCACCGAACAGGAAGACATGCGGACGCCCTTCGGGAACGCCTGCCGCCAATTCCAGCAACGCTTGGAGTGCCGACTCGTCCAGTTGTTCCGCATCGTCCACCAGCAGATACACTTCCTGGCCAGTCAGGGCCAGTTGCACCATCTTGGACAGGATGCTCTGCACCTGCGGCTCGGCCACATCCAGGTATTGCGCGATCTGGCCGAGAATACTGGCAGCATCGCCGGCACTGCGGGCCGACACCACGACGCTCTGCACCGACTGCTTGTTGGTGCTGGCCGCCAGCGCCTGGCGCAGCAGGGTCTTGCCGCTGCCCAGAGGCCCGGTGACCACCAGCATCAGGTGGCTGTAGCGGGCCAGGTGGTGCAGCTGTGCCAGGACCGGCTTGCGCTGGGCGGGGAAGAACTTGAAGCCCGGTACGCGTGGTGCGAACGGGTCGTGGCTCAGTTGGTAATGGTCGAGAAAGGCCTCATCGGCGTGCAAACTGGTCATTGCGCTGTCACAACCTCAAAGCTGGGCCACGATCGCGCGGTAATCCGCCGACAGCGTGGCCTGAAGAATCTCATTGGGATAGTCGTCGGTGACCACGGCCTCGCCTAGCTGGCGCAGCAGCACCAAGCGCAGACGGCCGTCCAGCACCTTCTTGTCGACCGCCATGTGTTCCATGAAATGCGCCGGGGTCATTTCCTGTGGGGGCACCACCGGCAAGCCTGCTTTCAGCAGCAAGCCAATGCCGCGGTCGCGTTCGGCCTGGGTGATCCAGCCCAGCCGCATGGACATCTCCAGCGCCATGGCCGTACCTGCTGCCACGGCTTCGCCATGCAGCCAGACGCCATAGCCCATATGGGTTTCGATGGCGTGGCCGAAGGTATGGCCAAGATTGAGCGTGGCCCGAACACCCGACTCGCGCTCGTCAGCCCCTACGACGGCTGCCTTGGCCGCGCACGAGCGACGGATGGCTTCGGTCAACGCTACTGGGTCAAGACTGCGCAGCGCCGGCATATTTTCTTCGAGCCAGGCCATGAAAGGCTTGTCACAGATCAAGCCGTATTTGATGACTTCGGCCAACCCGGCAGACAGCTCACGCGCTGGCAACGTCCCGAGCGTCGTGGTGTCGATCACCACGGCGTTTGGCTGGTAGAAGGCGCCGACCATGTTCTTGCCCAGCGGGTGATTGATGCCGGTCTTGCCGCCGACCGACGAATCCACCTGCGACAGCAGGGTGGTGGGCACCTGGATGAAATCCACACCGCGCTGGTAGCACGCTGCGGCAAAACCGGCCATGTCGCCGATCACGCCGCCACCGAGCGCCACGACAGTGGTGCGCCGATCGTGGCGGGCCGTCAGCAGGCCATCGAAGATCAGCTGCAACGTTTCCCAGTTCTTGTGGGCCTCACCGTCAGGCAGTACCACCGGCAGTACGCTGTAAGCCCCCAGGGTCTTGCTCAGACGTTCCAGATAGAGCGGCGCCACAGTTTCATTGGAAACGATGGCAACCTGACGGCCCGCGATATGCGGCGTCAGCCACTCAGGCTGGTCAAGCAGGCCTTCGCCAATGTAGATCGGGTAGCTGCGCTCGCCCAGGTCGACCTTCAGTGTCTGCATGTATCCCCACAATGAGCTGGTGCACGGCGCCTTTGGCAGGCAAGCCACGCGGTATCGTTGAACCTCGCCTTGGCGCAGGAGGCCGAGAATAGTCCCGGGCTAACGGGGCGGCAACTGCTGCAGGCGCTCGAGAATGTCGATCACTACCATCCGCGGTGGCCGCTCGTCGGTTTGCACCACCAGATCGGCAATTTCACGGTAAAGCGGGTCTCGGGTTTCGAGCAAGGCGCGCAGGGTCGCCTCCGGGTTGGCGGTACGCAGCAATGGCCGGTTGCGATCCCGAGCGGTGCGGCCAACCTGCTGCTCGACCGAGGCATGCAGGTAGATCACCCGGCCGCCCTGGTGCAGCACGCGGCGATTGGCCTCGCGCATGACAGCCCCGCCGCCGGTGGCAACGACCACGCCATCGAGGCCGCATAACTCGGCGATCATGGCCTGCTCGCGGTCACGGAAACCCGGCTCGCCTTCCTTGTCGAAGATCCACGGGATGTTGGCACCGCACCTCAGTTCGATTTCCTTGTCGGAATCCCTGAATGGCAGGCGCAGCTCTTTGGCCAATAGGCGCCCGATGGTGCTTTTACCAGCACCCATGGGCCCCACAAGTATCAAATTTCGCACAGAATCAACGACTCACAGCAATCGTCTGGTCACTCATGATACGCGGAGTCAGGAAGACCAGCAGCTCGGATTTTTTCTCTTGTAGTACATCGCGTCGAAACAGCCGTCCAACATACGGCAGATCGCCAAGAAATGGCACCTTGTCCACCACATTGTTTTGCGTGGTCGAGTAGACGCCTCCGATCACGATCGTCTGTCCGTTCTCGACCCTGACCTTGGCATTGACCTCGTTCTTGCGAATGGGCGGGACGTCATTCAGGGCATTGACATAGTCAGGTTCGTCCTTGGTCACTCTCACGGTCATGACGACACTGTCATCGGGCGTGATCTGCGGCGTTACTTCCAGTGAAAGCGAAGCCTCGCGAAACGACACAGTCGTCGCGCCGTTCTTGTTGGACTGCTGGTAAGGCACCTCGGTACCTTTGAGTATCCGCGCCGTCTCCTTGTCAGCGGTCACTACCTTGGGCTGCGAGATGATCTCCCCCTCACCGCTCTTTTCCATGGCGCTGAGCTCAAGATCAAGGAGCACGTCGCCGCGCAACAGACCAACGCCAAGGCTGCTGCCGCCCCGCTCGACGCCCAGGTCTACAAACAGGTCCTTGCCCGGTCTTAGTTCGTTGCTGTACAGGTCGCCGCCCCATCGCACCCCCAGGCCTTTCTGGTAGTCGACATTGGCCTCCACGATACGGGCTTCGATCGCGACCTGACGCACGGGCACATCCAACTGGGCGATCAGTTGCCGAATCTCGGCAAGTCGATTCGCCGGCTGGTGGACAACCAGCGTGTTGGTACGCTCATCCACACCCAGGCTGCCCCTGCCGGCAAGGATGCCGTCCTCAGACAGGCTCGCCAACAACAGCTCGGACAAATCTGCGGCCTTGGCATAGTGGATACGCATCAGTTCTCGACGCATGGGCTGTTGTTGCACGTCGAGTGAATTTGCGGTGCCCTCGAACGACTGCGCGTTCAGGGTCGAAAGCGGTGCGATCAGCAGTACATTGCCTTCCTGGCGTCGACCCAGGCCCTTGCTGCGCAATACCAGGTCGATCGCTTGATCCCAGGGGACATCTTCCAGCCGCAAGGTGACGCTCCCTTGGACGTCGTCGCTGGCGACCAGGTTGATACCGGCATGGTCGGCAAGCACCTGCAGCACGGCGCGTACCTCGACATCCTGAAAATTCAGTGACAGCCGTTCACCCTGGTAGGGGGCGGCCATTGCCGTCAACGGCAACAGCAGGGTTGCGAGTAGCCATTTCCATGTCTTGCTCATCCAGGATCAGGGCCTCCTTGCCCGCAGGTGTTGCCATAGAGATAAACGCAACGCGCTCGTGCCATGCACCGTCCATGAACCAGTGTTCGCGAATTTCCACCTGACCCGGATCGATATGCGCAACGACCCCTTGATCGCGCCCGACCCGGTCACCCAGGCTTACCCGATGAACCCTACCGGCTGCCATCAACAGCGCTTCGTGAGCCTGCGCCCGCGACAGACTGCCAACCATGCGCACCTGCGACAGCGGCACGCTTGCCAGCCCGCGATCAGGCAGTTGGTCCTGCTGCGGCCTGAATGGGTCGACGTGCGGTGCCGCCACGGGCATGCGTGCCGGCAGCTGGGCCAATGCCTGTGCCGGCAGCGTTGGGACGGTTGCCTGGAAGGCATCGACCTGCAGCCGCAGTTGCACCATGCCAGGCTGCCCGGTGACAGGTTCCAGGCTCATGTCGCCAGTGCGCAGCAGCCGAGCCTGGCCAAGCCACTCGAACAACCATTGCCGCACGCCGGCATACTCGCCTTTGACCCGCAGTTCCAGCGGCACCTGTTGGTAATCACCGTGGGTTTGCGCCTCTTGCACCCGCAGCAGCTCGATGAGCAAGCCGTGGGCGCGGCCCAACGCCGCGATGTGATCCACCAGGTCGCTCATGTCCTGGCCGGCGGCCATGCTCCACAGGGCCACCTGCAGGCGTTGCTCGGCCTCAGCCACCGCGGCGCGCAGACTGTCGAGCCCCGCGCGCTCTGCATTCAAGGCCGATTGCCGCTCATCCAGCGCCTGGGCCCTGGCCTGCTCCCGGTCCATTTGCTGCAGTGCCGCGGGCAGGCGTATTGCGCAGCCCAAGATGAACAGGCAACAGGCAAGCAGCACCGGCGCCAGGCTCTTGGCCCGCGCGGACTGCCCGAACGCCGCCGCTCGCTCAAAGACCGTCTGCAGTTTCATGACCAGGACGCAGCGACGCGTGCCGTCAGCAGGAACTGATCGGCACGGGGCAGGCTTTTGATCTGCTTAAGTTGCAGGTCGATCAACATGCCCGAGCGATCCAGGTCCCGCATGAATTGGGCGATCACGGCGCCAGAGGGAGCCAGGCCCGTTATCTGCAAGTGTCTGTCTTCAAATTGCAGGCCCAACAACTGCACAGTGGTTGGCAGGGCGCGCTCAAGGTCCGTGAACAACCCCTCCAGAATGCGCTGCTCAGCGCGCAGCGTCTCAAACCGGGAAAGCTGGCTCGACGACGTGGCGTGCTGGTCCTGCAGCTGTGCCCTAGACGCTGCCGGCTCACCCAGGGCCGTCAATTCAGCCGCTCGCTGCTTGTTATCGGCCGCCTGCAAGTGGGCCCGTTGACGCGCCAACTGATCGACCGTCGTCACGGCGCACAGGGCCGCCAATGCGCTTGCCAATAGCTGGTTGCGAAAGCGCCGAATGGCCGCTTGCCGCTGCCGCTCGCGCCAAGGAAGCAGGTTGAACCGGATCATGCCCGCAACCCTCCTGCCGCCAGCGTGCTGGCAAGCAGCATGGGGCCGCCGAGACATTCGAGCCCGCCGGGTGCAGGTAACGGCCGGCAATGTACGTTGAGCCTTTCGCTCATCGCTTGCAGGTGCCGATGGGTCATGCAGTCGCCGCTTGACACCCACAGGTCGGCCGGCAGGCCCTGCGACACGAGCGCCGCAGCAACCTGCTCTGACAACTCACCCGACCGCATGGGTTCAGTCGCCGTCCACTCCCATCGCTGGCAGACGCCCTTGGGTTGCCAGCGATGCAGCACGATGTTTTGCCGATCAATCCGCAACAAGGCTGCCTGATCCGAAAATGCAGACGGTAACAGGCGGGTAAGGGCGACCGTGTCGACCTCCACGGCCTCGAGTTGTAGCCCCGCTTGCGTCACCATCGATTGCACCAGTGCCAGCGTGCTTTGCCGGCAAGCCGCCACCATCACGTCGATACTGTTGGGCTCATCAAGGCTGGGGCCCAGTACATGAAAATCCATGGCCAGGTCATCCAGTGCAAAAGGCAGTAGCCGCTCGGCTTCGGCGAGCAATTGCGCTTCGATCTGTTCCTCACAAGCCTGAAGCGGCAGGCAGGTCGGCTTGCAGATCACCTGGTCGGCTGGCAGCGCCATGGCCACTCGATGCTGGCGTAGACCGTGACGTTCGAAGGCGCGCCGCAGCGCAGCTGCGGCATGTGCTGGCTGGGCCATCCAGGTGGTGGCCGCTGGCTGTCGGTAGGATTCCTGTGTCTGGCACAGCACCTCAAAGCCCCGCTTGCGTTTGCGCAACTGAACCACCCGCACCGCATTCTCGACGATTTCAATCCCTGTAAATGAACCGGCATCCCTGCTAAAGCGTCCAAGCATCGCGGCCTCCCTGCGCTCGATACCCCCTGGGGCGTTCCCTGAATCCGGCCGCCGCCAGACGACGAGCAGCCCGGGCGGTAACCCCGGCGTGGCGAAAAATGCTTATAATGCCCGGCGTTTTCCGGCCCGCCGGGCCTGCGTGCAATCCATTCACAACCTGGACACCGAAAAGCCTTGATACGTCTGCTTAAGTTCTTCTGGTGGTCTTCCGTCGCAGCCATCTGCGCGCTCGTACTCGGTGTGAGCGGTGCGTTTCTGTATCTTAGCCCCAACCTGCCTTCGGTCGATTCGCTCAGAAGCATCCAGTTGCAGATCCCCCTCAAGGTGTTCAGCAGCGACGGTAAGCTGATCGCCGAATTTGGCGAAATGCGCCGTTCCCCGATCCGCTTCTCGGAGATTCCGCCACAGTTCATTCAGGCACTTCTGTCCGCCGAGGACGACAATTTCCTCAACCACTATGGCGTCGACCCCAGCAGCCTGATGCGCGCGGCCACACAGCTGGTCAAGACCGGCCATATCCAGACCGGTGGCAGCACTATCACCATGCAGGTGGCGAAGAACTTCTTCCTGACCAGCGAACGCAGTTTCTCGCGCAAGACCAACGAGATTCTGCTGGCACTGCAGATCGAGCGCGAGCTGACCAAGGACGAAATTCTCGAGCTGTACGTGAACAAGATCTACCTGGGCAACCGCGCGTACGGCATCGATGCCGCCGCCCAGGTTTACTACGGCAAGTCGATCCGTGACGTGAGCCTGGCGCAGATGGCGATGATCGCGGGCCTGCCCAAGGCGCCGTCACGCTTCAACCCGCTGGCCAACCCGGTCCGCGCCAAGGAGCGCCGTGACTGGATCCTGGGCCGCATGTACAAGCTCGGCAAGATCGACGAGGCAAGCTACCAGGCCGCCCTGGCCGAACCGCTGAACGCCCGCTATCACGTGCCCACGCCGGAGGTGAATGCGCCCTTCGTCGCCGAAATGGCCCGCGCCGAGATGGTCGGCCGCTACGGCAGCGACGCCTACACCGAAGGCTTGCGCGTGACCACCACCGTGCCGAGCGACACCCAGGAAATCGCCAACAAGGCGGTGCTCAAGGGGTTGACCGACTACGATCAGCGCCATGGCTACCGCGGCCCCGAGGCCCGATTCCCTGGGCGCACCGTGGCGGCCTGGACCCACGAACTGGCCAGGCAGCGCACACTGGGTGGACTGGAACCGGCCATCGTTACCCACGTCGAGAAGACCGGCCTTCAGGTGCTGACCCGCAACGGCAAGGAACAGACCGTGGCCTGGGACACCATGAAGTGGGCACGTCCGTTCATCAACACCAATGCCCAGGGCCGTGCGCCTCAGTCGCCGGCAGACGTTGCCCAAGTGGGCGACCTGGTGCGCCTGCAACGCCTGGATGACGGGTCATTGAAATTCAGCCAGGTGCCTAGTGCACAGAGCGCACTCGTCACCCTGGACCCGACCAGCGGCGCCATCCGTGCACTGGTCGGCGGCTTCTCGTTCGAGCAGAGCAACTATAACCGTGCCATGCAGGCCAAGCGCCAGCCTGGTTCGAGTTTCAAGCCCTTCATCTACAGCGCAGCGCTCGACAGCGGCTACACCGCTTCCAGCCTGGTCAACGACGCGCCGATCGTGTTCGTCGACGAGTCGGTGGACAAGGTCTGGCGCCCCAAGAACGACACCAATACGTTCCTCGGCCCGATTCGCATGCGCGAAGCCCTGTACAAGTCACGTAACCTGGTTTCGATCCGGCTGCTGCAGGCCATGGGCATCGACCGCACCATCGACTACATCGCCAAGTTCGGTTTCAACAAGCAGGACCTGCCCCGTAACCTATCGCTGGCACTGGGTACCGCCACCCTGACGCCGATGGAAATCGCCACCGGCTGGAGTACGTTCGCCAATGGCGGCTATAAAATCTCGCCCTACCTCATCGACCGTATCGAGAGCCGCAATGGCGAGACGCTGTTCACGGCCAACCCGCCACGCGTTCCCCAGGGTTCGGAAGACAACGCCGGGCTGGCCGCTCCCGAGCAGCCCATCAGCACTGGGCAGGTTCCTGGTGAGCCCGCCGGCTCGTTCGATCAGACACCCGCACCCCAAGCCCCGGCAGTGGCCGAGCGCATTATCGACGGCCGTACCACCTACATCCTCACCAGCATGCTGCAGGACGTCATCAAACGCGGTACGGGCCGCCGAGCGCTGGCACTGGGACGCACCGACCTGGCAGGCAAGACCGGTACCACCAACGAATCCAAGGATGCCTGGTTCTCTGGCTACAACGCCGACTACGTGACCACGGTATGGGTTGGTTTCGATCAGCCCGAAACCCTGGGTCGTCGGGAATACGGTGGCACTGCCGCACTGCCGATCTGGATGGGCTTCATGGGCCCTGCCTTGCAAGGCCGGCCGGAGCACCCGCCTGCGCAGCCTGAAGGCATCCTGAGCCTGCGGGTCGATCCGGTCAGTGGCCGTGCTGCCTCGGCAAGTACGCCCAATGCCTATTTCGAGCTGTTCAAGGCGGAGGACTCTCCACCCTCGGTGGATGAACTGGGTAACGGGACTGCACCGGGTAGCCCGCTTCCAGCCGATGAAACAACGCCCATGGATCTCTTCTGATATCCAACCGGCACCCTGACAGGGCTGCAACGCGGCCCTGGCATTACGGCGCGATGCCGGCGATTTTCCGCGAACCCTTCGTTTGTCCAGCCATGAAAAAAACCGGCAGTCATGGCTTGATGCTGTCTTGATATCGTTGGGGCCGCTTCGCGGCCCTACGTAAACAGCATCAGGCCATGACAGCCGGGTTAGTCAGTGCAGAACAACGATCAGCCGTTGAACACGTCGTCAACGTTCTTGAGCGGGTAATGCTTCGGATACGGCAGCGTAGCGACGCCCGACTCGATGGCAGCCTTGGCCACGGCGTCGGAGACGACAGTGATCAGGCGTGCATCCAGCGGCTTGGGAATGATGTACTCACGGCCGAATTCCAGGCCTTCCACACCGTAGGCTTCGCACACTTCCTTGGGAACCGGCTGCTTGGCCAGGTCTTTCAGGGCGATGGCAGCGGCGATCTTCATTTCTTCGTTAATACGCTTGGCTCGAACGTCCAGCGCGCCGCGGAAGATGAACGGGAAGCCCAGTACGTTGTTGACCTGGTTCGGATAGTCGGAACGACCAGTGGCCATGATCACGTCGTCGCGCGTGGCATGGGCCAACTCAGGGGCGATCTCGGGATCGGGGTTTGAGCAGGCGAACACGATCGGGTTGGCGGCCATCGACTTCAGGCCTTCAGCGCTCAACAGGTTCGGACCGGACAGGCCCACGAACACGTCAGCACCCTCGAGGGCATCGGCCAGGGTACGTTTGTCGGTCGCGTGCGCGAACTGCGCCTTGTACTGGTTCAGGTCGTCACGGCCAGCGTGGATAACGCCGCTGCGGTCGATCATGAAGATGTTCTCGACCTTGGCACCCATGCTGACCAGCAGCTTCATGCAGGAAATGGCCGCTGCACCAGCGCCCAGGCAGACGATCTTGGCGTCTTCGAGGGTCTTGCCGGCGATTTCCAAGGCGTTGATCATGCCGGCGGCCGTAACGATGGCGGTGCCGTGCTGGTCATCGTGGAAGACCGGAATGTCGCACTGCTCGATCAGGGTGCGTTCGATCTCGAAGCACTCTGGCGCCTTGATGTCTTCAAGGTTGATGCCACCGAAGGTGATCGAAATGCGGCGTACGGTATCGATGAACGCCTGCGGGCTCTCGGACTCGACTTCGATGTCGAACACGTCGATACCGGCGAAACGCTTGAACAGAACACCCTTGCCTTCCATGACAGGCTTGGACGCCAGCGGACCCAGATCGCCAAGACCGAGAATGGCAGTACCATCGGAAATCACGGCAACCAGGTTGCCTTTGCCGGTGTACTTGTAGGCCAGCTCCGGATCACGACCGATCTCGCGCACAGGCTCTGCCACACCTGGGCTGTAAGCCAAGGCGAGGTCACGGGCGGTGGCGGTGGGCTTGGAGAGCTCGACGCTCAGTTTCCCTGGACGAGGGTGAGCGTGATATTCGAGAGCGGCGGTTTTCAGGTCTGACATGTTGGGCATTCCGCTATTGGCTGTTCTGACGGACCGCCGAGGATACGCAAAGAGTCCAGCCGTCACAAGACTGGCCGGTCACTCGTGTCAAGGCCTCTAGCCTAAGACTTTATGCTACAACCCACGGGGCATGCAGGCTTCAGTGTGTACAATCTGCTGTAGAAATGTCTACATCTTTTATCTCTGCACACGGTCGAGCATGCTGACGTCTGTGAGGGTCAGCTGCCAGCGTCGCTGACCCGACGTGTAGGAAGCCTTACGTGATGCACTGCGAATCCAACCCCTGGCCTCGACCTTTTGCCCCTTGAGGTTATCGAAGAAACCTGTGGGGAATGCACGGCGCAGACGAGCGGGTATATGAAGCGTCACGGCGCTGTCGAGGGTCACTCGAATGCCCGCGCGGCTCCGTTCGATGGCGGTGACGCGGCCTGACACCAGCGCAAAACCTGGCTTGCGCACTGCATGGGCGGGCACCACCGGTGAGCGCTTCCACACACCGACAGCCGCCTGACGCGCAACTGACTCGGCACTTTGCTGGCAGCGGCTGAGCTCAGTATTGGGTGCGAAGGCGATGCGGTATGCAAGGCCTTCGCTGAGCAGCTGCGCCTCAAAGTTACGCCCCTCACGGCTGTACAGGTGGGCCAGCGTGCGACCGTACCGGTCTTTGGCTTCCTTACCGCGTACCAAGCCAACGCGCCCGTCACTGGCCTTGATCAATGCTTGCAAGCGTTTTCGGGCAGCCTGGGCAAAAGGCTCATCCGCTTGCCCCTTGCGGCCGATTTCGGGGGCATTGATCCCGATCAGACGCACACTGCGGCCATCGACCAAGCGCACGGTGTCGCCATCGACCACATGCCGTACGGCGACCCATTGCGCACGTGCCGGGGGCGGGCAGAAAGCCAGCGCCTGGGATGCCCAGCAAACGAGCATAAAAAAAGCGCCCACAAGGGGCGCTTTTCTCTGCAACGCTGCGAAACCCGAAGGGTTCGCCACGCACATCAGCCTTTCTTGGCACCGAACATGCCGAAGCGATCGGCGAACTTCTGTACGCGGCCGCCGGTGTCCAGGACTTTCTGCTTACCGGTGTAGAAAGGGTGGCACAGGTTGCATACGTCGATCGACAGGGTATCGCCCAGGGTCGAACGGGTTTCGAATTTGTTGCCGCAGCTGCAGGTGACAGCAACTGCTTCGTAGTTCGGATGGATATCAGCTTTCATGGTCACTTCCTCGAGCTGCGTGCCGCCACCCAACACCAATTGTTGAATACCGCACGTAATTAGGCGGCAAATAATACCAGAGCATGGCGCCAGCGCAAGTTGTCGCTTGTACCGACCGTCGTCTGCTAGGCTCGCCAGTTCTGAAACGCCCCCCGAGACCTTTAGCGTGCCCGACGTCATCCTGCGCCTTGCCCTGCCCTCCCCGCTGCGCCGCCTGTTCGACTACAAGGCGCCGGTCGGCATGGCGAACCAGACATGGATGCCTGGCATGCGCCTGCGCGTGCCGTTCGGGCGGCGCGAGATGATCGGTGTCCTGGTAGAAGTGTGTGCCGAAAGCGAGGTGCCGGCTGACAAACTCAAGCCAGCAAGCGCCCTGCTCGACCCGGTATCGCCCATTCCAGCCTCGCTGTTCAAGCTGTGCCTGTGGACCGCCCAGTACTACCAGCACAGCTTGGGTGACACCTTGAGCTGGGCGCTTCCTACCCTGCTGCGTCAGGGTGAACCTGCCGAGATGCGCCAGGAACGTTTCTGGCACGCAGCGCCGGGCGCTCGCCTTGAAGACCCGCGCATCGCGCGTGCACCTCGCCAACGCGATGCGCTCAAGACCCTGGCTCAGCACCCGCATGGGGTGGCCCACAGCGTGCTGTCGAAGCTCAACCTCAACAAGGACAGCCTTGACCTGCTGTTGGCCAAAGAGCTGGTGTGCGTAGAAATACGCCGTCAGCGCCCGGCCGAACGGCGTGAGCATTGGCTGGCGCAGTCGGAATTGCCCCTGAACGAAGAACAGCGTGATGCCTTCGATGCCGTGCTCGGCGGTTTCGGGCAGTTCGGCGCTTTTCTGCTGGCGGGCGTCACAGGAAGCGGCAAGACCGAGGTTTACCTGCAACTGATTCGTGAAACGCTCGAAGCAGGCAAGCAAGCCCTGGTATTGATCCCGGAGATCAACCTGGGGCCGCAGACACTGGCGCGTTTCGAGCAGCGCTTCAACGCCCGCATTGCCCTCGTGCACTCGAACGTCAGCGACCGTGAGCGCCTCGATGCCTGGCTGGCGGCGCGTGACGGCGAGGCAGACATCATCATCGGCACACGCTCGGCCTTGTTCACGCCCATGAAGAACCCGGGCCTGATCATCATCGACGAGGAACACGACGGCTCTTATAAGCAGCAGGAGGGCCTGCGCTACCACGCCAGGGATCTGGCGCTGGTGCGCGCGCATCAGGAGAACGTGCCGATCGTGCTTGGCTCGGCCACGCCCTCCCTGGAAACCCTGCACAACGCCGTGAGCGGCCGCTACCGCCTGCTGCACATGACCCAGCGCGCAGGCGGTGCGCGTGCACCACGCATGTTGCGCCTGGACGTGAAAAGCCTGCCGCTGGACAGCGGCATCAGCGGCCCCCTGCAGCAGGCCATTGGCCAGACCCTAGAGGCGGGACAACAGGTACTGGTGTTCCTCAATCGCCGTGGCTTCGCGCCTACCCTGCTATGCCACGACTGCGGCTGGCTGTCCGAATGCCCGCGGTGCGATGCGCGCATGACGGTTCACCAGCGCTCCGGCGTGCTGCGCTGCCACCACTGCGGCTACGACGAGCGGTTGCCGCATCACTGCCCACAATGCAAGCACGTGGACCTGCGCCCTGTCGGGGCCGGCACCGAGCGCGCCGAAGAGCGCCTGAAGGTGTTGTTCCCGGATTATCCCGTGCTGCGCGTGGACCGCGACAGCACCTCGCGCAAGGACGCGATGCACCAACTGTTCACAACCATTCAACGCGGCCAGCCAAGCCTGTTGGTCGGCACGCAGATGCTCGCCAAAGGGCATCACTTCCCCCGGGTAACGCTGGTTGCCATTCTCGATGCCGATGGCGGTCTGTTTTCCGGGGACTTCCGCGCCAGTGAACGCATGGCCCAATTGATCGTACAGGTCGCTGGCCGTGCAGGACGGGCGGAAGAGCCCGGCAAGGTCATCATCCAGACGCACTTGGCTGACCACCCTTTGCTGGTTCAACTGACCGAGCAGGGCTATTTTGCCTTCGCCAAACAGGCGCTCGACGAACGCCGCGCCGCCGGTTTGCCGCCCTTTTCGCACTTGGCCTTATTACGCGCCGAAGCGCACAAGCCAGGGCAGGCCGAGGCGTTTCTGGATGAAGCCTGCACAGCGGCCGAGCGCCTGATGGCGCAGCAGCGCCTGCCCGGCATCGAACTGCTTGGCCCGGTACCGGCGCCCATGGAGCGCCGAGCGGGGCGCTTTCGCGCACAACTGTTGCTGCAGGCCAGTACCCGCGCCCCTCTGCACCGCCTCATCAGCGCCTGGCTACTGGTGCTGGAGCAACTGCCAAGCGGGCGCCAGGTACGCTGGTCGGTGGACGTCGACCCGGTGGATCTTTACTGAAGGCATGTTTAAAGCGCCACGCCGCGCGCGGCGAGGCTGCATCAGGACCCAGCGAAGGCTTTCGA
Organism: Pseudomonas sp. xss_4; assembly: GCF_043104125.1. NCBI lineage: Bacteria > Pseudomonadati > Pseudomonadota > Gammaproteobacteria > Pseudomonadales > Pseudomonadaceae > Pseudomonas > Pseudomonas sp. xss_4. The sequence continues at coordinate 214,432 of NZ_JBICKJ010000027.1, forward strand.
GTTGCCTCGTGGCTGGGCACGTGCCTGCCAAAGGTTGGCAACGCGCGCCCAGCCACGGATAATGCCCAGTTTTTCCACCAGCGCATCCAGGCGCCCGCCGCGCTTGCGGTCGAAAAGAGATTCCTATGAAAGACACCATTCGCCAGCTGATCCAGCAAGCCCTCACCCAACTCGTCAACGACGGTGTGTTGCCTGACGGGCTGTCGCCGGCGATCCAGGTGGAAAACGCCAGGGACAAGACCCACGGCGATTTCGCCAGCAACATTGCCATGATGCTGGCCAAGCCGGCCGGCATGAAGCCGCGTGACCTGGCCGAAAAACTGAGCCAGGCCCTGCCGGCCAGCGCCGACATCAGCAAGGTCGAGATCGCAGGTCCGGGCTTTCTGAACTTCTTCCAAAACACCGCTGCATTGGCCGCCCGCCTGGACGCAGCGCTTGACGATCCTCGGCTTGGCGCGCGCAAGGCTGGCCCTGCGCAGAAGGTGGTGGTCGACCTGTCGGCGCCGAACCTCGCCAAGGAAATGCACGTTGGTCACCTGCGCTCGACCATCATCGGCGACAGCGTGGCGCGGGTACTCGAGTTCCTGGGTGACCAGGTGATCCGCCAGAACCACGTAGGCGACTGGGGCACCCAGTTCGGCATGCTGCTGGCATACCTCGAAGAAAACCCCATCACCAGCGACGAACTCTCCGACCTGGAAAACTTCTACCGTGCGGCCAAGAAGCGCTTCGACGAATCCGAAGCCTTCGCCACGCGCGCGCGCGGGTTGGTGGTCAAGCTGCAGGCGGGTGACCCTGACTGCCTGGCCCTGTGGACACGGTTCAAGGACATCTCGCTGTCGCACTGCCAGAAGACCTACGAACTGCTCAACGTCAAGCTGACCATGGCCGACGTCATGGGCGAAAGCGCCTACAACGATGACCTGGCCAATGTCGTCGCCGAACTCAAGGCCAAGGGCCTGTTGGTCGAAGACCAAGGTGCCCAGTGCGTGTTCCTGGAGGAGTTCAAGAACAGCGAAGGCGAACCGCTGCCCGTGATCGTGCAGAAGGCCGATGGTGGCTACCTGTACGCGACCACTGACCTTGCCGCGGTGCGCTACCGCAGCAATGTGCTCAAGGCAGATCGCGCCCTCTATTTCGTCGACCAACGCCAGGCGCTGCACTTCAACCAGGTATTCGAAGTCGCTCGCCGCGCCGGCTTCCTCGGGCACCCGATGCAGATGGAGCACATGGGCTTTGGCACCATGAACGGCGCCGACGGCCGCCCGTTCAAGACCCGTGACGGCGGCACGGTCAAGTTGATCGACCTGCTCAACGAAGCCAAGGACCGTGCGTATGCGCTGGTGAAGGAAAAAAATCCAGGCCTGCCCGAAGACGACCTGCGTCGCATCGGTGAGGTGGTGGGTATCGGTGCGGTGAAATATGCCGACCTGTCCAAGCACCGTACCAGCGACTACAGCTTCAACTTCGAGTTGATGCTCAACTTCGAAGGCAATACGGCCCCCTACCTGCTGTACGCCTACACCCGTGTGGCCGGGGTGTTCCGCAAGCTGGGCAAGGGCTTTGACGAAGTCGAAGGCACTATCGTGCTGCAAGCGCCTCACGAGCAGGACCTGGCCGCGCGCCTGGCCCAGTTCGGGGAAATTCTCAACAACGTAGCCGACAAGGGCACGCCTCACGTCTTGTGCAGCTACCTGTACGACCTGGCAGGCCTGTTCTCCAGCTTCTACGAAAATTGCCCGATCCTGGCTGCCGAGACGCCCGAGCAGCAACAAAGCCGCCTACGTCTGGCAGCGCTGACCGGGCGCACCCTCAAGCAAGGTCTGCAACTGCTCGGCCTGGAAACTCTGGAGCGCATGTAAGGTGGCTGCCAAGAAGAAACCTGCCCCCAAACGTGGCGCCAGTCGTCAGACGGCGCCCGCCAAGCAGCCCATGCCCGGCTGGGTATGGCTGGCAGTCGGCCTGACCATCGGTGCGTTCATCGTGTTTCTGATGAAGCTCGAACCCGGTGGCGGCGATATCAAACGCACCAAGCCCGAACAGCAGAAAACCGAAAAGACGGTCGAAGCCGGGAAGTCGACCCAGGCCACCCCGCAACAGCCGGTAAAGCCCAAGTACGACTTCTACACCTTGCTGCCGGAGTCGGAAGTCATCGTGCCGCCTGAGGCAGTGCCCGAGAAGACGCCACCTGTGCCAGCCCAGCCGGTCACCCCAGTGACCCCGGCAGAGGCCGCCAAGATCGACACCGCACGCGCCCAAGCTGCATTGTTGGGCCAGACACCACCGCCTGCCCCTCCGGTGATCAAGCCGGCGGCAACCACGCAGTTCTTCCTCCAGGCAGGCTCGTTCCGCAAGCAGGCCGATGCCGACAAGGTGCGCGCGCAGATCATACTGCTGGGGCAGAGCGTGAAAGTGGAGTCCGGCACGGTGAAGGACGAAACCTGGTACCGGGTGCTGGTCGGGCCGTTCAGCAACCGCGAGCAGTTGACCGTCGCCCAGAAGCAATTGGCCGGCGCGGGCTTCAGTAACCTGCTGCTGCAACAGCGTCAGACCCGCCAATAGCAGTCAGTGCCCACAGGCTGGCGCGGCCTGGCCAGGCCGCGCCAGCGTTTCTAACGGTCAGCGCTGGCCGGCATTGCGCTCGGACACCTGCCCGTTCAACGTCCAGAAGTCATACAGAACGCCCACCAGGAACAACCCGCCCGTGCAGAAGTAGATGATGGCGGTGATCCACTTGCCTTGATAAAGGCGGTGCAGGCCGAAGATGCCCAGGAACGTCAGCAGTATCCAGGCGATGTTGTAGTCGATTCGGCCAGAGTGGAAACGCAGGTCGGCTTCGCGGTCCATGGCCGGGATCAGGAACAGGTCGATGAGCCAGCCAATGCCCAGCAGCCCGAAGGTGAAGAACCAGATCGTCCCGGTGATGGGCTTGCCGTAATAGAAACGGTGCGAGCCGGTAAAGCCGAAAATCCACAGCAAGTAGCCGATCACCTTGCTGTGGGTGTCGTGGAAGGGCGCGCCCTGTTGATAAGTGTTCATGCATGGCCCTCGTGGGTTGCTGATTAAATTTTCTAAAAAAAGTTGTGACTTTTTCCGCCAAGGCCGACGGATGGTAAGCAAGAATCGACCAGCGGATCAAAATTTGATCAAAAAGCTGTTATAAAGTTGCGCGCCCAACACACAACTATTCATAAGAGCTTCATCTATGCCGCCTTTGATCAAGACATGGCTGACCCTCTGCCTACTATTGCCCCTGGCCGCCCACGCCACCAACCGTGAGCAACGTCTTCCCAACGGCTTTACCGGTTACACCACCAACGCCTCGGTAAAGCGCACGCCCATCAAGCAGACCACCCTGCACGCCCGCCCTGGCAACGCTGCCAGTAAGTCGCGTGGCAAGACGGTGGCGGCTGCTTCGAGCAAGCAAAGCAGCGCCGTGCTCGATCGTGCCGTGAACATGCTCGGCACCCCTTATGTTTGGGGCGGTACCAGCCCGAAAAAAGGGTTCGATTGCAGCGGCCTGGTTCGCTACGCCTTCAACGACGTGGCTGAGGTCAACCTGCCTCGCACTTCCAGCGCCATGGCCAGCGGTCACGGCATCAAGGTTGCCAAGGGCGATCTCAAGCCGGGCGACCTGATCTTCTTCAACATCAAGAGCCGCCGCGTCAACCATGTTGCCATCTACCTGGGCAATGACCGCTTCATTCATGCGCCGCGTCGCGGCAAGCGGGTGAGCATCGATAACTTGAGCAAGCCCTATTGGCAGAAACACTACGTGGTCGCCAAACGCGTACTGCCCAAGGAAAAGCAACAGCTTAGCCTGGCCAAGCGTTAACCCTGCCTCATAGCAACCCCGTGGAGGGCCGCTCCGCTGCCAACCCTAGGTGGTGGGTAGCGGCCCTGGTTGCATCACTCGGCGAGCAGCCCGCGCGCTCGAAGTTGCCTCATGGCCCCGTCCAAGGTTTGCATACCCTCTGCCGCGCCGGTCTGCATCGCCGAATGGAGCTGGGCCATGCGCCCTTCGCGGATCAGATTGCGGACAGCATCCGTCACCACCAGCACTTCTCGCGCCGCGACCCTCCCACCGCCCCGGCGGCCAACCAGCACTTGCGCCACTACCACTCGCAGCGAGTCTGCCAGCATCGCGCGCACCCATGCCTTTTCCTGCGCAGGGAATACCTCTACTACCCGGTCGATGCTGTTCACCGCTGAGCGTGTATGAACGGTTGCCAGTACCAGATGACCCGTTTCGGCGGCACGCAGTGCAAGACGAATGGTTTCCAGGTCTCTCAACTCGCCCAGCACGATCACGTCGGGGTCCTGACGCAACGCACTGCGCAGGCCTTGGGCAAAGCTGCAGCAATCTCGGCCGACCTCACGCTGGTTGACCACGCCCTGATGGCTGGCATGGACGACCTCGATCGGATCCTCGAGGGTGACGATGTGCAGCGCGCGCTCGCGGCTCATCTGATCGAGCAGGGCTGCCAACGTGCTCGTCTTGCCACTGCCCGTCGGCCCACCTATGAGCACCAGACCGTCACGGTATTGGCCAATGGTTTGGGCAATCTCGCCCAGGCCAAGCGCTTCGGCGCAGGCGAGCCGCGCGGGGATCAAGCGGAACGTGAGCGCAGGGCCGTTCATCTGCCTGAACAGGTTCACGCGAAACCGCCCAAGTGCGGGCAGCTCCAGTGCCAGGTCCAGGTCGTGACCGGCGACCCACTGTCGATACGGGTCGGCGTCGAGCAACGTTTCCATGCTTCGCATCAATCCATCCGGCGTTGCCATCGGCACGGGCAGGCGTTGCAGCACGCCATGCACGCGCACCGTCGGCGCCTGGCCTGCAGCCAGGTGCAGGTCGCTGGCACCTGCCTTCAAGGCAAGCGCCAGCAGGTCTGTCACATCCATGAGACTCCCCATCTGCCTTCAACCAGGTAAAATGCGGCGAAACTTCAGCTGCCGGCCTCGATCTATGTCCACCCTAGCAGACAACCTTTCCTCGATTCGCGACCGCATCAACCGGGGTGCCCAGGCTGCCGGGCGTAATCCCGCCGACGTCCGGTTGCTGGCCGTCAGCAAAACCAAGCCGGCCGCCGCCATACGCGAACTCCACGCCGCAGGCGTGCAGGATTTCGGGGAAAACTACCTACAAGAGGCGCTGACTAAACAACAGCAACTCATCGACCTGCCTCTGACCTGGCACTTCATTGGCCCTATTCAGTCGAACAAGACCAAGGCCATTGCCGAGCATTTCGACTGGGTGCATTCCGTGGACCGCCTGAAAATCGCCCAACGCCTTTCAGAACAGCGCCCAGTTGGCCTGGCGCCGCTCAACATCTGCCTTCAGGTGAACGTCAGCGGTGAGGCCAGCAAGGCCGGTTGCGCACCCGCGCAACTGCCCGCACTGGTGGAGGCCGTGGCTGCCCTACCCAACCTGCGTTTGCGTGGGCTGATGGCAATCCCCGAACCTACCGATGATCGTAACGCCCAGGAAGCAGCGTTCGCCCAGCTGCGCCAGTTACAGGACGCGCTCGGGCTGGGCCTGGACACCCTGTCCATGGGCATGAGCCATGACCTGGAAGCGGCAATTGCTCAAGGCGCGACCTGGGTCCGTATCGGCACCGCCTTGTTTGGTGCCCGCGACTACGGCAACGCTTGATGACATGCTTAACTCACTTTTCCTAACAAGGACCTGACATGAGCAAGACACGTATTGCCTTTATCGGCGCCGGCAACATGGCCGCAAGCCTGATCGGTGGTCTGCGTGCCCAGGGCGTGGAGGCGACGCACATTCGCGCCAGCGACCCCGGTGCCGAAACCCGTACTCGCCTCCAGGCCGAACAGGGCATCGAAACCTTCGAGCACAATGCACAGGCCATCGAAGGCGCCGATGTGATCGTGCTGGCGGTCAAGCCGCAGGTGATGAAGACCGTGTGCCAGGCCTTGCGCGATGACCTGAAGGAAGGCCAGCTGATCGTGTCCATCGCTGCGGGCATCACCTGCGCCAGCCTGCAGAGCTGGGTGGGCAGCCACCCGATAGTGCGCTGCATGCCCAACACGCCGTCGCTGCTGCGCCAGGGCGTCAGTGGCCTGTACGCCACAGCCGAAGTCACGGCCGAGCAACGCCAGCAGGCCGAGCAACTGTTGTCGGCGGTAGGGACGGCGCTCTGGCTCGAACAGGAGCAGCAACTGGATGCAGTGACCGCCGTCTCCGGTAGCGGCCCTGCGTATTTCTTCCTGCTGATCGAGGCCATGACTGCGGCGGGCGAGAAGCTCGGCCTGCCTCGGGAGACCGCCACCGAGCTGACCTTGCACACGGCGTTGGGCGCCGCCCGCATGGCGGTTGCCAGCGATGTGGACGCCGCCGAATTGCGCCGCCGCGTGACATCACCTGCCGGCACCACCGAAGCCGCTATCAAATCGTTCCAGGCCAGTGGTTTCGAGGCCATCGTGGAGCAGGCGCTGCACGCTGCAGCCACACGCTCTGCTGAGCTGGCCGAGCAACTGGGCAAATAAGGAGTTTCAAATGAATGCACTGTCCGGCGCCGCGATTTTCGTGGTGCAAACACTGGTCAGCCTGTACTTGGTGATCGTCCTGTTGCGCTTTGTGCTGCAACTGGTCAAGGCCAACTTCTACAACCCGCTCAGCCAGTTCACGGTACGCGCGACCCAGCCGCTGCTCAAGCCGATCCGCCGGATCGTACCCAGCATCGCCGGGCTGGATACTTCATCGCTACTGCTGGCCGTGCTCATCCAAGCCCTGCTGATGGGGTTCGTGCTGATGGTGACCTACGGCACCTTCGGTGATGTGCTGCACCTGCTGTTATGGGCCATTATCGGCATCACCTCGCTGTTCCTGAAAATCTTCTGGGTGGCAATGATCGTCATGGTGATCGTTTCCTGGGTAGCGCCGAACAGTCACAACCCGGCGGCCGAGCTTGCGTATCAGATCAGCGAGCCGGTGCTGGCGCCGTTCCGCCGTATCGTGCCAAACCTGGGGGGCATGGATATTTCGCCGATCTTCGCGTTCCTGGCCATTCAGGTCATCCAGTCGTTCGTCATGCCACCACTGGCTGCCTACGCTGGCATGCCGCAGGAGCTGTGGCGGATGATCTGACCCGGCAGCACCCTGGCGACAAGCCTGCGCTTGCCGCTGGGGGTGGTGCTCTTTAGACTTACGCCTCCGTCAAGCGTGAGCAGGGTCGATGTCCACTGTCTTTCCAGAAGATTCCGTCGGTCTGGTCGTACCCCAGACCGCCCGGTTCGACGAGCCGCTGGCTCTGGCCTGCGGCCGTTCGCTGAGCAGCTACGAGCTGGTCTACGAAACCTATGGCACGCTGAACGCCAGCGCGAGCAATGCAGTACTGATCTGCCATGCCCTGTCTGGGCACCACCATGCCGCGGGCTACCACGCTGCCACTGACCGCAAGCCGGGTTGGTGGGACAGCTGCATCGGCCCAGGCAAGCCCATCGACACCAACCGCTTCTTCGTGGTCAGCCTGAACAACCTGGGCGGCTGCAATGGCAGCACCGGGCCAAGCAGCATCAACCCGGCCACTGGCAAGGCCTATGGCGCCGACTTCCCAATCCTGACCGTCGAAGACTGGGTTCACAGCCAGGTCCGCCTGGCAGAGCGCCTGGGCATCGCGCAGTGGGCCGCCGTGGTGGGTGGCAGCCTGGGCGGCATGCAAGCGCTGCAATGGACCATCAGCTATCCCGAGCGCGTGCGCCACTGTATCGATATCGCCTCGGCGCCCAAGCTGTCCGCGCAGAACATCGCGTTCAACGAGGTGGCGCGCCAGGCCATTCTCACCGACCCCGAGTTCCATGGCGGCTCGTTCCAGGATCAGGGCGTGATTCCCAAGCGGGGCTTGATGCTGGCACGCATGGTCGGGCATATCACCTACCTGTCGGATGACTCGATGGGTGAGAAATTCGGTCGCGAGCTCAAGAGTGACAAGCTCAACTACGACTTCCACAGTGTGGAATTTCAGGTTGAAAGCTACCTGCGCTACCAGGGCGAAGAATTCTCCGGGCGCTTTGATGCCAACACGTACCTGCTGATGACCAAAGCACTGGACTACTTCGACCCGGCGGCGGCGCACAATGGCGATCTGGCCGCGACCCTGGCCCATGTCAAGGCCAACTACTGCATCATGTCGTTCACTACCGACTGGCGCTTCTCGCCGGCCCGCTCGCGGGAAATCGTCGATGCCCTGATGGCGGCGCGCAAGAACGTCTGCTACCTGGAAATCGACTCGCCCTACGGCCACGATGCCTTCCTGATTCCCACGCCTCGCTACATGCAGGGTTTCTCGAACTACATGAACCGCATTACCCTCTGAGGACAGCATGAGAGCCGATCTGGAAATCATCCACGACTGGATTCCCGCCGGCAGCCGGGTACTGGACCTGGGCTGTGGTACCGGCGAGCTGCTGGCTTCGCTGCGCGACCGCAAGCAGGTCACCGGCTACGGCCTCGAAATCGACGGGGACAATATCGCCGCCTGCGTGGCCAAGGGCGTGAACGTCATCGAGCAGGACCTGGACAAAGGCCTGGGCAATTTCGCCAGCGACAGTTTCGATGTGGTGATCATGACCCAGGCCTTGCAGGCGGTGGAGTACCCCGACCGCATCCTGGACGAAATGCTGCGCGTCGGTCGCCAGTGCATCATCACCTTCCCCAACTTCGGTCACTGGCGCTGCCGGTGGTACCTGGCGACCAAAGGCCGCATGCCCGTCTCGGACTTCATGCCGTACACCTGGTACAACACCCCTAACATCCACTTCTGCACCTTCGCCGACTTCGAAGAGCTGGTCCACGAGCGCAAGGCCAAGGTGCTGGACCGGCTGGCGGTGGATCATATGCACCGCAACGGTCTGGGCGGCCGGCTGTGGCCTAACCTTCTGGGCGAAATCGGTATCTACCGCGTCAGCAGCCCCGGCCCGCAGGCACATCAACTCGCGGTCTGACCCAGGAGAATCTGCACCATGCGTCGCCTTGCCCTGCTTTTGATCAGCCTGTGTCTGGCAATGCCAGCACTGGCAGCCGATACTGCACGCGCTGCTCGCAAAGAGGTATTTGGCGATATCACGGTGCACTACGGCGCGTTTACCTCAAGCATGCTCACCCCGCAGGTCGCAGCGGCCACAGGCCTGGTCCGCAGCCGTCACCAGGGCGTGCTCAGCCTCACCGTACTCAGAGCCGGCAAACCTATCACGGCCGTGGTCAGCGGCGCGGTCAAGGACCTGACCGGGCGCAAGCAGCCCCTGGCCTTCAAGCAGGTCACCGACCACGGCACCGCGTCTTACGTCGCCCAATTCAAGATCGAACACCCTGAGACCGTCGTCTTCGAGCTAGGTGTCCAAGCCGGTGGTGTCAGTCACTCCTTCAGCTTCAACCAGGACGTTTTCCCAGGCGAATGATGAATTTCCAGCAACTCGTATTGGCCAGCCATAACGCCGGCAAACTCAAGGAACTGCAGGCGATGCTCGGTCAATCCGTGCAATTGCGATCGATTGGCGAATTCAGCCAGGTCGAGCCGGAAGAAACCGGCCTCTCGTTCGTCGAGAACGCCATCTTGAAAGCCCGCAATGCCGCGCGCATTTCCGGGCTGCCCGCCTTGGCGGACGATTCCGGTCTGGCCGTGGATTACCTGGGAGGTGCACCTGGCATCTACTCAGCGCGTTATGCCGACGGCCAAGGCGATGCCGCCAACAACGCCAAGTTGCTCGACGCGCTGAAGCACGTACCCGAGGCCGAGCGCGGTGCGCAGTTCGTCTGTGTATTGGCGCTGGTGCGTCATGCCGATGATCCGTTGCCAATCCTGTGCGAAGGCCTGTGGCATGGTCGCATCCTGCTCAAGGCAAGCGGCGAACACGGGTTTGGCTACGACCCACTGTTCTGGGTGCCAGAACGTGATTGCTCAAGCGCCGACCTGACCCCGGCTGACAAGAACCAGATCAGCCACCGTGCCCGCGCCATGGCGCTGCTGCGTCAACGTCTGGGCCTGGCATGACCCTGACGTCGTCGCTCATCCAGGCACCGGGCATCAGCCAGCTGCCGCCGTTGGCGTTGTACATCCATATTCCGTGGTGCGTGCGCAAATGCCCCTACTGCGACTTCAACTCCCATGCCGCGGGGCCTGAGCTGCCCGAAGCGGCCTACGTTGCGGCGCTGCTGACCGACCTGGACCAGGAACTGGCCGCAGTCCAGGGCCGCGTCATCACCTCGATCTTCTTCGGTGGTGGCACACCAAGCCTGTTCAGTGCCGATGCCCTAAGCCGGTTGCTGCGCGGCGTCGAGCAACGCATCCCATTCGCTTCGGACATTGAGATCACCCTGGAAGCCAACCCGGGAACGTTCGAACAGGACAAGTTCAAGGCCTATCGCCAGACCGGCATCAACCGCCTGTCCATTGGCGTGCAGAGTTTCCAACCCGCCAAGCTGCAAGCGCTGGGCCGCATCCACAACGGCGAGGAGGCGATCCGCGCTGCTGGCATGGCAAGGGCCGCAGGCTTCGACAACTTCAACATGGACCTGATGCATGGCTTGCCCGACCAATCGATGGACGACGCCCTGGGCGATCTGCGTCAGGCAATCGAGCTCGGGCCCACGCACCTGTCCTGGTATCAACTGACGGTAGAGCCCAACACCGTATTCTGGAACCAGCCGCCCGAGCTGCCCGAGGACGATATCCTCTGGGACATCCAGGAAGCCGGCCAGGGCCTGATGGCGGCCAATGGGTTCGGCCAGTACGAGGTGTCTGCCTACGCTCAGCCCGAGCGCGCTGCCCGCCACAACCTCAACTACTGGCGCTTCGGAGACTTCATCGGCATTGGTGCCGGGGCCCATGGCAAGCTCACCTATGCGGACGGCCGTATCATACGCACCTGGAAAACCCGGCTGCCCAAGGACTACCTGAACCTGGCCAAACCGTTCAAGGCCGGCGAAAAACAGTTGCCCGAGGACGAGCTGCCCTTCGAGTTCCTGATGAACGCGCTGCGCCTGACCCAGGGTGTGGAAGCGCAGCTGTTCACCGACCGCACCGGGTTGCCGCTCGCACGGCTCGCCCAAGCCCGTCGCCTGGCAGAACAAAGGGGGCTTTTGCAGGTCGAACCGGATCGACTGGTGGCAACGCCCAGGGGCCAACTGTTCCTCAATGACTTGCTGCAGTATTTCTTGACCTAAGGATGACCCATGGATCTGGTACTCGACCTGCTCGCGACGATTTCCCGCTGGAGCCGCAGCAACTTGTCGGAGATTTCTCTGGCGTTGGTAGGCTGTCTGCTGGTGCTGTTCGGGACGGACATCAAGGCCTGGGCCGAGCAGCGCCTGGGCGGGCTGACAGGGGCCCTGCGGGTGCCGCTGATGGCATTGCTGGTGATGATCGGCAGCGGCGCGGCCTTGATCTACGCCACACCCTGGGTTTTGAAGGGGCTGAGCCAGTTCAACAACTACGCGTTGGCGCCTGTGCTGCTGGTGGTCCTGGCGCTGATCGGCGTGGTGGCGGACCGTCGCGGCTGAAGCTGTAGCAGTCCGGCCGCCTTTTACGTAACGCCCTGGCGTTAGCCCCCGTGGTTGTCGGCACTCAAAAACCGACCTTGCAGAATGATGCTGTTCATCAAGATCGCTGGGGCCGCGCCGTGGCCCCAAATACTAGCGCTTGCAAGGCAGCTTTTTGTCCATCCGCACAGCGTCAGGCTTAGCGGGTCACGCGGTCTTTTCGAATTTCAGGTCCCAGACACCATGGCCCAAGCGCTCGCCGCGGCGTTCGAACTTGGTGATCGGCCGCTCGGTCGGGCGCGGCACGTAGGTACCGTCCGCTGCTTGATTGCGATAGCCAGGGGCTGCATTCATCACTTCCAGCATGTACTCGGCATAGGGTTCCCAATCCGTGGCCATGTGAAACACGCCGCCGGGCTTGAGCTTGCGCCGTACCAACTCGGCGAACGCCAGCTGGACGATGCGGCGCTTGTGGTGGCGCGCCTTGTGCCAAGGGTCAGGGAAGAACAGCATCAGGCGGTCAAGGCTGTCGTCGGCCACGCAACGGTTCAATACCTCGATGGCATCGCAATCGTATACCCGCAAGTTGGTCAGCCCTTGGGTGAGCACGCCATTGAGCAGCGCCCCTACGCCTGGGCGATGGACCTCGACACCGATGAAGTCCTGCTCAGGCGCAGCGGCGGCCATTTCCAGAAGGGAATGACCCATGCCGAAGCCGATTTCCAGCGTGCGCGGTGCCGAGCGGCCGAAGACCTGGTCGTAGTCGACCGGGCTGTCCGCCAGCGGCAGGATGTACAGCGGCCCACCCTGGTCCAGGCCGCGCTGCTGGCCTTCGGTCATGCGCCCGGCACGCATCACGAAGCTCTTGATGCGGCGGTGTGGGCGGGCGTCGCCGTCGGCGGCGTTCGGCAGATCTTGCGAATCAGTCATCAGGGGCTCTTACTTGATCAGACCATCCAGCGGCGAAGAGGCGCTGGCATAGAGTTTCTTGGGCATGCGACCGGCCAGGTACGCCATGCGACCCGCCACGATGGCGTGCTTCATGGCCTCGGCCATCAATACCGGTTGCTGGGCATGGGCGATGGCCGAGTTCATCAGCACCGCCTCGCAGCCCATTTCCATGGCGATGGTGGCGTCGGAGGCAGTGCCTACGCCAGCATCCACCAGCACCGGTACTTTGGATTCTTCGAGGATGATCTGCAGGTTGTAGGGGTTGCAGATGCCAAGCCCTGTACCGATCAGGCCAGCCAGGGGCATGACGGCGATACAGCCGGCTTCGGCCAGTTGGCGGGCGATGATCGGGTCGTCGCTGGTGTAGACCATCACGTCGAAGCCATCCTTGACGAGCACCTCGGCGGCCTTGAGGGTTTCGATTACGTTGGGGAACAGGGTTTTCTGGTCGGCCAGCACTTCCAGCTTGACCAGGTTATGCCCATCGAGCAGCTCCCGGGCCAGGCGGCAGGTACGCACCGCTTCGACGGCGTCATAGCAGCCGGCAGTATTGGGCAGAATGGTGTAGCGGTCCGGTGGCAGTACGTCCAGCAGGTTCGGCTCGCCCGGGTTCTGACCAATGTTCGTGCGGCGCACCGCGACAGTCACGATCTCGGCACCAGAGGCCTCGATGGCCTGGCGGGTTTGCTCCATGTCACGGTACTTGCCGGTGCCTACCAGCAGGCGCGACTGGAAGGTACGCCCGGCCAGGGTGAAGGGCTTGTCGCTGCGAACGTTGCTCATCGTTGTTCCTCGGGAAAAGGTTGCGGGGCCTGCCGTTGGGTTGCCGACAGCGGTCAGCCGCCGCCAATCGCGTGCACCACTTCGACCTGGTCGCCATCGCTCAGCGCGGTGGTGACATGCTGACTGCGCGGCACGATGTCCTGATTCAGCTCCACCGCCACGCGGCGGCCAGCCAGCTCAAGGCGTGCCAGTAGCCCGGCGACGCTTTCGCCAGCAGGCAATTCGTAGGGTTCACCGTTCAGTTGGATACGCATGCTCACGGCCACCATTGTTCTTTGGGGCCCGCATTCTAGCGCCGAAAGGCCGCGCAACCCAAGGCCACCGCACGCCATTAGTCGTTAATGTGGACTGGGCAGTCAGCCCAGTCGCCACGCGGCGAGCCCAAGGCAAAGCCACCCTGCCAGGAAGCACAGGCCACCGATGGGCGTGATCATGCCCAGCTTGCTGATGCCGGTCAGCGTCAGCAGGTACAGGCTGCCGGAGAACAGCACGATACCCAGCACGAACAGATAACCAGCCCAACCCACCAGCCGGCCAGGCAGATGGACCGCCAGCAATGCCACGCCAAACAGCGCCAGCGCGTGAACCAGTTGGTAGGTGACACCGGTGTGGAAGATAGCCAGGTAGTCAGCGCTGAGTCGATTTTTCAGGCCGTGGGCTGCAAAGGCGCCCAGGGCCACGCCGGTAAAGCCGAAAAAAGCGGCAAGCATCAGGAAGCTGCGAAGCATGGGACGACTCCTCGAATCGGGTCTGTATAATGGCCCTTCCCAAACGTCCGGCCAAGCCACCCTATGCTGCGAAACCTTCTCCGACGTCTTCTGCGCGCCCTGCTCTGGTTTGCTGCCGTCAGTATCGTGCTGGTTCTGGTGTTTCGCTGGGTGCCCCCGCCCGGGACGGCGTTGATGCTCGAGCGCAAGGTGCAATCGTGGGTGAGCGGCGAACCGATTGATCTGCAGCGCGAATGGGTGGGTTGGGACCATATCTCCGATGACCTCAAGGTGGCGGTCATCGCTGGCGAAGACCAGAAGTTCGCCAGCCATTGGGGGTTCGACATACCCGCCATCCAGGCAGCCCTGGCTTTCAACGAGCGTGGCGGTAGCGTGCGCGGAGCCAGCACCCTGACCCAACAGGTGGCCAAGAATCTGTTCCTGTGGCCGGGGCGCAGCTGGCTGCGCAAGGGGCTGGAAGCATGGTTCACCGGCTTGATCGAGCTGTTCTGGACCAAGCAGCGCATTCTTGAGGTCTACCTGAACAGTGCCGAGTGGGGCCAGGGTGTGTTCGGCGCCCAGGCAGCCGCTCGCCATCACTTTGGTGTGGAGGCCAGTCAACTCAGCCGGCAACAAGCCGCGCAACTGGCCGCGGTGCTGCCCAGCCCTCTCAAGTGGAATGCTGGGAAGCCAAGCACCTACGTGGCCAGCCGTGCTGGCTGGATTCGCCGCCAGATGAGCCAGCTGGGTGGGCCAAGCTACTTGATGCAATTGGACACATCACGCAGGCCCTGAGCCTGGCACCGCGTACAGGGCAGACATGAAAAAGCCGCTGTTCCTTTGCGGGGCAGCGGCTTTCTTGTCGAACAGAGAACGATCAGGCTGCGATCAAGGCCTTGACCTTGTTCATCGCGTTCTTCTCCAACTGGCGAATACGCTCGGCCGACACGCTGTATTTCTCGGCCAGCTCATGCAGGGTAGCTTTCTCTTCGGCCAACCAGCGCTGGTACAGAATATCCCGGCTACGGTCATCCAGACCCTGCAAGGCCTCATGAAGGTTGCTGGTGGAGTTGTCGCTCCAGTCTGCATCTTCAAGCTGTACTGCCGGGTCGTAACGGTGGTCTTCCAGGTAATGCGCAGGCGACTGGAAGGCACTGTCGTCATCGGCTTCGGCTGCCGGATCGAACGCCATGTCGTGACCGCTCAGACGGCTTTCCATCTCGCGGACTTCACGAGGCTCGACCCCCAGGCTTTCGGCAACCCGGTGCACTTCGTCGTTATTCAACCAGGCCAGACGCTTTTTCTGGCTGCGCAGGTTGAAGAACAGCTTGCGCTGGGCCTTGGTGGTCGCCACCTTGACGATACGCCAGTTGCGCAGGATGAACTCGTGAATCTCGGCCTTGATCCAGTGCACGGCGAACGACACCAGGCGCACGCCCATTTCAGGGTTGAAGCGCTTGACGGCCTTCATCAGGCCAACGTTGCCTTCCTGGATCAGGTCGGCCTGGGCCAGCCCATAACCGGCATAGCTACGGGCGATATGCACGACGAACCGCAGGTGGGCCATTACCATCTGCCGAGCAGCTTCGAGGTCCTGCTCGTAATAGAGACGCTCAGCCAGATCACGCTCCTGCTCGACAGTCAGCAGCGGGATGCTGTTGACCGTATGCACGTAGGACTCCAGGTTTGCACCGGGGACCAGGGCATACGCAGGTTGCAACGATGTGGTCATTCAAGAACCTCCGACTTACTGAACTCGCGCTTTTCAGGCGCTGCCTACATAGACCTGGGGCCCAGGTACAAGTTCCAACGGGCACGCCCAGGCCAATGCTGGCCAATAAAAACTATCGCGGCGCCAGCTCGTTCAAGTGGCGGGCGACTGCAATCCATGCACCGATATACCCCAACAGCACCGCTCCGATCAAGAGCGACAGACCATCGGAGGCAGGTACGCCACCCAAGGCGAAATCGCTGCCATACAGACCGGACAGGCTCACCACGGCCTCGTTCAGCCACCCTAGGCCAAACGCCAGGATGGCCCAGGCCAACAGGCCCGCGCCCAGGCCGTACAAGGCCCCCATGTACAGGAAAGGCCGGCGTACGTACGCATCGGTGCCCCCCACCAGCTTGATCACTTCGATCTCGACACGGCGGTTCTCGATATGTAGACGAATTGTGTTGCCAATTACTAAAAGCAGCGCAGAAATGAGCATGACGGCCAGCCCGAAAACGAACCGGTCCCCAAGCTTGAGGATGGCCGCCAGCCGCTCGACCCACACCAGGTCCAGCTGCGCTACATCGACGCGCGGCAACTCCGACAGGCGCTGACGCAACGCTTCCAAGGCCGGCTTGTCGACTTCGGTCGGGGTCACCACGACCACGCCGGGCAGTGGGTTGTCGGGCAACTCACGCAGCGCCTCGCCCAGGCCCGATTGCTGCTGGAACTCCTGCAGCGCCTGCTCGCGACTGACATACTGCGCCTCTGCTACGCCAGGCATGCCCTTGATTTCATCGCGCAACGCCTCGCCGTCACGGCTGCTGGCATCGAGCTTGAGGTACAGGGATATCTGCGCGGCGCGCTGCCAGGACCCGCCCAACTGCTCGATGTTCTTGAGCAACAACGACAGCCCCATGGGCATGCTCAGCGCCACGGCCATCACCATGCACGTGAAGAAGCTGCCAATGGGCTGCTTGCCCAGTCGCCGTAAGCTATCCGCCAGGCTGGCGCGATGGCTCTCGAGCCAGGCATGCATGAGCGATCGCAGGTCCGGACCGTCATCGTCGGAGCCTGCGCCACGTTTCTTCGCAGGCTGTGGGTCGGCAGGTTTAGGCGCGACGCGCTCGGAGACCTTCGGTGATCGTGTCGTACTCATTGTCCGGCCTCCCCGTCGCCGATCAGACGCCCGCGCTGCAAGGTGAGCATGCGGTGACGCATGCGCGCGATCAGGGCCAGGTCGTGGCTGGCGATCAAGACCGTTGTGCCCAATCGGTTGATGTCCTCGAACACCCCCATGATTTCCGCAGCCAGGCGCGGGTCCAGGTTACCCGTTGGCTCGTCGGCCAGCAGCAGGGCTGGCTGGTGCACGATGGCGCGGGCGATACCCACGCGCTGCTGCTGGCCGGTCGACAGGTCGGCAGGGTACAGCTCGCCTTTGTCGACCAGAGACACCCGCTCCAGCGCCGAGTCCACGCGCTTGGCGATCTCGGCCTTGGACAAGCCCAGTATCTGCAGGGGCAAGGCAATGTTGTTGAAGACCGTGCGGTCGAACAGCAACTGGTGGTTCTGGAACACCACGCCTATCTGGCGGCGCAGAAACGGGATCTGCGAATTGCTGATCTGGCCCAGGTCCTGCCCGGCCAGCATCAGTTTGCCGCTGGTAGGACGCTCCATGGCCAGCAGCAGGCGCAGCAGCGTACTTTTACCTGCGCCCGAGTGCCCGGTGACGAACAGGAATTCGCCCCGACGCGCCCGGAAACTCAGCTCGTGCAGCCCCACGTGGCCGTTGGGGTAGCGCTTGGCAACCTGTTCGAATCGAATCATGGTCAGTCTCGCTCGGCGAACAGGGCCTTGACGAACGGCTCGGCCTCGAAGGTGCGCAGGTCATCGATCCCTTCACCAACACCGATGAACCGGATAGGCAGCTTGAATTGCTTGGCCAGGGCGAAGATGACACCCCCCTTGGCGGTACCGTCGAGCTTGGTGAGCGCAAGGCCGGTCAGCTCCACGCTCTGGTGGAAATACTTGGCCTGGCTGATGGCGTTCTGGCCAGTACCGGCGTCGAGCACCAGCAGCACTTCGTGCGGTGCATCGGGATCGAGCTTGCCAATGACGCGACGGACCTTCTTCAGCTCCTCCATCAGGTTGTCCTTGGTGTGCAGGCGCCCGGCGGTATCGGCGATCAGCACATCCACGCCCCTGGCCTTGGCTGCCTGCACCGCGTCGAAGATCACCGAGGCGGAGTCGGCGCCGGTGTGCTGCGCGATCACCGGGATGCGGTTACGCTCACCCCACACCTGCAATTGCTCGACCGCCGCGGCCCGGAAGGTGTCGCCTGCAGCGAGCATCACTTTCTTGCCTTCCATTTGCAGCTTCTTGGCCAGCTTGCCGATGGTGGTGGTCTTGCCAGCGCCATTGACGCCTACCACCAGGATCACATAAGGCTTGCTCTGCGCCGCCACGACCAGCGGCTGCTCGACAGGCCTGAGCAACGCGGCCAGTTCTTCCTGCAAGGACTTGTACAGCGCATCGGCGTCGGCCAGCTGCTTGCGAGCCACCTTCTGCGTCAGGTTCTGAACGATGGTGGACGTGGCCTCCACCCCGACGTCGGCGGTCAGCAGGCGAGTCTCGATCTCGTCGAGCAAGTCGTCGTCGATGACTTTCTTGCCCAGGAACAGGCTGGCCATGCCTTCGCCAATGCTGGCGCTGGTTTTCGACAATCCCTGCTTGAGGCGGGCGAAAAAGCCTGCTTTCACAGGCTCGGCCTGGGCGGCCTCGACGGGCGGGGCAGCCTCGGCCTCGACGTGCAGATCGACCTTGGGCGGCTCTGCAATGGGCTGGACCGCTGGCGCAGGCGCCGGGCGATCAGGAATGACCGGTGGCGCCTTGGCTTGCAGATCGGGCACCAGCGCCACGGGTTCTTCTGCAACCGGCAGCACCAGGTTGCTCACGGGGGCAGGGATTTCGGCTTCAGGCGCGACCGCTTGAACAGGCGCGGGCACGTGCGGTGCAGGATCGACTACCGGCGCCGGTGCCTCGGGCACGGCGACCTCTGGCAAGGGCTCAGCCGTCACGGGAGCAGGGGGTATAGGCTCCGCACGCGGCGCAACGACCGGGGCCGCAGCGGCGTGCTCGTCCAGCGGCGCAGGCACCTCCGCTCGCTCGGAATCAGCTAGTGCGGGCGCTTCGACAGCTGGGGATTTTTCCGCCGGCACGTCCGCTTGCGCAGGTGGCTGCGGCTTCTTGCGGAACCAGCCGAACAGGCCTTTCTTCTCGCCAGCCTCGGCCGGCGCTTTTTTGTCGTCGTTGGAACCAAACATGGAAGACGGCTATCTCAGGGTAGCGATGGCCCGCTAGGGCGCATCAGGAATTCTTTCTACGCAGAACAGACTATCTAGAAGCCGGCTGGTTCATGCGCAACGTTTTGTCTTGATGTCCTGCAGGCCAGAACGGCGACAGGCATGGTCGCCAGGCAACCGGATCAGTATCCTAGCACCTCCTGGCCTGCCGACGCTAAACCCAGCGGGCCGCCGAACAGGTTAAACACCGTATGAATGCTCTAGCCCGCCGCGCCGCTGGCCTGTTGCTCGGCACGCTGTGCCTCCCGCTTGCGGCCTTCGCCGCCGATGTGCAACCCACTCACGAATTCATCCTGGATAACGGCCTCAAAGTGGTCGTGCGCGAAGACCATCGCGCGCCAGTGGTGGTCTCGCAAATCTGGTACAAGGTCGGCTCCAGCTACGAGACGCCTGGCCAGACCGGCCTTTCCCATGCGCTCGAGCACATGATGTTCAAGGGCAGTGCCAAGGTCGGCCCCGGCGAAGCCTCGCGTATCCTGCGGGACCTGGGCGCCGAAGAGAACGCGTTCACCAGCGACGACTACACCGCCTACTACCAGGTGCTGGCGCGTGATCGCTTGCCGGTTGCCTTCGAGCTGGAGGCCGATCGGCTGGCCAGCCTGCGTCTGCCAGCCGACGAGTTCAGCCGTGAAATCGAGGTCATCAAGGAAGAGCGCCGCCTGCGCACCGATGACCAGCCCAATGCCAAGGCGTTCGAGCTGTTTCGGGCCATGGCCTACCCGGCCAGTGGCTACCACACCCCGACCATCGGCTGGATGGCCGACCTGGAGCGCATGAAGGTCGAGGAGCTGCGCCACTGGTACACCTCCTGGTACGCGCCCAACAACGCCACGCTCGTGGTGGTGGGCGATGTCACCGCCGAGGAAGTCAAGGGCCTGGCCCAGAAGTACTTCGGCGCTATCCCTCGCCGGGACACACCTGCGGCCAAGCTGCCGCTGGAGCTGGCTGAGCCCGGCCAGCGTCAGTTGACCCTGCACGTGCGCACCCAGCTGCCAAGCCTGATCTACGGCTTCAACGTACCCGGCCTGCCCACGGCCAAGGACCCTCGCACGGTGCATGCCTTACGTCTGATCTCGGCCTTGCTCGACGGCGGCTACAGCGCACGCATGCCCGCACGACTGGAGCGCGGGCAGGAACTGGTGGCCGGCGCCTCGTCCAGCTACAACGCCTTCACGCGCGGCGACAGCCTGTTCCTCATTTCAGCCACACCCAACGTGCAGAAGCAAAAAACCCTGGCAGACGTAGAAAAGGGCATCTGGCAACTGCTGGATGAACTCAAGACTACTCCGCCCACGGCAGAAGAGCTCGAGCGCGTGCGCGCCCAGGTCATCGCCGGGCTGGTGTATGACCGCGACTCAATCAGCAGTCAGGCAACCACCATCGGCCAGCTGGAAACCGTCGGGCTGTCCTGGAAGCTGATCGACAGCGAGCTGGACGAACTCAAGCGCGTTACCCCTCAGGACATCCAGCAAGCTGCCCGTACCTATTTCACCCGCGAACGCCTGAGCGTTGCCCATGTTCTGCCCGAGGAGTCCGCTCATGAGTGACCGTCGCTTGCACCGCCCCCACTGGCTGGCCACGGGTATCTGTACCTGGGCATTGACGGCTGCGCTGGCCGTACCGGCACTGGCCCAGGACGCTGCCAAGGCTGGCAATGCACAAGCCCGGCAGGCCAACACTCTACAGTCCCTGGCCGAGCTTGATGGCAAGGCGCCCACCACCCGCCAGTTGAACATCCAGCACTGGAACACGGCTGAAGGCGCGCGGGTGCTGTTCGTCGAGGCCCGCGAGCTTCCGATGTTCGACCTGCGCGTGACCTTCGCTGCCGGCAGCAGCCAGGACGGTGACACACCAGGCCTGGCGGCGCTGACCAACGCCATGCTCAACGAAGGCGTACAGGGCAAGGATGTGACGGCCATCGCCCAGGGCTTCGAGGGCCTGGGCGCAGATTTCGGTAACGGCTCGTACCGCGACATGGCCGTCGCCTCGCTACGTAGCCTCAGTGCCAAGGACAAGCGCGACCAGGCCTTGAAGCTGTTTACCGAAGTCACAGGCAAGCCCACCTTCCCGGAGGATGCGCTCAAACGGCTCAAGAACCAGATGCTGGCCGGCTTCGAATACGACAAGCAGAATCCCGGCAAGCTCGCAGGCAAGACGCTGTTCGCCAACCTGTACGGCGAACACCCTTATGCGCATCCCAGCGATGGAACACCGCAAAGCATCACTGGCATTACCCTGGAGCAGTTGCGAGCGTTTCACGCCAAGGCCTACACGCCTGGCAATGCCGTCATCGCACTGGTGGGTGACCTGAACCGCAGCGAAGCCGAGGCAATTGCCGCGCAGGTTTCAGCCGGTCTGCCCAAAGGCCCGGCCTTGCCTGCTCCAGCCCAACCGACGGAGCCCAAGGCAGGCTTCACCCACATCGAGTTTCCGTCTCAGCAGACCCACCTGATGCTCGCAGAGCTGGGTATCGATCGCCAGGACAAGGATTGGCCAGCCCTGTCACTGGGCAATCAGATCCTCGGTGGCGGCGCGTTCGGGACGCGGCTGATGAGCGAGGTGCGGGAAAAGCGCGGCCTGACCTACGGGGTCTATTCGGCCTTCAGCCCAATGCAAGTGCGCGGCCCGTTCATGATCAACCTGCAAACCCGCGCCGAGCTCAGCGAAGGGACATTGAAGCTGGTTCAGGGTATTCTGGCCGACTACCTGCGCAGCGGTCCTACCCAGCAAGAACTGGACGATGCCAAGCGCGAGCTGGCCGGAAGCTTCCCGCTCTCCAATGCCAGCAATGCCAGCATTGTCGGCCAACTGGGCGCCATCGGCTTCTACAACCTGCCATTGAGCTGGCTGGAAGATTTCATGCAGCAGTCCCAGGCCCTGACCGTCGAACAGGTTAAAGACGCCATGAACAAGCACCTGTCTGCCGACAAGCTGGTCATCGTCACGGTTGGCCCGAAGGTGCCGCAGAAGCCACTGCCAGCCCCCACTGATAAACCCTCCGGGCAACCGCTCGGGGTACCGGAGCACTAATGCCAAGATCCAACCCTCCCGCTCGCCAGCAACCGGGCCAGAGCAAGGGCCAGGGCCACCTGCGTATCATCGCGGGCCAATGGCGCAGCCGTCGCCTGGCCGTGCCCGACGGCGAGGGCTTGCGCCCTACGCCTGACCGGGTACGCGAGACGGTTTTCAACTGGCTGGCACCCTACATCGAGGGCGCGCACGTGCTCGATGCCTTCACCGGCAGCGGAGCCTTGGTGCTGGAGGCCCTGTCTCGCGGGGCTGAAGATGCCGTGGCGCTGGACAGCAATCCTGCGGCCATCGCCAACCTCAAGAACAACCTCGAGCTCCTGCGCTGCCCACGGGGGCAGATCCTGCAGACCGATGCCTTGCGTTATCTGCAAGGCCCTGCAAAAAAGCAGTTCGACCTGGTGTTCCTTGATCCACCCTTCCATCAACAGTTGCTGGCAGACACCTGCAATCTGCTTGAACAGCACCAGTGGCTGAGCGAGCAAGCATGGGTATACACCGAGAGCGAAGCGGCTCCATCGACCTTGCAGTTGCCTGCCAACTGGCGCCTGCACCGGGAGAAAAAAACCGGACAGGTGTACTACGCGCTGTGGCAACGGGGCTAGTTATATAGCGCAGGCCAGGTCTTGCATTGACTGATGCTGCTCGGGTCTCTAGCCACCCGAGCACCTCAGCATGACCGTATCACTCTCTGCGCCTTCACTGGCCGATGATGTCTCGGCGGCGCTTGCCTCTCTTACAAGCGCCAGCCCCTCCCCTCTCCAGCATTTCACGCTTGAAAACGGTCTGTCCGTCTACCTAAGGCAGCAGAGCCGAAATGCCCTCGCCGCCGTCCAGCTCTGGTACAACGTCGGTACCCGCCATGAGCCGGCAGGGCAGACCAACCTCTCGCACTTGCTCGAACACGTCATATTCGAAGGCAGCCGCAAGCTGGAGCCTGGGCAGTACGCCAAAGTCGTTGCCCGCCTTGCGGGACAGGCCAATGCCAGTACTCACCTCGACGCCACCTCTTTCGACATGCTGCTGCCTGCATCGCGCCTGCCCGTTGCGCTCGAACTGTTGGCAGATGCCATGACCACAGCCACATTCGGGTTGCCCGAGTTGGCACGAGGCGCCAAGGCAATCGCTGACGAACGACGCCTGAAGGTAGACGCCCAGCCCGTCCAGCAAGCCTACGACCGTCACTTGGCTTTGGCACACGGCAGCAGCCCTTATGCCACCCCAAGCTTCGGCTCGCCGGTGGATCTACAGAACATCGACCTTCCAACGCTGCGGCAGTGGTACATCACCCATTACCGGCCTAACAACGCCACGCTCGTCGTGGTGGGCAACGTAGAACTGGAAACGTTGAAACAGCAGGTCGAAAGGTACTTTGCGCACGTGGAGCGCGGCCAGCTGACAGACTCGCCTTTTCCTCGCTCAGACGCGCCATTGGCTGAACGCAGCCAGACCGTCAGCTTGCCGGGGCTTAGCCATGGTCTGTTGATGTCCTTCAACGTCCCCAGCTGTGCCACAGCCATCAATGCACTCACGAGCAAGACCCTCGAACTGATCTGTGAAGTACTGGCCGAGGGCTCCAGCGCTTGGTTGTATGCCGAACTTGTCAGGGGCCGGGGTCTGCTGACAGGCGTTGCCGCAACCTACGACCTCCTCGTACGTGGCGACACCGTAGTCACCTTCTCAGCCTATGTGAACACGCTGAATGCGACCCTCGAACAAGCTGCTGATGCTATCTACAAGCAGATAGCACGCCTGCATACCGAAGCCTTGTCCGACGAGCAGTTGCAGCGGATAAAACTGCGATTGCTCGCCCGCCAGCTTTTCTCTCTCGACAGCCCAATTGCCCAAGCCTCACAAATCGGCGCCATGGCCGCGACAGGGCAGCCAGCAACCCTGATCGACGAACATGCGCGCCTGATCTCGATCATCGATAGCGCTCAGGTGCAGCAGGTAGCGCGCACTTATCTGGGCCGTGAGCGGCTGACCACCACCTCTCTTTTACCAGGAGCGCAAGCATGACCGACGATCAGATACGCCAAGCAGCACCTGTGCTGTGCCAAGGGCCTGCCATCGATGCTGCGCGTCAAGCGATGGCAAGGCTGACCTCGACCCAAACGGTCGAGCTCGACCAGCCTCCTGCCCTCCTGGCCACGGCTGAGCGATGGGAGACGGCGCAAGGTACGAAGGTCAGTTTCATAGCTGCGCACGATCGGCCCATGATTGATCTGGTGCTGCGATTCCGGGCAGGTAGCGCTCTTGATGGCGATCACCCAGGGCTGGCTGCGCTGACGCTCTACAGCCTTGATCAGGGTACCGAAACCCTCAGTGCGGCGCAGTTTGCCGAGCACATGGCTGCAAGGGGCGCCATCGTGGGACGCTCGTTGAGCGAAGACAAAGCCACGATCACGCTAAGGTGCCTAAGCACACCCGGCTTGCTGCGAGCTGTTTCGCAAACGCTGGCGCAGATGCTGGCCCGCCCAGCGTTTCGCGCAGAGGACGTGGCGAAGATACGTGATCGAATAGCGCTCTACCAAGGCCGGCAAAACCTCAATCCGCTGGCACGCCTGATCAATACGACCACCGGTCATGTATTCAGCGGCCATCCGTACGCTTCGCACGCCGATGCAGCGATCATCGGCCCCTTGACCACTGATCAGGTGCGGGCCTTTCATGCAAAGGCTTACTCGGCCAGTAACCTCGCTATAGGACTGGTTGGCGACCTGAGCCGAGACGAGGCGGAACAGCTGGTCAATGACCTGATACGTGATTTGCCGCAGCAGTGGGCATCGCAACCACCGTCCATGTTAGGTGAGCAGTCGCCTCTGTCACGCCATATTGCGCACCCTGGCAGTGCAACTCAGGCAATGCTGACCCTGGCCATCCCCGTGCTACCCAACGCCCCGGTCTATGCTGCACTGGAGTTGCTGACCGAGATTCTTGGCGGCAACTACGAGGCGCGCTTGCCTCAGGAACTGCGCCATGTGCGAGGGCTGACCTACACGGTCACTACCAAACTGAGGCACTTGGATGCGGGAGCACTGTTGCACGTACACTGGGACGTCGCCCCGCAATACCGGGAAGCTTCACATGCCCTTGTCGCAGGCATGCTGGATTGCCTCCATGAACTTGGACCAACTCAGGTGGAGTGCGACATGGCCGTTAACCAGATCGCTGCTCGGCTGCACCGGGAACTGGCCGACAGCGCAAAGCTGGCAGCGACATTGGCCACGCACAGTCATCAGGGCCTGCCCGCCGATTACCTGACCACCCATCTGGACAGGCTTGCTTCATTGACCCCTGCCCACCTTCGTGAAGTAGCGCAGGTGTGGTGGCGCAACGCACCTCAGGTATTCGTCACCCTCGGCCCCGACGCCGAGCAGTCCCCCTTGCCTACGCCGGAGCCAGCACAGCGATAGGCGAGCAGGAGCACAGGCGAGTCAGTGAGAGCTGATACAGGCGCTGTTTCATGGCACTCTAGCCGGGCACATCACGAGTTACCCAGCATGCCAAGCTCCAGCGCCCTGTTTCATCCTGCCAAAGGCCTTTCCAACCCCCACCTGCAAACATTGTGGGGTCCCCTCTGGCGCAAAATCCCAGTGCTGCAACGCGACCGCGAACGCATCTGGCTGGCGGACGGGGATTTCATCGACCTCGACTGGCATGGCCCGCACCAGCCCCATGCGCCGCTGGTGCTAGTGCTTCATGGGTTGACGGGGTCATCGGGCTCACCCTATGTCAAAGGCCTGCAACAGGCGCTGCACGCACTGGGCTGGGCCAGCGTTGCAGCGAACTGGCGGGGCTGTTCTGGGGAGCCGAACCTGCTGCCGCGCAGCTACCACTCTGGCGCCAGCGAGGATCTGGCTGAAATCATCAGCCACTTGCGCGCCAAAAGGCCCCTGGCCCCCCTGTCCGCGGTCGGCTACTCCCTGGGAGGCAATGTCCTGCTTAAATACCTGGGCGAACAGGGTGACGACAGCCAGTTGCAGGCAGCAGTTGCCGTCTCCGTGCCTTTTCGCCTGGACCAGTGTGCCGATCGTATCGGCCTAGGGTTTTCGAAGGTGTACCAGGCACATTTCATGCGCGAAATGCTCGCCTACGTGCAGATCAAGCAGCGTTTGTTCAAAGACCAAGGCCACCCAGAACGTCTGGCGAAGCTGGAGCAGCTCGGGCCACTGCGCGGCTTGCGCACGTTCTGGGATTTCGACGCCAAGGTCACTGCACCGCTGAATGGTTTTCAGGATGTGCACGACTATTATCGCCGCGCTTCAAGTGGCTTCTACCTGGGTCAGAACCGTACCCGGACCCTGATCATCCAGGCCAGCGACGACCCCTTCGTCTCGCCCCTGAGCTTACCAACGGCAAACGAGCTGGCCCCGGGGACCGAGCTGGAGTTGCACGCCCATGGCGGCCACGTCGGGTTCGTCGACGGCAGCCTGCGAAAACCGGGCTATTACCTGGAGCGCCGGATTCCGCAGTGGTTGCGCGAAGGTATGCAGAGGACGGCTTACTGATCGCCCGTTGCCACTGCATGCTCAGGGCGGGTGATCCATTCACTCCATGAGCCTGCATACAGTTTGCCGAGCGGGTAGCCTGCTAACGCCAACGCGAACAGGTTATGACACGCCGTTACCCCCGAACCACAGTACGCAACCAGTTGCTCAGGCGCACGCCCCTGCAGTTGCTGCTCGAAACGTTGTCTGAGTTGCTCGGGCGGCAGAAAACGGCCATCGCTGCCAAGGTTTTCGGTGAAAGCGGCGCAGCGTGCTCCAGGGATATGCCCTGCCACTGGGTCGATGGGTTCCATGTCGCCACGAAAACGTGGCAATGCGCGCGCATCCAGCAGGGTCAGGTCTGCGCTGTCCAGGCGCTGATCCAGGCCATCGGCATCGATCAACATCGCATCATCGGGCTGGCCGCTGAAGTTGCCTTCGCGCCGGACTGGGGGATCCAGGCTTAATGGCAGGTGCGCGGCGTGCCAGGCGGTCAGGCCGCCGTCCAGGAGGGCAACGCCACTGCGTTTGCCCAGCCAGGCCAGCAGCCACCAACCTCGCGCGGCATAGGCGCCGGTACCGTCGTCGTACAGCACCACTTCGCTCTCGTTATCCACGCCCCATTCGCGCAGGCGGGCTACCAGCTTTTCTGGATCGGGCAGCGGGTGACGCCCTGTCACTCCCTTGCTGACCGAGCCGCTGAAGTCTCGTTCAAGGTCGGCAAAGTGCGCCCCTTCGATATGACCCAGGGCGTAACTGCGCTGACCGTAATCCACATCCTCAAGGGCGAAGCGACAGTCGAGAATGACAAGGTTTGGTGAATCCAGCCGCTCAGCCAACTGCTGCGGGGTGATCAACTGCGCAAGTGACATGACAATCTCCTGATCGATGTAATCCCAGGCCCTGGCGCTAGTGCTCAAGCGCCTGAATGAACGGTACGTGAAACTCGCGGCACAAGGCTTGCACCGCATTGCGCGCAGGCTCGGTGACGAACCCCAGCTCAAGGGCCAGCACTTGATACACGCCCCGCTTGAACGCTTCTTCACCCAGGTGCGCTGCATGCTCCCGGGTCGTGCTGAGAAAGCGCACCCATGAGGTGAGCACGATCCAGGCGTTGATGGTCAGCGACTCCTGCTGCGCGGGGTTCATCGCCAGGATACCCGCCTCGACGAAACCGCGGTAAATGGCCTTGCCCTGACGCATGCAGCGCGCGGAGAAGCGTCGATAACGGGCTGCCAGCTCAGCATCGCTGCCCAGCAGATGCTCCAGATCGCGGTGCAGAAAACGGTAGTTCCACATCGCAGCCAGCAGTGCCTGCAGGTAGAACCGCTTGTCCTGCACCGCCAGCGGGCGCCCCTGCGGCGGGCGCAGAAAGCTGTCTACGTGCGCTTCGTAATGGCTGAACAAAACCGCAATAATCGCCTGCTTGTTGGGGAAGTGGTAATACAGATTGCCGGGTGAGATGCCCAGATGCGCCGCGATATGGTTGGTGCTGACGCTGCGCTCGCCCGACTGATTGAACAGCTCGAGGCTGCTCTGGACGATTCTCTCGCGGGTCTTGATGGGCCGGGCCATGTCCAGCTTCCTGTATACGGAGCAGTGAAAACCGCCATGGTACGAGGTATTGCCGAGGTGTTGCACGGTACCCAAGCGCTGCGGCCTCGCACCATCGGCTGGCCCAAAGTATAGTGCCTTGGCCGGCCGCATGACTTGGCCGGGCGCAGTCGCTGCGCTACCATCCGACTCCCCAACGCACTCCAGCCAGGATGACGCGATGAACCGAGTGTTGTACCCGGGTACTTTCGACCCCATTACTAAAGGCCATGGCGATCTGGTCGAGCGCGCCTCGCGGCTGTTCGACACCGTGATCATTGCAGTGGCCGCCAGCCCCAAGAAAAACCCTTTGTTCCCGCTGGAACAACGCGTGGAGCTGGCCCGTGAGGTCACCAGGCACCTGCCCAATGTCGAAGTCATCGGCTTTTCCTCGCTGCTGGCGCATTTCGCCAAGGAGCAAGGTGCCAATGTGTTCCTTCGTGGTTTGCGTGCAGTGTCGGACTTCGAATACGAGTTCCAGCTGGCGAACATGAACCGTCAACTGGCCCCCGACGTCGAGAGCCTGTTTCTTACGCCGTCAGAGCGGTACTCGTTCATCTCGTCGACCCTGGTTCGCGAAATCGCCGCACTGGGGGGCGATATCAGCAAATTTGTGCACCCGGCCGTGGCCGATGCGCTGACTGAGCGCTTCAAGAAATAAAGCCGCTGTTCCAGATCGTCGCGCCTGCGTGCACTGCAGGCGCGAATGCGGCACAATTGTGCCCATTGCGTTGAACATGCCCGGGCGTTGAGCCCCGGCCGGAGCCCCCATGTCCCTGATCATCACCGACGATTGCATCAACTGCGACGTCTGCGAACCCGAGTGCCCCAACGAGGCCATCTCCCAAGGCGAAGAGATCTACGTGATCGACCCCAACCTGTGCACCCAGTGCGTGGGTCATTACGACGAGCCGCAGTGCCAACAGGTCTGCCCGGTCGACTGCATCCCGCTGGATGAGGCGCACCCGGAAAGCCAAGAGCAGCTGATGGCCAAGTACCTGAAGATCACCGGCAAGGCCTGACGCTGCCGGCCATCGGCATGCCCGCGCCTTGCTCCTCCGTGGCGATCATCCCGAAGCGCGCAAGGCCTCAGCGCTGGCAGCGCGGGCAGAACACGCTGGCGCGTTGACCCAGCTTCACATCCCGTAGTTCGGTGCTACATACCTTGCAGGGCAAGCCGCCGCGCCCGTAGGCGAACAGTGTCTGCTGGAAATACCCTGGCTGGCCGTCACCGCCGATGAAATCGCGCAGCGTGGTGCCGCCCAGCTCGATGGCCGCCGCCAGCACGCGCTTGATCTCGATGGCCAGCTTCAGGTAACGCGCCCGCGAAATGCCACCGGCCGCGCGGCGCGGATCGATGCCGGCAGCGAACAGCGCTTCGGTCGCATAGATGTTGCCTACGCCAACGACCACGGCGTTGTCCATGATGAAGGGCTTGACCGCCATCGACCGACCGCGGGACAGCTGGAACAGTCGCTCACCGTCAAACAGGTCGGTCAGTGGCTCGGGGCCAAGTCGCAGCAGCAACGCATGATTGAGCGGGTCCTGGCTCCAGAGCATGGCGCCAAAGCGGCGCGGGTCGGTGTAGCGCAGCATCAGACCGGATTCGAGCTCGATGTCCACGTGCTCGTGCTTGCCAGCCGGCAAGCCCGCCTCCACCAGCCGTAGATTGCCCGACATGCCCAAGTGGCTGATCAGGGTCCCTACTTCGGCATTGATCAGCAGGTACTTGGCCCGGCGTTCGACCGTGACGATGCGTTGCCCGGAGAGCCGCACGTCCAGGTCCTCCGGGATCGGCCAGCGCAAGCGGCGGTCACGCACGACCACGCGGCTGACGCGCTGACCTTCGACATGCGGTGCAATGCCGCGCCGGGTGGTCTCTACCTCGGGTAACTCAGGCATGTATCAGTGCCCACCTAGTTCTCGGATGTTCTGTTTGAGGTTATCGAAGTCGTATTCCGACAAGCCTATGTAATCGAGCACCAGCGGCCCCACTACGTTCCATTCCTGATCCACCGTCTGGTTGCCCAATACCCGGTAGGAGGCACAGATGTGCTCGGCCATCTTGAGCACCGCCAACAGGTTTTTCATCTGGCTTTGGTTGTTGCGGGCGCTGTCATCGCGAAACACTGCCAGCGCGTTGTGGTGGTTGGCGATGGCGCCGGTCAGGTGTTCGGGCAGGCGCCAGGACTTGGCCGTGAAATAGCCGACGACGGCATGATTGGTGTTGAAGGCGCGGTTCTCGGTGTCCACCACGCGGGTCTGCTCGTTGGTTTTTGCATAGGCCTCTTCGAGCACATCCATGTACGTGGGGAAGCGCTTGAGCATCAGCGGAACGCCGCAATCGTGGAACAGCCCGAGGGTATAGGCTTCGTCGGCGGGCTGGATACCCGTGCGCTTGGCCAGCGTCAGACAGGTCATTGCCACATCCTGCGCGGTATCCCAGAACCGGTTAAGGGTGACGATGGTTTCATCGCTCATTTCACCCTTGATCGACTGCGCGTTGATCAGGTTGATGATCGAACGACTACCCAGCAAATTCACCGCACGCTGGATCGAGCCAATCTTGTTGGACAGGCCAAAGTGCGCCGAGTTGACCAGCTTGAGCAAGGCCCCCGACAACCCGGGGTCCTGAGCGATCAGTTTGGCGATGGTTTCCAGGTCCGGGTCAGGCATGTACTGCTCGAACTGCAAATCGACCATGATCTGCGGCTGCGGCGGAATGGTGATGCCTTGCAAGGCTTGCTGGATCTGTTCGGCGGTGAGTTCTTGGGACATGCGTGCACACTCGTATGGGACTGCCGATTCTACCGCGATGCACCCCACAGAACTAACCGCTGGATCAGTGAACTTGAACTTTCATGAGCGCGGGTGGGCCTGTTTCTCATATTCATCAAGTAAAGGAGCAAGGCCCATGGGTACTGAACTGAACGGCAAGCGCGTGGCTATCCTGGTGACTGATGGCTTCGAGCAGGTGGAATTGACAGGCCCGCGTGACGCCCTGCAGCAGGCGGGCGCCCAGGTGCACGTGCTGAGCGAGAAGCAAGGCACGGTGCGCGGCTGGAACCACGACGAGCCCGCGGACGAATTCAAGGTCGACGGCACCTTCGACAGCGCCAGCGAACTCTACGATGCCGTGGTCCTGCCAGGCGGCGTACAGAACTCGGACACCATCCGCCTGGTTGAAGGCGCGCAGAAAATCGTCAAAAGCCATGACGCGGCCGGCAAACCGATTGCCGTGATCTGCCACGGCGGCTGGTTGCTGATTTCGAGCGGCTTGACCCAGGGCAAGCGCATGACCAGCTTCAAGACCCTGCAGGATGACCTGCGCAACGCTGGCGCCGAGTGGGTCGACGAAGAAGTAGTGGTTGACGGGAACCTGATCAGCAGCCGGCAGCCCGATGATATCCCTGCCTTCAACAAGGCACTGATCCAGGCCCTGTCGTCCTGACAGCTGGCGCTCAGCATTAAGGTTGGGTAGGGGTTATACTCCCGCTCTTTTTTCCGGAGCGACGTCATGTCCCTGCCCAGCCTTCGCCTCAAAGCCAATGCCGACCGCCGCCTGCGCGCAGGCCATCTGTGGGTCTACAGCAACGAGGTAGACGTTGCCACCACCCCGCTGCAAGGCTTGCAGGCCGGCCAGCAAGCCGTGCTCGAAGCCGCCAACGGCAAGCCACTGGGCATCGTTGCCCTGAGCCCCAATAACCTGATCTGCGCCCGCTTGCTGTCACGCGACGTCAAGCTGCCACTGGACAAGTCACTGCTGGTGCACCGCCTGAACGTGGCCTTGTCACTGCGCGAGCGCCTGTTCGACAAGCCATGCTATCGCCTCGTCTATGGCGATTCCGATTGGCTGCCGGGGCTGGTCGTCGATCGCTTCTTCGACATCCTGGTGGTGCAACTGGCATCGGCAACCATGGAAGCGCACAAGGATGAGGTGATCGCGGCGCTGGTCCAGGTGCTCAAGCCAAGCGGCATCCTGTTCAAGAACGATTCGGCGGCCCGTGATGCCGAAGGCCTGCAGCGCTATGTCGAAACCGTTTACGGTGAAGTCCCGGATTGGGTTCCGCTGGAAGAAAACGGTGTTCGTTTCGAAGCCCCGGTCCGTGAAGGCCAGAAAACCGGCTGGTTCTATGACCACCGCATGAACCGTGCACGCCTGGCCCCCTATGTTCAGGGCAAGCGCGTACTCGACCTGTTCAGCTACATCGGCGGTTGGGGTGTGCAGGCGGGTGCCTTCGGCGCCAGCGAAGTGTTCTGCGTCGATGCATCGGGCTTTGCCCTGGATGGCGTTGAGCGCAACGCCGCGCTCAACGGTATTGGTGAGAAGCTGACCTGTGTCGAGGGCGACGTCTTCGAAGCCTTGCGCGAACTCAAGGCAGCCGAGGAGCGCTTCGACGTGATCATTGCCGACCCGCCCGCCTTCATCAAGCGCAAGAAAGACCTGAAGAACGGCGAGGCGGCTTACCGCAGGCTCAACGAGCAGGCCATGCGCATGCTGAACAAGGATGGCATTCTGGTCAGTGCTTCTTGCTCGATGCACCTGCCCGAAGACGATCTGCACAACATCCTGCTGACCAGTGCCCGTCACCTGGACCGCAACATGCAGCTGCTCGAGCGCGGTGGTCAGGGCCCTGACCATCCGGTGCACCCGGCGATTGGCGAAACCCGCTACATCAAGAGCATCACCTGCCGGTTACTGCCCAACAGCTGAGCCATGACGGGGGCCTGGGTGGCCCCCGATCGTTTCAGAGTTCAAGCACCTGGGTCGCGATACCGAAGTACACCAACACGCCTGCTGCGTCGGCAATGGACGTGATCAATGGCCCGCTGGCCGTGGCGGGGTCCAGCTTGAGCCGGCTCAGCAGAAACGGCAGGCTCATGCCGATCAGGCTGCCGACCAGCACGATCACCACCATGCTGCTGGCCACGATCAAGGCGATCTGCGGGCCGCCACGCAACAGCCCAAGCGATGCCACGGCTACCGCCATGGTGCAGCCCAGCAGCAGCGCGACGCCAAATTCGCGCCCCAGCATTCGCCCCCAGTCGCTCAGCGTGACTTCGCCTGTGGCCAGGCCCCTGACCATGAGGGTTGCCGACTGGGAGCCTGCATTGCCGCCGCTGTCGACCAGCAGTGGCAGAAAGAACACCAGGGCGATATGCGCGGCAATGGTTTCTTCGAAGGCCGCGATGCCTGCCCCTGAGAACAGGTTGCCGAACACCAGCAGCACCAGCCACAACACCCGCTTGCGGTACAGCAATCCGAGGGTCGCGTGCCGCAGGTCACCGATGGTATTGGTGATGGAGGCGCCTTTGTGGAAGCTTTCGGTGGTTTGCCGCCGTTGCGCGTCGAGCGCAGCGTCGACGGCACCAACAGCGATGGTTTTATCGATAGGGTTTTGCATGAAGTTCTCCAGGCGCCGACCAGGCGCCTGCAGGCTTCAGCCTCGCAGACTCAAGCCCTCGGCAGCCCTGGCGGCGGCGCGCTCAGTGCCAGGTTGCAGTTCGTGACGAACCGGTAACTGGGAAGGTCCATTGAGGGTTATCTCGTCAAGCCGCACATGCGGCGGCCGAATGATAATGGCAAGTCAGGCGCAGGTCAGCCTCACACGGATCGTTTCAGACGGTTCCTACAACTTCGGTTTTTCGCCCAAAACCGCCGCTCGGGCACATCGTCATGCCTTCCCGGCGCCAGCGGTGTAGAATCGGGCTATTCATCGCCAGTCATCCCCCGGCGGGTTTATGAGCTCTGGC
This sequence comes from Pseudomonas sp. xss_4, assembly GCF_043104125.1. Classification (NCBI taxonomy): domain Bacteria; kingdom Pseudomonadati; phylum Pseudomonadota; class Gammaproteobacteria; order Pseudomonadales; family Pseudomonadaceae; genus Pseudomonas; species Pseudomonas sp. xss_4. Next base: position 248,316 of record NZ_JBICKJ010000027.1, read on the forward strand.
CAAGCACGCGGCGATCCCGCGCGGTCTTCGGCCCCATCCGTGCCAGTGGCAACCGGCCTGCGGTACAGAGGACAAGAGAAGCTCACTCCCCTTTCTGTGACCTGATTAAGCCGCCAGGAGTGTTTCATGCCTGATTACCGTTCCAAGACTTCCACCCACGGCCGCAACATGGCAGGTGCACGCGCCCTGTGGCGTGCCACCGGCATGAAGGACGAAGACTTCAAGAAGCCGATCATCGCCATTGCCAACTCCTTCACCCAGTTCGTGCCGGGCCATGTGCACCTCAAGGACCTGGGCCAGCTGGTCGCTCGCGAGATCGAGCGCGCCGGTGGCGTGGCCAAGGAATTCAACACCATCGCGGTCGATGACGGCATCGCCATGGGTCACGACGGCATGCTGTACTCGCTGCCCAGCCGTGAAATCATCGCCGACGCGGTGGAGTACATGGTCAACGCGCACTGTGCCGATGCCATCGTCTGCATCTCCAACTGCGACAAGATCACTCCCGGCATGCTGATGGCTGCCTTGCGCCTGAACATTCCGGTGATCTTCGTCTCCGGCGGCCCTATGGAAGCCGGCAAGACCAAGCTGGCAAGCCATGGCCTGGACCTGGTCGACGCCATGGTCATCGCCGCCGACAGCACGGCCTCCGATGAAAAGGTCGCCGAATACGAGCGCAGCGCCTGCCCTACCTGCGGCTCGTGCTCTGGCATGTTCACCGCCAACTCGATGAACTGCCTGACCGAGGCGTTGGGCCTGGCCCTGCCGGGCAACGGTTCCACCCTGGCCACCCACTCGGACCGCGAGCAGTTGTTCCTGACGGCCGGCCGCACCATCGTCGAGCTGTGCAAACGTTACTACGGCGAGAACGACGCATCGGTCCTGCCGCGCAGCATCGCCAACTTCAAGGCGTTCGAGAACGCCATGATGCTGGACATCGCCATGGGGGGGTCGACCAACACCATCCTGCACCTGCTGGCTGCGGCGCAGGAAGGCGAAGTGGCATTCGACCTGCGCGACATCGATCGTCTGTCGCGCAAGGTGCCGCAGCTGTGCAAGGTGGCGCCCAACATCCAGAAGTACCACATGGAGGACGTGCACCGCGCCGGCGGTATCTTCAGCATCCTGGGCTCGCTGGCCCGTGGCGGCCTGCTGCACACCGACCTGCCCACCGTGCATAGCCGCAGCATGGAAGAAGCCATCGCCAAGTGGGACATCACCCAGACCGACGACGAGGCAGTGCACACCTTCTTCAAGGCTGGCCCAGCTGGCATCCCGACCCAGACCGCGTTCAGCCAGTCGACGCGTTGGGAAACCCTGGATAACGACCGCGAGAACGGCTGCATCCGCAGCTTCGAGCACGCGTATTCACAAGAGGGTGGTTTGGCCGTGCTGTACGGCAACATCGCCCTGGACGGCTGCGTGGTGAAAACCGCCGGTGTCGACGAATCGATCCATGTGTTCGAAGGCACGGCCAAGATCTTCGAAAGCCAGGACAGCGCCGTGCGTGGCATCCTCGCCGACGAAGTGAAGGCCGGCGACATCGTGATCATCCGCTACGAAGGCCCGAAAGGTGGCCCGGGCATGCAGGAAATGCTGTATCCCACGTCGTACCTCAAGTCCAAAGGCCTGGGCAAGGCGTGCGCCCTGCTCACCGACGGCCGCTTCTCGGGAGGCACCTCGGGCCTGTCCATCGGTCATGCCTCGCCGGAAGCCGCAGCAGGCGGCGCCATCGGCCTGGTGCGTGACGGCGACAAAGTCCTGATCGATATCCCCAACCGCTCGATCAACCTGCTGGTGAGCGATGACGAGCTGGCCGAGCGCCGCGCCGAGCAGGACAAGAAGGGCTGGAAACCGGCTGAGGTACGCCCGCGCAAGGTGACGACAGCCTTGAAGGCCTACGCCCTGTTGGCGACCAGTGCCGACAAAGGTGCCGTGCGCAACAAGGCGATGCTCGAAGGGCTGTGATACCCATCCAGCATGACGAGAACCGGCGCTTCGAGCGCCGGTTTTTTATTGCCAAGACAGCGGCCTCGCGCATCCATCACGGATGCAACCTGCTCACTGAATCTGTTCAGGCGTCACGATCACCCAGTTCTTGTCTGCCGTCACCGGCAACCCTTCCTTGGCCTGGGCCGCTGCCTGCCTGGCGATCATTCCTTCGAGCTGCTCCATGTACTTGGGCTTGCGGTTTATCCACAGGTGGATCCCGCCCTTGCCGACATCCACGCCATGAAACTGCATGTAGCCATCGCTGGTCGGGGTATCGCCGCCCACCAGCACGGGCTTCTTCCATTCATCGATGTAGGTCAGGATCGCCGCTTGCTTGCCCGCCATCCACGTGGCGGGCGTCCACAGGTAAGGGGTCAGTTCGAGCCCTTCGTTAGCCTTGGCGTCGTAGTGCCCAGCGCTGATCTGCTTGCGTGCCGTGGTCAATTGCCCCGTGGCACGATCCTTGAGCAGCAGGCTGACCCCGATCACGTTCTGCGGCTTCACGTTGTAGCCATACTTGGGGTCAGAGGCGACCATGCGCACCAGCTCTTCGGAAGCGGCTGACACCACGTAGACTTCAATGCCGTTCTCCATCAACTTGTTGTACAGCTCGGCCTGGCCCTTGAAGACCTTGGGCGGCTGCACTTCGATGGCCTTGACCTGATCCCCGTCGTAGTAGGTGCTGGGCACAGGCTTGCCGGACGCCATGAGCGCATCCACCTGTACTTTCAGTTCCTTGAGGGTGAAGCCGGAAAACACTTGCGCCACCCAGGGGTAGCAGACCATGTCGTCGATCTCACACAGCCGGTAGTAGTAGCTGAACAGGCTTTCCTTGTGCTCGGCACTGTCCTTGAAGGGAATGAGTTTCAGCGAAGGGTCCAGCTTGTCACGGCTCAGCAGCCCTTTGTTCTCCATGAATGGCAACAACGCTTCTTCAAGGTCGTAGCGGTAGCTGGTGTTGTCCATGTCGAACACCGCATAGTTACCCTTATGGGCATTGGCGATGATCATGCGGTCGAGCTGTGTGGCGGCTTCGGCTGGCCAGTGGTCAAGCTCAGTAGCGGAGGTTTGCCAGCTGAACAGCAGGGACAGGCCGATGGCGGCGGTTTTGAGCGCAACGTTCATGTACGAATCTCCTGAAACGACTGACAGACGCTATTCGAGTGAGCCCTGTCAGCACCGCTCGATTGCGACCTTTACACCCCAGTAAACGCCTCGCTCATTACAATCCACGACGCCTCTTTATTCCATTTGCGACTATATAAATTCGATTTGGATATAAATTCGTTTGTTTTCAGGCTGTTAGCATTTCCGTTCGCAATCGCACATAGAGGCGGCGCCTCATCTTCTCGTTTTCGGAGCTTCAATGAACCTGCCACTGCTGCTAAACCTGCTGGCGTTCCTGGCCTTGTTGCTAGGACTGGCGCAGACCCGCCGTACCGACTGGAGCCTGGCCAAGAAAGTGCTGCTGGGCCTGGCACTTGGCGTGGGCTTCGGCTTGGCCCTGCATACGATCTATGGCGCAGGGCGCCCTGTGCTCAAGACCACCATCACCTGGCTGGACCTGGTCGGCAACGGCTACGTGGGCCTGTTGCAGATGATCGTCATGCCGCTGATCTTCGCCTCCATCCTCAGCGCCGTGGCGCGTCTGCACAATGCCTCTTCCCTGGGACGCATCAGCGTCCTGAGCATCGGCACGCTGCTGCTGACCACGGCTATCGCTGCCCTGATCGGCATCCTGCTGACCAACCTCTTTGGCCTCAGTGCCGAAGGCCTGGTGGCAGGCGCCCAGGAGAGCGCACGCATGCAAGTGATCCACAGCGACTATGCAGGTAAGGTCGCCGACCTCAACATCCCGCAACTGCTGCTTTCGTTCATCCCCAGCAATCCGGTTGGCGACCTGGCGCGGGCCAAGCCGACATCGATCATCAGCGTGGTCATCTTTGCCGTCTTCGTCGGCCTGGCCGCCTTGCAGTTGATCAGGGACGACGCCGAAAAGGGTCAGCGTGCACTCTCGGCCATCGATACCCTGCAAGCCTGGGTGATGCGCCTGGTGCGCGTGGTCATGAAGCTCACGCCTTATGGCGTGCTGGCATTGATGACCAAGGTGGTGGCCAGCTCGAACATGGAAGACATCCTCAAGTTAGGCAGCTTCGTAGTGGTGTCCTACCTGGGCCTGGCGCTGATGTTTGTGGTCCACGCCATCATCCTGGCGGCGATCGGGGTCAGCCCGCTGCGCTTCTTCCGCAAGGTATGGCCCGTGCTGACCTTCGCCTTCACCAGCCGTTCGAGCGCTGCCAGCATCCCGCTGAACATCGAGGCCCAGACGCGTCGCCTGGGCGTGCCGCAGTCTATCGCCAGCTTCAGCGCCTCATTCGGGACCACCATCGGTCAGAATGGCTGTGCCGGGCTTTACCCTGCCATGTTGGCGGTGATGGTCGCGCCAGCGGTTGGCATCGACACCTTCGATCCGCTGTGGATCGCCACGTTGGTGGCCATCGTCACGCTCAGTTCGGCCGGTGTGGCCGGGGTTGGCGGCGGCGCTACCTTCGCCGCGCTGATCGTGCTGCCGGCCATGGGCTTGCCGGTGGAGCTGGTAGCCCTGCTGATTTCGGTGGAGCCGCTGATCGACATGGGCCGTACGGCGTTGAACGTGAACGGTTCGATGACGGCTGGCGTGGTAACCAGCCAGCTGCTCAAGGAAACCGACAAGCAGGTACTGGCCGATGATGAACACGCAGCATTAAGCCATACCTGAGTTCACGGGGGGCCGCACGGCGCGGCCCTTTCCTCGCGCAACAGGCGTCAGGCCTTGTCCCACACCTCGAAGTGATACAACGGCTTACCTTCCTCAGCCTGCGCCTGACTGGACAGCAGCGTCCACTGCTTGCGATCGAAATCCGGGAACCAGGCATCGCCCTTGGGCGACAGCTCGACCCGCGTCACGTACATCCGGCTGACGAGTCCTTGCTCCAGCGCCTGCCCGTAGAGCTGCGCACCACCGATCAGCATCAGCTCGTCGACACCTTGCTCGCGCGCCCACTGATCAGCCCGCACCAGCGCGTCTTCCAGCGAAGCGAAAACTTCGGCACCGGCCAGTTCTAGCCCGGGCTGCCTGCTGACCACGATATTCAACCGCCCAGGCAGCGGCCGTCCCAGCGAGTCCCAGGTCTTGCGGCCCATGATGATGGGCTTGCCCAAGGTGGTGGCCTTGAAATACTTGAAGTCCCCCGGCAAATGCCAGGGCATGGAATTGTCGATGCCTATCACGCGGTTGTCGGCGCAGGCCACGATCAGGCTTAAGGGCAGTAATGTCTTCATGCCGGCGAGAATAGCACCGCGCGGGTGAGTTATGCTGCTGCCACGACCTGTGCAATGGAACACCCTGTGACTGCACCTTCTTTGCTGGACAAGCGCTGGCTCACCGAGGCGATACGCCTGCGCGAAGAACATGCCGGCCCTCTCGAGGACCAGGAAGCGAACCGCCGTGCCCGCCAGCAAGGCGGCAGCCTGGCCCTGCGCATCGAGACCCGCGCGCTGCTGCTGGCCGAACGCGACGGCTTGACCGCCGCGTTGCGGCGTTGGAAGCAAGGGGCACGCCTGGCGCTGGTGGCGATGGTGTTGATGGCCGTGCTCAGTGGCGGCGGCCTGGCGTTGGCCGCACTGGGTGACGGGCAGCGGCCGGTGAATGTGTTCTGGGCGCTGGGCAGCCTGCTGGGGCTGAACCTGGTCATGTTGCTGGGCTGGTTGATCGGCTTGTTCCTGAGCGGTGAGCACGGCGCGCTGCTGGGGCGGCTTTGGCTGTGGTTGAGCGAACGCTTTGCCCGCGACGCCCGTGCCGCCCACCTGGCGCCGGCCCTGCTGGTGCTGCTGCAACGCCAACGCCTGGGCCGTTGGTTGCTGGGTTTGCTGGTCCACAGCCTGTGGGTGGCGGCCATGCTGAGCGCGGTGGGTGTGCTGCTGACATTGCTGGCCACCCGGCGCTATGGATTCGTCTGGGAAACCACGTTGCTGGCGGCCGAGCCTTTCATCGCCATGACCCAGGCCCTGGGCGCCCTGCCCGCGCTGCTGGGCTTTGCGGTACCTGACCCGGCCATGATTCGGGCCAGCGGTGACACCGCACCGGCCCTGGCCATGACGCGCCAGGCATGGGCCAGCTGGCTGCTGGGCGTGGTAGTGGTCTATGGCGTGCTGCCGCGTCTGCTCCTGGCTGGCGTGTGCCTGTGGCGCTGGCAGCAAGGGCGCCAACGCCTGGCGCTGGACACGGACCTGCCAGGCTACATGCCGCTGCGCGACAGGCTGATGCCCAACAGCGAGCGCCTGGGTGTGCAGGACGATGCGCCCGACACACTGCCGCAATTCAAGGCTCAGCCGTCACTCATTGAAAATGCCGGCGCACTGCTGGTCGGCGTCGAGCTGGATGATCAGCGCCCTTGGCCGCCGTCATTGCCCGCCAATGTCGCTGATGCCGGTGTGCTGGACAGCCGGGAGTCGCGGCATCGTCTGCTTGAGCAACTGGGGCGTTTTCCACCCGCGCGCCTGGCCATTGCCCTCGACCCTGAGCGCTCGCCGGACCGCGGTAGCCTGGCCTTGCTTGCCGAGCTGGCGCGCAATGCAGGCAGTACGCGTATCTGGCTGTTGCCTGCTGTCGCTGATCAGCTTCGCGACGAACGGCGCCTGAATGACTGGCGTGAAGCCCTGGATCGCCTGGGGCTCCCTCATGCTGACACTTTACCGTTGGCTTGGTTGGAGCACGGTCATGACTGAGCCCTTGAAGCTGGCCGTGGTAGGCCACACCAACGTGGGCAAGACCTCGCTGCTACGCACCCTCACGCGTGACGTCGGTTTCGGGGAGGTCTCGCATCGCCCCAGCACCACACGCCATGTGGAAGGGGCTCGCTTGTCCGTGGACGGGGAGCCTCTGCTGGAGCTCTACGACACACCGGGCCTGGAAGACGCCATCGCCCTGCTCGACTACCTCGAACGTCTCGAACGCCCTGGCGAGCGCCTGGATGGCCCGGCGCGGCTGGAGCGCTTTCTGCAGGGCAGCGAGGCGCGCCAGCGCTTCGAGCAGGAGGCCAAGGTGCTGCGCCAGCTGCTGGCAAGCGATGCCGGGCTCTATGTCATCGACGCCCGCGAGCCGGTGCTGGCCAAGTACCGTGACGAACTCGACGTGCTGGCCAGCTGTGGCAAGCCACTTCTGCCGGTGCTCAACTTTGTCTCCAGCCCCCAGCATCGCGAACCGCAGTGGCGTGAAGCCCTCGCCCGGCTTGGGCTTCATGCATTAGTGAGATTCGACACCGTAGCCCCACCAGAAGATGGCGAGCGCCGCCTGTATGAGAGCCTCGCCCTGCTGCTGGAAGATGCACGCCCTAGCTTGCAGCGCCTGATCGACGATCAGCAGGCCCAACGGGTGGCCCGCCAGCAAGGTGGCAAACGCCTGATCGCCGAATTGCTGCTGGACTGCGCCGCCTGTCGTCGCAGCGTGGAAGGTGAACCTTCTGCCCAGGCACAGGCCATCGAGGCGCTCCACCAGGCCGTGCGCCAGCGTGAACAGCGCTGCGTGGAGGCTCTGCTCAAGCTCTATGCGTTCCGGCGCGACGACGCGCATGCCAGCGACCTGCCGTTGCTGGACGGGCGCTGGGGGGACGATCTGTTCAATCCTGAAACCCTGAAGCAGCTTGGAGTGCGTGTAGGCGGCGGTGTAGCGGCAGGCGCGGCGGCCGGGGCCGGCGTGGACCTGCTGGCAGGTGGGCTTACCCTGGGCGTCGCCGCCTTGGCCGGGGCCATCGCCGGCGGCGCCCTGCAGACGGCACGCGGCTATGGCGCGCGCCTGATGGGCAAGCTCAAGGGCAAACGCGAGCTGACCGTCGACGATACCGTCCTGAGCTTGCTAGCCTTGCGTCAGCAACAGCTGATGGTGGCACTGGACCACCGTGGGCACGCCGCTCAGGACAGTATTCGCCTGGGCCCCTTGGATGAAAAGACCTGGCGTCAGGGCAAGCTGCCCGAACCGCTGGTGCGGGCTCGCGCGCACCCGCAATGGTCCACGCTCAACCCAGGTGCTAAACCGAACCAGGCCCAGCGTCAGGAGCAGCTCGAAGCGCTGGTGCAGCAACTCTAGGCCTGGCCTTTCAGGCGGTGGTCACTTGCGCAACAAGCGCAGACCGTTGAACACCACCAGCAGGCTCACGCCCATATCGGCGAATACGGCCATCCACATGGTGGCCAGCCCGGCGAAGGTAATGCCCAGGAAAATCGCCTTGATCGCCAAGGCCAGCACGATATTTTGCTTGAGGATCGCTGCGGTGTGCCGCGACAGCCTGATGAACGCAGGGATCTTGCGCAGGTCATCGTCCATCAGCGCCACATCGGCCGTTTCGATGGCAGTGTCGGTGCCAGCCGCCGCCATGGCGAAGCCGATTTCGGCCCTGGCCAGCGCCGGCGCGTCGTTGATGCCGTCCCCGACCATGCCGACGCGATGACCTTGGTCGTACAGCGCCTGGATGCTACTGAGCTTGTCGGCTGGCAGAAGGTTACCTTCGGCCCGATCAATGCCTACCGTACGCGCGATGGCCGCGGCGGTGTGCGGGTTGTCACCGGTCAGCATGGCTGTCTGGATGCCCAGTGCATGAAGCTCGGCAATGGCTTGCCGGCTGCTTTGCTTGACGGTATCGGCCACCGCAAACAATGCCAGGGGGCCTGATGCGTTGAGCAGCAACACCACCGTCTTGCCCTGCTGTTCCAAGGCATCGAGCTGGACTTCCAGTTCGGGTGAACACAGCCCCAGCTCCTCGACCAGGCGATGGTTGCCCAGGTGCAACACCTCACCCTCGATGGTGCCACGCACGCCACGGCCCGCGATCGCGGTGAAATCCCGGACCTCACTGTGGGGCAGGTCGTTGTCCTGGCCGAACTGGGCTATCGCTCGCGACACGGGGTGATCGGAGCGTGCACCCAAGCTCGATGCCAGGGCCTGCGCACGATGCTCGAACGCCGGTTGCAGGGCCTTGAAGTCTGTCTGGACGGGCTTGCCGTGGGTGATCGTGCCGGTCTTGTCCAGGGCCAGGAAGTCCAGGTGGCGCCCGCCTTCGAGGTACACCCCGCCCTTGATCAGGATGCCTTTGCGCGCCGCAGCCGCCAGGCCACTGACGATGGTGACGGGGGTCGAGATCACCAGTGCACAGGGACATGCCACTACCAGCAGCACAAGCGCACGATACACCCAGTCGAACCAGGTGCCGTTCAGCAGAAGCGGCGGGACGATCGCCACGGCCAGCGCAAGGGCCAGCACCGCCGGCGTATAGATCCGCGAAAACCGGTCGACGAAGCGCTGGGTTGGCGCCCGCGCCCCTTGCGCCTGCTCGACAGCCTTGATGATGCGAGCCAGTGTGGACTGACCGGCCACGGCGGTGGCTTTGATTTCCAGGGCACCTGCCTGGTTGATGGTGCCGGCGAAGACCTTGTCGCCCAGGCCCTTCTCCACCGGCAGGCTTTCACCGGTGATCGGGGACTGATCGACGCTGGACTGCCCGCTGATCACCTGGCCATCGAGCCCGATACGCTCGCCTGGCCGTACGCGCATCGTCGCGCCGACAACGACTTCACGTACGTCCATTTCGCGCCATTGGCCGTCGGCCTGTTGCACGGTCGCCATGTCCGGCGCCAACTGCATGAGCCCGCCAATGGCATTGCGTGCACGGTCCAGCGAGCGGGCTTCGATCAGTTCGGCCACGGTAAAGAGCACCATCACCATGGCTGCTTCCGGCCATTGGCCGATCAGCAACGCACCGGTGACCGCGATGCTCATGAGGGCGTTGATGTTGAGGTTTCGGTTTTTTAGCGCAATCCAGCCCTTCTTGTAGGTACCCAGACCACAACCCAGGATCGCCGCCAGTGCCAGCGCAGCCACCAGCCATTGCGGCGCGAGCTGGGCGAAGTGCACGATTTCGGCGCCCAGGGCTGCCAGGCCGGACAGCGCCAGCGGCCACCAACCCTGCTGGCGCGGCGGCGCTGGCACGGTAGCGCTGTCCGCATCACCCACGAGCGGCTCGGCTTTCATCCCCAGGCTGTCGATGGCCCGTTCGATGTCGGACGTGCCATCGAGCGTGTGCCTGACCCCCAGGATGCGACTGATGAGGTTGAATTCCAGCGCCTCGATGCCAGCCATCTTGCCCAGTTTGTCCTGGATCAGCGTCTGCTCGGTCGGACAATCCATGGCATCGATACGGAAACGGCTGAGCTGGGCCTGCTCGCTGGGAATGGACGTCAACTGCACGTGGGCAGGCGCGGCCTGCGTGCTGCAACAGGTATGACCCTGATCGCCATGGCGCACGTCGTCATGGGCATGGTCATGATTGTGCTCATGATGATGCGTGTGTTCAGGGCTGACAGACTTGTTCATGGGTCATCCTTAATTGAGTCTGTTGCCAAGTGAACACCCTGTAGCCACTATAGGGTCAAGCGAATGCCAGGAGTTTTCAACATGAAGATCGGCGACCTTGCCAAGGCGACGGACTGCGCTGTGGAGACCATTCGTTACTACGAACGCGAAAAGCTCCTGCCTGAGCCTGCGCGCAGCGAGGGCAATTACCGGATGTATACCCAAGAGCATGTCGAGCGCCTGACATTCATACGCAACTGCCGCACGCTGGACATGACGCTCGATGAAATCCGCAGCCTGCTGCAGCTGCGTGACAGCCCTCAGGCCTCGTGCGGCAGCGTGAATGCCTTGATCGACGAGCATATCGAGCACGTCCAGGCCCGGCTCGATGGGTTGGTGGCATTACAGGCGCAACTGATGGATTTGCGAAGACGGTGTAACGAGGAAGGCGCGCAATGCGCCATTTTGCAGCAGCTAGAAACCAACGGCGCTGTGACGGTGCCAGACATCGAGCATTCACATGTTGGGCGTAGCCATGGGCATTAGTGGGCGTGACTAGCCTGCCGGAACAATGGTCTTGCGCCGCATCCAAGGGCTAGCGGATTTCGGGTAGGAGCGTCCCGGCTAGGCCGCTCCTGTGGGGATCGTACACTGGGGGTATGAAAGGGATCCCTCAGACCGCCATCGGCGCCGTCATCGGGGCATGATGCTCATACCCTTCGAGCCAGAAATCACTCGGCTCGATCTGCTCAAGCCACTGCGGCTCGTACTTGCCTGTGTCGGCGAACGCCGGGACCCGATCGCTTATCACCAGTTTGGGCGCTTCCAGCGGCTCGCGCTTGAGCTGCTCGTTGAGCATGTCCAGGTGGTTCTCGTACACATGGGCGTCGCCGATGAAATAGGTGAACCAGCGCGGCGTGTAGCCGGTCAGCCGGCCGAACAGCGCCAGCAATGCCGCTCCTTCGGTGAGGTTGAATGGTGTACCCAGGCCAAGGTCGTTGGAGCGGATGTAAAGCGTCAGTGAAAGCTCGCGCGTTTCCACGTTGGGGTGGAACTGGTAGAGCAAGTGACAAGGCGGCAGGGCCATTTCATCCAGCTGGGCGCAGTTCCAGCCGTGGAACAGGATGCGTCGGCTGCCAGGATCGTTGGCGATGGTGTCCAGGCACTGGCGGACCTGATCGATGGCCTTGTAGAGGATGACAAACGCCACGCCACCCTCTTCATCCTGGGCAATCTGCCGGAAGCCGGCCTTTTCCGCCATCTCGATCGCGGCCTGATTGCTCAGGGCGATGCGCTTGTAGCCCGGCCATTGCCGCCACTGTACCCCGTAGATCTCGCCCAGGTCGTCATGGCCCTGGCGGAACGGGTTGGCCAACCACTGGGCATTTTCGTTGGCGTTCTGGTCCCAGACCTTGCAACCCAACTCACGGAATTGGCCGGCATTGCGAACCCCGCGCAGGAAGCCCACCATTTCGCCGATGGCCGACTTGAACGCGAGCTTGCGCGTGGTGATAGCGGGGAAGCCCTTCTGCAGGTCGAAGCGCAGCATCGCCCCTGGCAGGCTGATGGTGCGGATGCCGGTACGGTTTTCCTGCAACGTGCCGTTTTCGATAACGTCGCGGACCAGGTCCAGATACTGTTTCATGGCTTACCTGTAGCTAGACGGCAGGGGATCGCCCCTGCCGGGAGAGTGATCAGGCGGGTGTCGCCGTAGGCTTGCGATTATAAGCCCACCAGATGAGCCCAAGGCCAGCCACGATCATGGGGATGCACAGAATCTGACCCATGGTCAGCCATCCCCACGCCAGGTAACCGAGCTGGGCATCCGGCACCCGCACGAACTCGACGATGAAACGGAAAATACCGTAGAACAACGCGAACATTCCGGAAACTGCTATGGTTGGCCGGGGTTTGCGCGAGTACAGCCAGAGAATCACGAACAGTGCCACGCCTTCGAGGGCGAACTGATACAGCTGCGAAGGGTGGCGCGGCAACTGCGCCGGGTCGCTGAACGGCGGGAAGATCATCGCCCATGGCACATCGGTCGGTTTGCCCCACAGTTCAGCATTGATGAAATTGCCGATACGCCCGGCACCCAGGCCGATCGGCACCAGCGGGGCGACGAAGTCCATGAGTTCGAAGAACGACTTGTTGTTGCGCTTGCCGAACCACAGTGCAGCCAGCATCACGCCAATGAAACCGCCGTGGAACGACATGCCGCCTTTCCAGACCTCGAAGATCAACGTCGGGTTGGCCAGGTACGCGTGCAGGTCGTAGAACAGCACATAGCCCAAACGTCCCCCTACGATCACGCCCATCGACAGCCAGAAGACCAGGTCGGAAAGCTTTTCGCGGCTCCAGGTAGGGTCGAACCGGTTGAGGCGGCGGGTGGCCAGTAACCAGGCCCCGCCAATGCCGATCAGGTACATCAGGCCGTACCAATGGATTTTCAGCGGTCCGATGGCCAGTGCCACGGGGTCTATCTGCGGGTAAGGCAGCATTTAACATCCTCTCGATTCAAATCAGAAAGCTCAGGCCTACACAGAACAACAGGGCCGCAAACAGGCGCTTCAACAGGCGCGGTGACAGTCTGTGAGCCAGCCGCGCCCCGTAACGTGCGAAAAACATGCTGGTCACGGCGATGCCGACCATCGCCGGCAGGTAGATGTAACCGACGCTGTGCGGCGGCAGCTGGGGTTCATGCCAGCCCAGCACCATGAAACCCGCTGCACTGGCGATCGCAATGGGCAGGCCACACGCTGACGACGTCGCCACGGCCTGCTGCATGGGCAGGCTGCGCCAAGTCAGGAAGGGTACAGTCAGCGAGCCGCCACCGATGCCGAAAATGGCCGACGCCCAGCCGATTACGCCACCCGCTGCCACCCGTGCAGCCTTGCCGGGCACACCGCGGCTGGCCTTGGGCTTGAGGTCCAGTGCCATCTGCGCGGCAATCACCAAGGCGAAGACGCCAATGATCTTCTGCAGCATGGGCCCCTGGATCAGCGACGCCGTCTTGGCCCCGACACCAGCACCCAGCAGGATCCCCAAGGTCATCCAGGCAAAGATCGGCCATTGCACCGCGCCTTTGCGGTGATGCTCGAGCACGGCGTTGATGGAGGTGAAGACGATGGAGGCCAGGGATGTGCCTACCGCTAGGTGCGTCAACACCGAGGCGTCAAAGCCCTGCAATGTGAAGCTGAACACGAGCACAGGCACGATGATGATGCCCCCGCCCACGCCGAACAAGCCGGCCAGCACCCCCGCACATGCACCTAATACCAGATAGAGCACGAATTCCATTCGGCTTCCCCGAGAAATCAATCCGGCATGGTAACGGAAGCTGGGTTCGCGGCTCTAGTGAAGTCTGTGTCAGGTTGGATCTGTCCCGCTGCCTGGGTACAGTGGAAGAAAACACAGGACCCGAAGAATGTGCCTGATCGTATTCGCGTGGCGGCCAGGGCATGCCCTGCCCCTGATCGTGGCGGCCAACCGTGATGAGTTCTACGCCCGCCCTACCCTGGCGTTGGCACCGTGGGAAGAGGCGCCGCAAGTGTACGCCGGTAGGGACCTGGAGGCTGGCGGGACTTGGCTGGGGATCGGCCCGCAGGGACGTTTCGCCGCGTTGACCAATATCCGCGACCCCAGGCAGGCACTGGGATCGCGTTCGCGTGGCGAATTGGTGGCCGCTTTTCTGAAGGGAGAGCAAACCGTGGAGGCGTATCTGGCTCAGGTGGCCAGCCGAGCCGACCAGTATTCAGGGTTCAACCTGCTCATCGGCAATGACCATGCCCTGGGGTACGTCAACGCCAGGGAAGCAGCGCCACGCCTGCTTGAGGCAGGGGTGTACGGGCTTTCCAATGCGCAGCTTGATACCCCATGGCCAAAACTGGTCAAGGCGCGCAGCCGCCTGGAGGGGTTATTGGAAAAGCCCGATCCAGAGCAACTGCTGGCACTGCTGGCCGATGACGAGCCTGTAGCCGACGCCCAGTTGCCGGAAACGGGTGTTGGCCTGGCAACCGAAAAACTGTTGTCGAGCGCGTTCATCGCCAGTCAGAACTACGGCACACGCGCCAGTACCGTGCTGATCGTCGATGATCGAGGACAAAGGCAGTTCATCGAACGCAGCTTCGGCCCGTTCGGGTCCCTTGTCGGGGAGGTGAAACGCTTGGTTTGATCACCCAGGCCGGCCTTGTGCGCAGGTCAACTACCAAGGCGCCAGCACACGCGGCGCTCAGAGCGGCTTGTTGGCCCCAGGCCCGATCATCCGTGCAAGCCCGAGGTTCTTCAGCGCCAGCTGCAGCGAGCTGTGGATGACCTGCGGGTTGTCATGGCTCAGCGCCTCTTGCAGCAGCTCCTTGGCCTTGCTCATGTTCACCTGGCGCAGCATCCACTTCACCTTCGGCAGGTTAGTGGCGTTCATCGACAGGCTGTCGAAGCCCATGGCCATGAGCAGGATGGCAGCGGCCGGGTCGCCCGCCATTTCGCCGCAGATACTTACCGGCTTGCCTTCGGCATGGGCATCACGGACCACAGTGTTGACCGCCTGCAGTACGGCTGGATGCAGGTAGTCGTAGAGGTCGGCCACCCGTGGGTTGTTACGGTCCACAGCCAGCAGGTACTGGGTAAGGTCGTTGGAACCCACCGACAGGAAGTCCACTTGCCGCGCCAGTTCTCGGGTCTGGTACACCGCGGCCGGGATTTCCACCATCACGCCCACCGGCGGCATTGGCACATCGGTGCCCTCGTCACGCACCTCGCCCCAGGCGCGGTGAATCAGGTGCAGCGCTTCCTCGAGTTCGTGAATGCCGGAAATCATCGGCAGCAAAATCCGCAGGTTGTTCAAGCCCTCGCTGGCCTTGAGCATGGCGCGCGTCTGCACCAGGAAGATCTCGGGGTGGTCGAGTGTGACGCGAATGCCACGCCAACCCAGGAAGGGGTTTTCTTCCTTGATCGGAAAGTAGGACAGCGCCTTGTCGCCCCCGATGTCCAGCGTGCGCATGGTCACGGGCAGTGGATGGAAAGCCGCCAGTTGTTCGCGGTAAATCGCCAACTGCTCTTTTTCGCTGGGGAAGCGCTGGTTGATCATGAACGGCACTTCAGTGCGGTACAGGCCTACCCCTTCGGCGCCACGCTGCTGGGCGCGGGCCACGTCGGCCAACAGGCCGGTATTGACCCACAGCGGCATGCGGTGCCCGTCAGGGGTAACGCAGGGCAGCTCGCGCAAGGCGTCCAGGCCCTGGGCCAGCTGGCGCTCTTCCTCGACCACGTCGCTGTACTGCTTGCGCAGCACCTCGCTGGGGTTGGTAAAGACCTCCCCTTTGTAGCCATCGACGATCAGCTCGATGCCATCGACCTTCGAATAGGGCAGGTCGACTAGGCCCATGACGGTCGGAATGCCCATGGCGCGGGCCAGAATGGCCACGTGCGAGTTGCCCGAGCCTAATACCGAGACCAGGCCCACCAGCTTGCCTTCGGGCACTTCGCCCAACATGGCCGGGGTCAGCTCTTCGCTGACCAGAATAGTGTTGTCGGCATAGACCAAAGACTGCGAGCGTGCCTGTTGCAGGTAGGCGAGCAAGCGTCGGCCCAGGTCCTTGACGTCGGAGGCCCGCTCGCGCAGGTAATCGTCATCCATCAGTTCGAAGCGGTTGACGTGCTCGCCCACCACCTGGCGCAGTGCGCCCTGCGCCCATTGACCCGTCTTGATGACCTCGCGCACCTCGCCGCCCAGGGCAGCGTCCTCGAGCATCATCAGGTAGACATCGAATAACGCCCGCTCTTCGGGACGCAGTTGGGTGGCCAGCTTGGCCGACAACTTGCGCATGTCGGCGCGCACCCCTTCGAGGGCCGCATGGAACAGGTGCAGTTCGGCGTCGATGTCCTCGACCGTCTTGTCCGGGACCACTTCCAGGTCGGCCGGTGGCAGCATCACCACGGCCCGCCCTACGGCAGCGCCAGGGGAGCCAGGCACACCGACGAATCGCGCTTCCTGGATGCCTTTGCCCTGGCGACCCAAACCGCGAATCGAGCCAGTGGCCTCGGCGTGGGCGATCACTCCAGCCAGTTGCGCACTCATGGTCACCAGAAACGCTTCTTCGCCCTCATCGAACTGGCGACGCTCGCGCTGCTGAATGACCAGGACACCCACCACGCGGCGGTGGTGGATGATCGGGGCGCCCAGGAAGGAGGCGAAGCGCTCCTCGCCGGTCTCGGCGAAGTACCTGTAGCGCGGGTGCGCGGCGGCATCTTCGAGGTTAAGAGGTTCTTCGCGGGTGCCTACCAGCCCCACCAGGCCTTCGTTGGGGGCCATGCTGACTTTGCCGATCGAGCGCTTGTTCAACCCTTCGGTGGCCATCAACACGAACCGGTTGGTTTCCGGGTCCAGTAGGTAGACCGAGCAGACCTGGCTGGCCATGGCCTCTTTGACACGCAAGACAATGATCCCCAACGCCGACTTGAGATCTTTGGCGGAGTTTACTTCCTGGACGATCTTGCGCAGCGTATTGAGCATGGCTCGGGGTCGAACTCCGTCGTCAGTCGCGCGTCAGAAGACGCGGTGCTAGCTCTTTCAGGGCGCGCCGATAGACCTCGCGCTTGAATGTCACAACCTGGCCCAGCGGGTACCAGTAGCTCACCCAGCGCCAGCCATCGAACTCCGGCTTGCCGGTCAGGTCCATGCGCACCCGTTGCTCATTGCTGATCAGACGCAACAGGAACCACTTCTGTTTCTGGCCGATGCACAACGGTTGGCTGTGGGTGCGCACCAGTCGCTGGGGTAAACGATAACGCAACCAACCACGGGTGCAGGCAAGAATTTCCACATCGTCGCGTTCAAGGCCAACTTCTTCGTTCAGCTCGCGGTACAGGGCATCTTCTGGCGTCTCGTCAGGGTTGATACCGCCCTGTGGAAATTGCCAGGCATCCTGGTTGATCCGTCGAGCCCATAGCACCTGCCCAGCATCATTCGTGAGAATGATCCCGACATTGGGGCGAAAACCATCCGGGTCGATCACGGCAGCAACCTCGCAAACGCATGTCACCGCATTGTTCCACAAAGCCTGCGAGCGCAGCAACGCGCCTGCGGTGCTTATATACCGTCAGCGCTATGCAAGTGTGTGAACCAGGCTTTGCCGGCAGGCAATCAGTGGATGCCTTGGCGAAGATCAGACGGGCTTGGCGCCCATCAGCCCGGCGATGGACAGCAGGCACACGGCACTGAATACGGCCAATGCCAGCGTTAGCCGCATACTCTGTGCAGGTGTCCTGCGCAGCCGGTTCAGGCGCACGACTAGCCATACCCAGGCCAACGCGCTCATGGTATACAGCGCAGTCGACGCCAGTAGCCAGGTCTGACCCAGCGGCCAACCTACTAGGTGCACCAGCCACCAGCCGGTAAACGGCAGGCTGAACAGGCTGATACCCATCACCAGCCAGACGAAGACCAAGGGCCGTTGCATCAGCCTGCCATACACCGCCCTGTCGCCCTGCCGGCGGGCACGCATCGTCCAGATCGCCACGCCCAGCGCACCGAGCAACAACAGTGCGGTGCCGATCACGTGCAAGGCTTTGAGGGTGTTGAGGTGTTCCATGTCACTCGTCCTGGGCCGGTGGCGTTACAAGGGCTGCGAGCGGAAAAGCCCGCCAGGCTGCGCCGCCTGTTCATTGCAAAGCGGCGCGCCCCCTGGGCAAGAGCTTAGCCGTTCAGCCAAGGAACAGCGTGTAGGCCGGGTTTTGGGTTTCATCCCAGTAGGGGTAGCCAATCTGGGCCAGCGCGGCCGGCACCAGGTGGCGCTCGTCCTCAGGCACCTGCAACCCCGCCACCACACGGCCATCTGCCGCACCATGGTTACGGTAGTGGAACATCGAGATGTTCCAGCGCCCGCCCAGTTTGTCGAGGAAGTTGAACAGGGCCCCTGGCCGCTCGGGGAATTCGAAGCGCAGCACCATTTCATCGCTCGCCCCGGCCGAGTGCCCACCCACCATGTGGCGAATGTGCAATTTGGCCAGCTCATTGTCGGTCAGGTCCGTGACCGGGAAGCCCTGGTCGATCAACTGTTGCACCAGTGCCGCGCGGGGGTCGTTTTCCGGATGGGTCTGCACGCCCACGAAGATGTGCGCCTCATCGGAGGTGTGCTTGCGGTAGTTGAATTCGGTGATCTGGCGCTTGCCCACCGCCTCGCAGAAGGCCTTGAAGCTACCGGGACGCTCCGGGATGGTGACCGCGATGATGGCTTCGCGCTTTTCACCCAGTTCTGCCCGCTCCGCGACATGGCGCAGGCGGTCGAAATTGACGTTCGCCCCGGAATCGATGGCGACCAGTGTCTGGCCGCTGACCCCGTACATCTCCACGTATCGCTTGATGCCCGCCACGCCCAGTGCCCCCGCAGGCTCGGTGATCGAACGGGTATCGTCGTAGATGTCCTTGATCGCCGCGCAGATTTCGTCGGTGCTGACGGTGATGACTTCGTCCACGTGATGGCGGCAGATGTCGAAGGTGTGCTGGCCAATCTGAGCCACCGCCACGCCATCGGCAAACAACCCTACCTGCGGCAGCACCACCCGCTCGCCAGCCGCCATGGCGGCCTGCAGGCAGTTGGAGTCGTCCGGTTCAACGCCAATGACCTTGATTTCCGGGCGCAGATATTTCACGTAGGCGGCGATGCCAGCAATCAGGCCGCCGCCGCCGACCGGCACGAAAATCGCGTCCAGCCGACCAGGGTGCTGGCGCAGGATTTCCATGGCCACGGTGCCCTGGCCAGCAATGGTATGAGGATCATCGTAGGGGTGGATGTAGACGAAGCCCTTTTCATCGACCAGTTTCAGCGAATAGGCCAATGCCTCGGGGAACGAATCACCGTGAAGGACCACCTTGCCGCCGCGCGAGCGCACGCCTTCGATCTTGATTTCAGGCGTGGTCTTGGGCATCACGATGGTGGCCTTGATGCCCATTTCCCGTGCGGCGAGGGCCAGCCCCTGGGCATGGTTGCCAGCCGAGGCGGTGACCACGCCGCGAGCCAGCTCTTCTGCGGTCAACTGCGCCAGCTTGTTGTAGGCCCCGCGGATCTTGAACGAGAACACCGGCTGCAGGTCTTCGCGCTTTAGCAGGATCTGGTTGCCCAGGCGTTTGCTCAACTGCCCGGCGCTGTGCAAGGGGGTTTCGACGGCAACGTCATAGACGCGCGAGGTGAGGATCTTCTTGACGTACTGTTCGAGCATCGGGAAAGCATCACTGGCCGCAGGACAAGGGCTCGGAGTCTACCCCAGCGTTACGTCGGACGACCACAGCCAAGCCGCGCTTGCCGTTATACTGGTCGCCTTTACATCCGCCCTGCCCCATCTCGGAGCCCGCATGACCCAGGACCAACTCAAACAGGCCGTTGCCCAGGCTGCCGTCGACTTCATTCTGCCCAAGCTCGATGACAAAAGCGTCGTTGGCGTGGGCACCGGTTCGACCGCCAATTTCTTCATCGACGCCCTGGCGCAGCACAAGACGGCCTTCGACGGCGCGGTCGCCAGCTCCGAAGCCACGGCCCAGCGCCTCAAGGGCCATGGCATCCCGGTCTACGAGCTCAACAGCGTCAGCGAGCTGGAGTTCTATGTGGACGGCGCCGATGAAAGCGACGAACACCTGAACCTGATCAAAGGCGGTGGCGCGGCCCTGACCCGGGAAAAGATCGTTGCTGCCGTGGCCAAGACGTTCATCTGCATCGCCGATGGCAGCAAGCTGGTACCGGTTCTGGGCAACTTCCCGCTGCCGGTGGAGGTCATCCCGATGGCCCGCAGCCATGTTGCTCGTCAGCTGGTGAAGCTTGGCGGCGACCCGGTTTACCGTGAAGGCGTGATCACGGACAACGGCAACGTTATCCTCGACGTGTACAACCTGCAGATCACCGACCCGGTAGCGCTGGAAGCCCAGATCAATGCCATCGTGGGCGTGGTTACCAATGGCCTGTTCGCCGCACGGCCTGCCGACCTGCTGCTGCTGGGCACTGCCGAGGGCGTGAAGAGCCTGAAGGCCGAGTAACCATGCAAGCCGGCAAGCCCGGGTACGGTTGCGCCGACCGGGGCTTGCCGAACGCCGACAAGGTCACGGCGCCGGCTGCTTGAATACGTAGAACAGGTTCGGCTCACTGACCATATAGATGGTCCCGGCCTCGTCCATCGCAATGCCCTCCGCCTGCGGGACTGTCGCTTTGAGCCCCTGGAACCCTTTGCGTAATGACAAGGTGCTCAGTGGCCGCCCCTGCACATCCAGCTCCAGCACCAGGCGCGACTCATCCGACAGCGCCAGCAGGTGCCCACTGCGCTCGTCGAACTGCAGGCTCGACAGATCGCGCACGAACAGGCGCGAATCACGCTTGCGGTCCTGGACCACGTTCACGGCATAGGGTTGTTGCGGATCGTCATGAGGAAACCCGTGCACTTCGTAGATGAGCATCGGGTCGCGCTCCTTGGCCACGAACAGCCGCTTGCCCACCGAATCGAAGGCCAGCCCTTCGAAACCCTTGTTACCGTTAAGGCCGATGCCCAAGGTCAATTGCTCTGCCTGGGCAGCATCCAGTGACAAGGTGTCGTCGGTGAGCCGCACACGGATCAGCCGCTGTTGGCGCTCGTCGGTGATCACGTAGCTATTCGGACCGATGTACTCCACCGCCTCGGGGTCACCGAAACCGTGCAGCGCGATGCGTCGCAGGATTCGCCCATCCAGCGACAGCTCGATCAGCTCAGAGCGGGCGTTGGTCACGGTGAACAGGCTCTTGCGGTCAGGGTCGTAGGTCAGCGCCGAGACATCGTCATCCAGCCCTTCGATTGGCCGCCCCTCGACCACCACCTGGTAGCGATTCAGGCCAATGCTTTGCTCGGCCGGTTGCCACCACGTGGTGAGGTTGAACCAGGCACGTTCGAACAGACGAAATTCCTGCCCGATCCAGCCCAGCAACAGCAGGCATAGGACGACAGGGACCAGTGACAGACGCAAATAACGGTGCATGAAGGCAGACTCGACGGAGGATGGCGAATCTAACCACAAACAACTGAAATAAAGCTTAATGCCATCATGCAAATAGCAGGAAAAACCTACCCTTTGGTGAAGCGATAGAACAATGCCGGTTCGCTGACCATGTACAGGGTGCCCTGGTCATCCATTGCCACGCCTTCGGCCCTAGGAATGGTGTGCTGCAGACCATTAAAGCCCCCCAGCAAGGTCATGAAGCTGACCTGTTCACCCTGCTCATCTAGTTCCAGCAGCATGTTGGAATCGGCAGACAGCGCCAGCAGGTGCCCCGTTCGCGGATCAATGCCCAATGCCGACAGGTTTCGCAGGTCGAGCGAATCACTGGGCAGCGGCGTTTTTTTGCCCGTCAGTTGGCCTTGCCCATTGGACTTCCATTCATACAGGCGCGGCGGCCGCTCCTCGCCGATGACCAGCCGCTGTTTCGAGGCGTCCCAGACCACGGCTTCGTAGCCCTTGTTGCCATTTTGCGACGCCCCCAGGTCGTGGCTGGGGAAGTCCGCATGGTTGAGCGCGGTGGTGGTGGCATCGACTTTCACCACGGTCAGGTCATGCAGCCGCTCGTCCGTGATTGCTAGGTAGCCGCCATCCATGACGGTGACGCCTTCCGGGTTTGCCCAGCCATTGAGGGGAATATTGCGCAGCACGTCGCCGTCCAGGTTCAGCTCGGTGAGGAAGGGTTGCTTGCCCATGACGGCGAATAGCGTGCGAGTACTGGGGTTGTACGTGAGGTCCGATGCTTCGTAGTCGGCCATTTCCGGCAAGGGCTTGGCGTCGATATCCACCGTGTAGTCCGGCAGCCACACGCTTTCACTGCGCTCGGCCGTGCTTTCGAAGCCTTCCTTGACCCACAGCGCTGCCCGATCGTCCCAATGCATGGCGAAGGCCACGCCATAGGCAATCACCACTGCCACGGCCAGGCCGAACGGCCAGCGCAGGTAGAATGGGCGCTTGAAGGAGGCAGGGGCGTTTGATTGCATCGAGACGTCCTGGGGAGAAAGGCGAAGGTCTGCGCATTATCCAGAAGACGTGTGAAAAAACAGTCAACCCGCTAGGGCCATTCGCAGATGACGCGGGGATGGGCCGCCTGACCGGAGCCTTGGCCAAGGCGGATCATCTGCGAAAAATCAGGTGAGTACTGGCTTAGAGCACCCGGCTCTCGAACCGGCTAACCCCTGGCAGCTCCAGGACCACGTCATCGCCCACGTTGAAGGGGCCTACGCCTGCTGGTGTGCCGGTCAGGATGACGTCGCCGGCCTGCAGCGAAAACTGCGCAGCCATGTGCTGGATCATGGGCACGATCGGGTTGAGCATCATTGCACTGGAGCCGTCCTGGCGGACTTCGCCGTTGACCGTCAGGCGCACCGGGATGGCCGTGATGTCTTCGAAGCTGGCGGCAGACACAAAGGGCGGCAACACGCAGGCGCCGTCGAAACACTTGGCCAACTCCCAAGGCAAGCCCTTTTCCTTGAGCTTGGCCTGCACGTCCCGCAGGGTCAGGTCCAAGGCCGGCGCAAATCCGGAAATGGCATCGAGTACCTCCTCCTGGCTTGGCCGCGTGGACAACGACTTGCCCAGCAACACCGCGATTTCCACCTCGTAGTGCACCGACCCGCGTTCGGCAGGAATCTTGAACCCGCCTTCGGCCGGCACCACGCAACTGCCCGGTTTGATGAACAGGAGGGGTTCGGTCGGTATGGGATTATCCAGCTCCTTGGCATGTTCGGCGTAGTTACGCCCGATGCATACCACCTTGCCCAGTGGAAAATGAATGCGCGTGCCGTCTGCATACTGGTGCTGGTAGTTCATGGCCACTCCTCTGGATACTGCTTTTTATTCAGGTGCGAAGATCTTACCCGGATTCATGATGCCCGCAGGGTCGAACACGGCCTTGATTGCCTTCATGCAGGCGATTTCTTCAGGGGACCTGCTGTAGCCCAGGTAATCGCGCTTGGTCATGCCCACACCGTGCTCGGCGGAGATCGAACCGTCGTAGCGCTGGACGATCTCGAACACCCACTGGTTGACCTCGGTGCAGGACGCGAAGAAGTCATCCTTGCTCATGTGCTCGGGCTTGAGGATGTTCAGGTGCAGGTTGCCGTCGCCGATGTGCCCGTACCAGATCACCTCATAGTGGGGGTAATGCGCCTGGACGACGGCATCGATGTCGCGCAGGAATGCCGGCACTTTCGAGACGGTCACGGAGATGTCGTTCTTGTACGGTGTCCAGTGCGAAATGGTTTCGGACAGGTATTCGCGCAGCTTCCACAAATTCTTCAGCTGCGCCTGGCTCTGGCTCATCACGCCATCGAGCACCCAACCTTGCTCGACACAGTGTTCGAAGGTAGCCAAGGCTTCGTTGGCCACCGCATCGGTGCCGGCCTCGAACTCCAGCAAGGCGTAGAACGGGCATGGCGTTTCGAAGGGCGCAGGCACATCACCACGTGCCAGGATCTTGGCCAGGCCCTTGTCGGAGAAAAACTCGAACGCCGTCAGGTCCAACCTGCCCTGAAAAGCGTGCAGTACAGGCATGATCGAGTCGAAATCAGGCGTGCCCAATACCATGGCGGTGAGGTTGCGCGGTGCGCGGTCCAGGCGCAGGGTGGCCTCGACCACGAAACCCAGGGTACCTTCGGCGCCAATGAACAGCTGGCGCAGGTCGTAGCCGGTGGCGTTTTTGATCAGGCCCTTGTTCAATTCCAGCAACTCGCCGCTGCCGGTGACCACCTTGAGGCCCGCGACCCAGTTGCGGGTCATGCCGTAGCGGATCACCTTGATGCCACCGGCATTGGTGCCGATGTTGCCGCCTATCTGGCTGGAGCCACTGGAGGCGAAGTCCACCGGGTAATACAGGCCCTGCTCCTCGGCGAACGCCTGCACCTGCTGGGTAATGACCCCTGGCTGGCAGACCACGGTACGGTCGAAGGCGTTGAAATCCAGGATGCGATTCATGTAATCGAAGGCGACCACCACCTCCCCATTGGCGGCCACGGCGCCCGCGGACAACCCGGTACGCCCGCCGGAAGGCACGAGCGCCACACGATGGGCATTGGCCCAGCGCACGATGGCCTGCACCTGTTCGATCGTACGGGGCAGGACGATGGCGCTGGGCGCAGGCGGGTAATGGCGCGTCCAGTCCTTGCCATAGGCTTGCAGGGATTCGGGGTCGGTCAACACCTTGCCGGGGTCGACCAGGGTCTTCAACTCATCCAATACAGCGGGCTGGGTCATCGCCTGAACTCTCGCTTTATTCATGGTCACCCTGAGCACGCTTCACCTGTCGGGATAAGCTCAGATTGTGTCGCGTATGCTAGCATAGCGCCCCCGCTGTTCATGCTAGAGCTGCCCACGGGCACCTGGCATCACCCTCGCCACTTTTCTCCGGGATACAGGTTTACGCAGATGAGCAAGACTTCTCTCGACAAGAGCAAGATCCGGTTCCTTCTTCTTGAAGGTGTACACCAGAACGCAGTCGATACCCTGACGGCTGCCGGCTACACCAACATCGAATACCTCACTGGTTCGTTGCCCGAAGCAGAGTTGAAGGAAAAGATCGCCGACGCGCACTTCATCGGCATCCGCTCACGTACCCAATTGACCGAAGAAATCTTCGACTGCGCCAAGAAACTGGTCGCCGTCGGTTGCTTCTGCATCGGTACCAACCAGGTCGACCTGGAAGCTGCCCGTCAGCGCGGTATCGCAGTGTTCAACGCACCGTACTCCAACACCCGTTCTGTAGCCGAACTGGTGCTGGCCGAAGCCATCCTGCTGCTGCGCGGCATTCCGGAAAAGAACGCCTCGTGCCATCGTGGCGGCTGGATCAAGAGCGCAGCCAACTCCTTCGAGATTCGCGGCAAGAAGCTGGGCATCGTCGGTTACGGCTCCATTGGTACCCAACTGTCTGTACTGGCCGAAAGCCTGGGCATGCAGGTGTACTTCTTCGATCCGCTGACCAAGCTGCCGCTAGGCAATGCTGTCCAGGTGACCAGCCTGCACGAATTGCTCGGCCTGGCCGATATCGTCTCGCTGCACGTGCCTGAGCTGCCCTCCACCCAGTGGATGATCGGCGAGAGGGAAATCCGCGCGATGAAAAAAGGCGCCATCCTGATCAACGCTGCCCGCGGCACCGTGGTCGAACTTGATCACCTGGCCGCGGCCATCAAGGACAAGCACCTGATCGGCGCTGCCATCGACGTGTTCCCGGTCGAGCCACGCTCCAACGATGAAGAGTTCGAAAGCCCGCTGCGTGGCCTGGATAACGTGATCCTCACGCCGCACATCGGCGGCTCCACTGCCGAGGCCCAGGCCAACATCGGCCTGGAAGTGGCCGAGAAGCTGGTCAAGTACAGCGACAACGGCACCTCGGTGTCGTCGGTCAACTTCCCGGAAGTGGCCCTGCCTGCTCACCCTGGCAAGCACCGCCTGCTGCACATCCACGAAAACATTCCGGGTGTGCTCAGCGAAATCAACAAGGTGTTTGCCGAAAACGGCATCAACATCTCGGGTCAGTTCCTGCAGACCAACGAGAAAGTGGGCTACGTGGTGATCGACGTCGACGCCGAATACTCGGACCTGGCGCAGGAGAAGCTGCAACAGGTCAAGGGCACCATCCGCTCGCGCGTACTGTTCTAATACGCAGCAAGCGTGGATCGAGGGAGGCCCAGGTGGCCTCCCTTTTCGTTATGGCCCACCACGGCGGCGGGCGGCGAGCACGAAAAAATCCAGGCTGCACATCAAACAATGCCGCGACTTCAGGGTCATAGGCTGCGCTCGACCATGGCGAGGAAGAAAGCCATGGCGACGGTTATTCATGGGTAAACGAAAAGGGGCATTCATGCGTTCGACCATAGGGGTACTGCTGGCGGTACTGATCAGCCCATTGGCTCAGGCAGAGCTGCTGGACGAAATCGCCGATCGCGGTGAACTGCGTATCGCCGTCCAGGGCGACAACGCGCCATACGCTTTCAAGCAGGATGATCACCTGACAGGGTTCGATGTGGAGTTCGGCCAGGCCCTGGCCTCAGAGCTCGACCTGCGCGTGGAATTCGTCGAAACACCCGAGGCGCAAACCCTGCCCGGCGTCGAAAGTGGCAAATACGACATCGCGTTGCTGCCTGTCACGGCAATAGCGCAAGGTGATAGCCCGCTCGACACCAGCCTGCCCTTTGGCAAGCACCAGCTTGTGGTGCCGTTCCAAAAGGACAACCCCGCCTTCGAAAGCGCCGTGAACAATGCGCTGCAACGCCTGAAGGACAGCGGTCGTACGGCCGAACTGGAACACAAGTGGCTTGCCGACGAGCAGCAGGCCGCAGCGACTCAGTAGCGTGCCGCAGTCAAACGAGGCACGCGCTGATCAGCACGCACGGCCGTTCAGAACGGGTCATTGCCGCGGCGTCTGAACCAGCCAGTCAAGGACAGGCGTTCACGACCGGCCGGCAGCACCTCGTGAGGGACTTCGCCGGACAGGAAGACCACCAGGCACCCTGCGACGGGCTGAACATCGTGCTCCACCCCATCGGCCAGGAACATGCGCAACTGCCCACCGTCTGCGGGCGTCCAGTCTTCGTTCAGGTAGAACACGGCCGACACCATGCGCCGGTCGTCATCGCGAAAACGGTCCAGATGCCGTTTGTAGAAAGCGCCGGGTGGATAAAGGGCAAAGTGGCATTCGAAGTCTTCCAGGCCCAGGAAAAGCCCTTGGTTGATTGCCAGGCGCAGTTGATCCATGGCTGCCAGGTACTGGTCGCAGGCGTGCGCCTGGCCTGGATCGATCCACTGAATCTGATCCCCACGGATGGCCTCGCGCACCTCTTGGGAAGGGCCTCGTCCAATCCCTGCGGGGTTGAGCTCCCCTTGGGCGTAACGGCGCCGGCATTCATTCGCCAGCGCGCCGACCAGGTCCGCCGGCAGAAACAGTGCCTGCTGGGACCAGCCATGGGTGGCCAGATCATCGACGACGGCCGCAAGCGTTGGGTGTTGGGGGGAAATGTGCATGGCGCATCATATCCATTCGCCCCCTCGGCGGACAGCGCCACTTGGCTGAGAAGCGCGTGGATATCTCGACAAACCAACGCCGCCCCACAGACAATAGCCATCTGCCGACAGGAGTCCTGAATGCGCCGTCTGTTTTCCCTGATTCTGCTGATGAGCTGTACGTTGCCTGTCTGGGCAGACAACCTGGATCAGCTGTACAAGACCGCTGGCTGGCCCGAGCAACGCGCTCATTTCACCGACGCCTTGAACGCCGCCCAGCAGCGCTACCGCAACAGCTTGCCACCTGCCGTCTACCAGGCACTGGTGAGCAACAGCAACCAGCGTTTTCAGGCTCAGGCCGTGGACCGTCGTGCGCTTGCACAACTGCGCGCCGCATTACCCAACCCATCGCCGGCGCTGGCCTTTTTCCAGTCGCCATTAGGCCGCAAGATCGTCGCGGCCGAACTGCGGGCGACCCGCAAGGATGAATTGGCCAAAAATGCCGATGGCCTGCCCAAGATTCAGGCCAGCGACGATCGCGTGTTGATCATTGGCCACCTGGCCCAGGCCCTGCCTGCCCGGGAAGCGGGGGCGGAGGTAAGCCTGGCCATTGCCGGTATGGCCGCCGACAGCCTGAGCGCCATGATTCCGGGGCTGTTGGGCGGTGGCCAGGCGCAAGGCCTGCTCGACGGCCAGCGCCAACGCCTGATGAACCAGATAGGCCAGGACCTGAACAATACCTTGCTGTACGTGTACCGTGACCTCACGGACGCAGAGCTCGAAGAATTCGCGACCTTTGCCGAATCCAACGACGGCAAAGCCTACTACCGCGCAGCGCTGGCGGCCATTCGCGCCGGCCTGGCGGTCGGCCAGAGCACGGGCGAGCTGAAGTGATCAGCCCAGGTGCTGGTCGATGAAGTCGAAATAGCGCTGTCGAATGGCAGGCAGTTCGTTGGCCAGGTGATGACGGGCCCCTGGTAGCATAAGCACCTGCGGTTCGGCGAACTTGGCCTTCAACACGCGAAGGTTGTAAGACCAGTCGACCGTGCCATCCGCCTCTCCCTGCACGATCACCGGACGCCGAGTGCTGACGGGCGCCGCCTCGATGCGTCTGATCCAGTCGATCAGTGCCCCGACCCATGCCGTGGGGAGCCGCCGCGGCTGAAGCGGGTCAGCTTCAAGAAACGGCAGAAATGCAGGGTCCGTGCTGTTTTCAGTGAACCGCCGCTCGATGCCGTTCACGAAATGGCGCAACACGTGATAGCTGAGCTTCGACCAGTGCCAGGCACAAGGCCGCACCAGCGGGGCGAGCAGCAGTACCTGCCCATCGACGGGACTTGCTCCCGCACTGTGCAGCAAGTGGTCCACGGCAATCGCCCCGCCCGTACTCTGCCCGCACAGGTGCCAAGGGTGCGGCAGTTGCAGGCTGTGCGCCTGTTCGAACAAGCCTTGGAGCACCTGCTGGTACACGGCGAAGTCATCAATGCTGGCACGCTCACCGCTGGACAGGCCGTGACCCGGCAAATCGCAGCTGACAACGGCGTAACCGCGCTTCAAAGCCCAGGCCACCAGGTGCCTGTACAGCCCCATGTGGTCGTAGTAGCCGTGCAGCAGGAGCAAAGTCGCCGTAGGCTGTAGCGGAGCCCACACCTGCGCGACCACCTCGAACCCGGCGACGGCAAACCGTCCAAGCCAGCTGTGGACCGGGAGGTCGAGGCCATAGAAGCGTTGATAAGCCTGCGCGTGGGTGGATAGGCGTTCGCGCGCGCTCAACGGGGCCAGGCTGGTGCGCAGGAGGTCTGGATGAAAGCTTGCGGGCATTGGCTGGATCCGGCGTGAAGCAAGTATTGACTTGGGATATTCAGCTGATCGACGCGCCGTGGCAAGCTGGCCGCATCAGCCACCACCTTCGAACTGCTTACGGGAGCTGCCATCGGCCCTTCATGAACCTGCCAACCCTCAAATTATTGGGCACCCTACTCGGCCTGGTGGCCGGAGCGGTCTTTAGCTGGCAGGCCTACACAACCTTCCAGGCTCGCTATGTGCGCCCGTTCGACAACCAGGCGACATTCTTCGACGGCGCCCGGTTACAGCTACCCCGCGAACTGGCCGGCCCTGGGCCGGTCCGGGTCGTGCACTTCTGGGACCCGGCCTGCCCGTGCAACGTTGGCAACCAGCAGCACCTGGCTGACCTGATGCAGCGCTTCAAAGACCGGGGTGTCACCTTCCACGTCCTGCAAAAACGCGGAACGCGCGGCTACCTGCCAGATGACCTCGCCGGGCTCAAGCCACTGGGCAACCTACCGGGCAGCGAGCACCTGCCCGCCTCGCCTGCGGTAGCCATCTGGGATCGCCAGGGGCAGCTGGCGTATTTCGGCCCCTACAGCGAAGGTGCGGTGTGCAACGCCGCCAACAGTTTCATCGAACCGATACTCAACGCGCTACTCGAAGGCCGCCCAGTCAGCGCCTCCAACACCCTGGCAGTCGGCTGTTATTGCCCCTGGGCAGGTTGACGTATGCGGGCCGGGTTGCCCACCACCGTCGCGCCAGGTGGCACATCGCGGGTGACGACACTGCCCGCGCCAACCACGGCGTCATCACCGATACGCACCCCCGGCAGGATGATGGCCCCGCCCCCGATCCACACGTTATTGCCGATGCTGACCGGTCGCCCGCTTTCCAGGCCCGTACGCCGCACCTGTGGATCGAGCGGGTGATCGGCCGTGTAGATCTGCACGTTCGGGCCGATCTGGCAGTCCTCGCCGATCTGCACAGGCAGCACATCCAGGATCACGCAATTGAAGTTCATGAAGGTATTGCGGCCCACATGGATGTTGTAGCCGTAGTCGCAATAGAAAGGCGCACGCAGCGTGACACCTTCGCCTGCATGGCCAAAGTGCTCGGCCAGCAACGCATGCCGCGCCTCGGCCGTCAGCTCGACGCTGTTGTTATAGCGGTGCATCCACCGTTTGTTGGCGGCCTGTTCGGCTTGTAATTCAGGGCAGGTGGCGAGGTAGAGCTCGCCTGCGAGCATCTTCTGTTTTTCGCTCAGGGACATGGCAACTCCTCATGAGAACTATGCGCGTAGCGGGGATAGGCTGATCATCGGACCACACACAGGGCTCAATCTCTCAGCCGCAGGCAGCATTGTCTTGGGGTATACCTGAAACGAAAACGCCGACACACAAGGCGTCGGCGTTTGGGCAGCGGTGCGCTGGTCAGAATGCAGGCAGCACGGCACCCTGATACTTCTTGGCGATGAATGCCTTCACTTCCGGGCTGGTCAGCGCCTTGGCCAGCTTCTGGATGGCATCGCTGTCCTTGTTGTCAGGACGTGCGACGAGGAAGTTGACGTAAGGCGAGTCGCTGCCTTCGATGACCAGGGCGTCCTTGGCAGGGTTTAGGCCCGCTTCCAGCGCATAGTTGGTGTTGATCATGTCCAGGTCGACCTGATCCAGCACGCGGGGCAACATTGCCGATTCCAGCTCGCGGAACTTCAGCTTCTTAGGGTTCTCGGCGATGTCCTTCGGCGTGGCCAGGGCATTTTTCGGATCCTTCAGGGTAATCAGCCCTGCCTTCTGCAACAGCAGCAGAGCACGCCCGCTGTTGCTGCCCTCGTTAGGGATGGCGACGGTCGCGCCTTCCTTGAGCTCATCCAGGCTCTTGACCTTCTTCGAGTAGCCACCGAAGGGCTCGACGTGGACGCCGACAACGGTCTCCAGGTGGGTGCCCTTGCCCTCGTTGAAGCTCTGCAGGTACGGGAGGGTCTGGAAGTAGTTGGCATCCAGACGCTTCTGGTCAACCTGCACGTTGGGTTGCACGTAGTCGGTGAACACTTTGATCTGCAGATCGACACCTTCCTTGGCCAGGGTCGGCTTGATCAGCTCGAGGATCTCGGCGTGCGGGATGGGCGTTGCGGCAACCAACAGCTTCTCGGCGGCGCCGGCCAGGCCAGCGAAGGACAGGGCAGCAGCCAGGGCGGTGGTCAGCAGGGTCTTCTTCATGGTGATCCTTGTTCTGCATCTGAGCCATCGACGATGGCGAACGGGGTGGCCGAGGCACTGCGGTCCTGGGCGTGGAGCGGACAATACCGATAATTTTTATGCCGGAACAATATCTTTTATTTCGCTGCTTATTCCAAAAGCAAAATGCCACCAGCGCGTTTGCTTATGAGCGCCTCTACTGTGGAGTATTGGGCAGGTCCAGGTCTTCGGGCAGGAGTTCGGGCCCGTCATTGACCAGCAAGGCGAAGTGGATGACGTTTTCCAGCTCGCGGGTATTGCCGGTCCAAGGGTGGTGCTCGAGCAGGCGCTGTGCAGCCTCGCTTATCAACGGCACGGGCCGCTGCAAACGCCCGCTGTAGATGCCAACGAAGTATTCCGCCAATGCCAGGATGTCCCCCGGGCGCTCGCGCAGCGGCGGCAGTTCAAGGGCGCCCTCGCGCAAGTATTGATACAACCGCTCGCTGAAGCGTCCTGCCTTCACCACCCGCCCCAGGTCAATGCTCGTGGCTGCCACCAGTCGCACATCCACCGGCTGCGCCTGGTGTGCGCCTACGCGGGTGACTTCGCGGTTTTCCAGTGCCGCCAGCAGCTTGGCCTGAATGGCCGAGGGCAAGTCGGCGATTTCGTCCAGATAAAGCGTGCCGCCGTTGGCCGATCCGAACCAGCCAGCGCGGCTGCTGGCGGTGCCGCCATGGCTACCGGCGCTATAGCCGAACAGCTCTGCATCGGCATAGGTTGGGCTGATGGCGGCGCAATTGACCGACACGAACAGGCCGGGGCGGTCGCTGGCGCGGTGAATCTGGCGGGCCAGCAACTCCTTGCCGGTGCCGGTTTCACCGCGGATCAGCACCGGCAGCGGCAGCGGCGCCAAGTGCTCCAGCTCCGTGCGCAATCGCTGGGAGCGCGGATCGATGAAGACCAGCGCCTTGGCGCGAATGCTCAGCGGGCTCTTGTCGAGTTCGGGGAATGTCAGCAATGGCTGGCCGAAGGGATTCTGATACGTCATGACGAGCTCCCGCCCCTGGCCTGCGGCGGCTGGGCGTGTGACGGATGGAAACGGACGCCGTTCAGGCGCGGCGCAGCGCGCGTTGTTCGATGCGGCCTTGCAGGCGATACAGGTAGGCGAATCCCTGCTCCCAGCACTCATGCCCGGATTTCACGTTGATGTGACCGGCGCCGGTCAAGAGCCCTGCTTCTGCCCCCCACTGCTGGGCCATGTGCAAAGCGCGCGGGACGCTGACAGCGGGATCGTTGTCCGAGCTGACCACCTGGCTTGGAAAGGGAAGCGCCGACTGCGGGATGGGCGAAAAATTGCGCAGCGCCGGCGCGCACCCTGGTCGCTCGACATCCGCTGGCGCTACCAACAAGGCGCCGCGCACGCGACCGAGCAGACCGGCTGCGGCCTGTTCGGCCCAATGCGCCACCGTGATGCAGCCCAGGCTATGGGCAATGAGGATAACCGGGTCGGGCTCGGCAGCAATGGCAGTATCCAGCGCCTTTACCCAGTCCTGGCAGAGCGGTGTCAGCCAATCGCGCTGCTCCACGCGTGCGCTGTTGGGCAGGGTGCGCTGCCAGTGGCTTTGCCAATGATTGTCCGGCGATCCCTGCCAGCCTGGGATGATCAGGTAGCGAACTGATTCGTTACGCATGAAGTGGGTCTCCAGTAGCTTGCGTGCTTGGAAACCCAGTATAAAGCGGCCTATATATACTTAAAGGAATAAAAAGAAATTTATTTATAACCTTTAAGCAGCTAACCGGCGGATGTTTCCTGGCGACACCGCTTTATCCGCCCCAAACCCATCGCCTTAAATGGCTGGTAGTTTCTGCCAGACCTTCGGCCGGAAGAACAACGTCTCGCCCCGGGCCAGCCCTGTCAGGCTGTCGTGGTCCTTGACCACCTCGGCTTCGATCAGCTCACTTTGGCCCTCGACTTTCAAAGTCACCCGCGTGGTGGCCCCCAGCGGGCGAATGTCCCGGACTTCGGCGGCATGGTGGCCCTCGGTTTCGTGACGTGACAACGACACTTCGTGGGGACGGAACAGCACATGCTGACCCTCGCTCAAGGCCAGGCGGTTGGAATCACCCAGGAAGTGGTAGACGAAATCGTTGGCGGGTTGTTCGTACACTTCGCCCGGCGAGCCAATCTGCTCGATCACGCCCTTGTTCATGACCACGATACGGTCAGCTACTTCCATGGCCTCTTCCTGGTCATGGGTCACGAATACCGAGGTCAGGTTGATATCTTCGTGCAAGCGGGCCAGCCAGCGGCGCAGCTCTTTGCGCACCTTGGCGTCCAGCGCACCGAAGGGCTCGTCCAGCAGCAACACCTTGGGCTCTACTGCCAGGGCGCGGGCCAGGGCGATACGCTGGCGCTGACCGCCGGACAACTGCTCCGGATAACGATCGGACAGCCAATCGAGCTGCACCATGTTCAGCAACTCGTGCACTTTCTGGGCAATGCTGCTTTCGCTCGGGCGTTCACCCTTGGGCTTCATGCGCAGGCCAAAGGCGACGTTGTCGAACACGGTCATGTGCCTGAACAGCGCATAGTGCTGAAACACGAACCCGACATTGCGATCGCGTACATCGTGCCCGGAGACGTCCTCGCCATGAAAGACGATGTTGCCCTGATCCGGCGTCTCCAGGCCGGCGATGATCCGCAGCAGTGTGGTCTTGCCGCAGCCCGATGGGCCCAGCAGCGCTACTAGCTCACCACTGTTGATGTCCAGGTTGATACCATCGAGCGCCTGGAAACTGTTGAAACGCTTGCTGACGTTACGAACTTCGATCGACATGAATCATTCCTCCGCAGCGCTATGGCGCAGACGGTTAATACGGTTCTCGCTCCACTGCTTGAGCAGCAGGATGAAGAGCGCCAGGATCAGCAACAGGCTGGCCACGCTGAAGGCCGCCACGTGGTTGTACTCGTTGTAGAGAATTTCCACATGCAGCGGCAAGGTATTGGTCACACCGCGAATATGCCCGGAAACGACCGACACTGCGCCAAACTCCCCCATCGCCCGTGCCGTGCACAACACCACGCCATAGATCAGGCCCCACTTGATGTTGGGCAGCGTTACGTGCCAGAACATCTGCCAGCCATTGGCACCGAGCAGCCGGGCGGCTTCTTCTTCCTGGGTGCCTTGCTCCTGCATCAGTGGAATCAGTTCACGGGCTACGAACGGCACCGTCACGAAGATGGTGGCCAGGACGATGCCCGGCAGGGCGAAGACGATCTGGATGTCGTGATCCTGCAGCCACGGCCCGAACAGGCCCTGGGCGCCGAACATGAGTACGTAGACCAGGCCGGCGATCACGGGCGACACTGAAAACGGCAGGTCGATCAGGGTGACCAGAATACTTTTGCCGCGGAAGTTGTACTTGCTCACGCACCATGCCGCGCTGACGCCGAACACCAGGTTCAGCGGCACCGAAATGGCAACGGCAAGCAGGGTGAGCTTCAGGGCCGACAACGCGTCGGGTTCGAAGATGGCTTCGAAGAAGGTGCCGAACCCATTCTTCAGGGCCTGGGAAACCACGATGACCAGCGGCAACAGCAGAAACAGTGCAAACACCAGCCAGCCAAGGCCGATAAGCAGCCGCCGCGATGTGGCGCTGCCGCGACGGGCGGCGTTGGCGGCGGCGGTTGCATTCAGGGAAGAACTGGACATGCCGACCTCCTTCAAGGGGTTTCGATGCGGCGCTGCAACAAGTTGATCAGCAGCAGCAGGATGAAGGAAACCACCAGCATCAACACGCCGATGGCGGTAGCGCCGGTGTAGTCGTACTGGTCGAGCTTGACCATGATCAGCAAGGGCAGGATCTCGGTTTTCATCGGCATGTTGCCGGCGATGAAAATGACCGATCCGTATTCACCCACCCCACGGGCGAACGCCAGGGCAAAGCCGGTGAGCCAGGCCGGCAGCAGGGCCGGGGCCAGCACATGGCGAAACACCTGCAGCGGTCTGGCGCCCAGGCAGGCAGCGGCTTCTTCGACCTCGCGTGGGATGTCTGCCAGCACTGGCTGTACCGTGCGCACTACGAACGGCAGGGTGACGAACGTCAATGCCAGGGTAATGCCCAGAGGGGTATAGGCGATCTTGAAGCCCAGGTCGGTCGCGAACTGGCCGACCCAGCCCGCCGGCGCGTACAGCGCAGTGAGCGCAATGCCGGCCACTGCCGTTGGAAGGGCGAAGGGCAAATCGATCATCGCGTCGATGATCTTGCGTCCGGGGAAGGTGTAGCGCACCAGCACCCAGGCCAGCAGCGTCCCGATCACACCATTGATGATCGCGGCAAACAGGGCGGTGCCAAAGCTCAGCTTCAGCGCGGCGATGACCCGCGGCGCGCTGATGATGGTCCAGAACTGTTCGAAGGTCAGCTGTGAGGCATGGATGAACATGGCCGCCAGCGGTATCAGCACAATCAGGCTGAGGTACACCAAAGTGTATCCCAGCGTCAGCCCGAAGCCGGGTATGACGGGGGAAATGCGACGTGACATAGAGATCCCTGGTTGAATGCACGTGGCCCGGGAACCATCCCGGGCCGTGGTAGGCGTCCGAATTTCGGGTTATTTCTTGGTCCTTACTGTGCCTGATAGATCTGGTCGAACACACCGCCATCATTGAAGAATTTTGGCTGTGCGCTCTTCCAGCCGCCGAAGTCCTTGTCGATGGTCACCAGGTCCAGCTTGGGGAACTGCTTGCCAAATTCAGCCGCCACCTTCTCGTCACGCGGGCGGTAGAAGTTCTCGGCAGCAATCTTCTGCCCAGCCGGGCTGTAAAGGTGTTTCAGGTACTCGGTAGCGATTTCGGTATTGCCCTTTTTCTCGGCATTCTTGTCGACTACCGCCACAGGCGGCTCGGCCAGAATCGACAGCGATGGCACGACGATGTCGAACTTGTCAGCCCCACCGTCCTCCTTCAACGCCAGGAAGGCTTCGTTTTCCCAGGCCAGCAGCACATCGCCCTGACCGTTGTTGACGAAGGTGATGGTCGAGCCGCGGGCGCCGGTGTCCAGTACTGGCACGTGCTTGAACAGCTCCTGCACGTAGGCTTTTGCCTTGTCCTCGCTACCGCCGGTTTTCAGGCCATAGGCCCAGGCGGCGAGGAAGTTCCAGCGCGCGCCCCCGGAAGTCTTGGGGTTTGGGGTAATGACCGAGACGTCCTTCTTGATCAGGTCGCCCCAGTCCTTGATGCCCTTGGGGTTGCCCTTGCGTACCAGGAATACGATGGTCGAGGTGTAGGGGGTGCTGGCGTCTGGCAGGCGAGTCTGCCAGTTTTCCGGCAGGGTCTTGCCGAGCTTGGCGATTTCGTCGATGTCCCCGGCCAAGGCCAGGGTCACCACGTCGGCGCGCAGACCGTCAATCACCGCACGGCCCTGTTTGCCCGAGCCGCCATGGGACTGCTGGATCTTCACCTTGTCGCCCGGATGGGCCTGCTGCCAGTGCTTGATGAACTCGGCGTTGTACTGCTGATACAGCTCGCGGGTCGGGTCGTAAGACACGTTCAGCAGTTCGTAATCCTTGGCGATGGCGGAACCGGCAAACACAGCACTGGCCAGAGCGGCAAGCGCATAACGGCGGATGGACATGGTGAAGCTCCCGATTGGCATTTTTTCTAGTTCTGGAAGGTGGGGCGTGTTCAGCCGGGCTTGTTGCCAGGCTGCTGCAGACGGAACTTCTCCTTGCGCTCGATCTGTACCACCTGGGCGTTGTGCACGGTGATTTCCACGGCGCCAAAGCGCAGATCGCGCAGCGCGCTCTGGATCTCACGCAAGATGGTGGCTTCGTCCTGACCGTCGATACTGCGCAGCGATGCACTCATGCTCGTTCTCCTTGGAGTGAGATTGCCGGGCAGAGGTTTGAATGAGAGTTTGCGCCTGGCGTGAGGGCAATAGTAGTGGGGGCGAATTATTCTTAAAAATACTATTTAAGAATGTTTATATAACTTTTTTTAAGATTATTTGATGCCCTTTCTGCATGGATTCATTAGCGCTGCGCACGCGCTCAGTGGCGTACTCGCGTCTAGCAACCCCTCGCCTGAAAGCGGGCTATGACACGGAGAGTCGCTGGCCTCGGGATCGTGGCTCACGGCAGCGACCTGCCAAAGCCTACAGCTGCGGGTGCAGGTCCCCATTGTAGATACAAGGAGCGACCTCTCCGGGTCGCCAGACCGGCGAGGCCGCACACATGGGGGATCGGCTAGCCTTCCAGGGGCGGTGCAAGGCAGTTGCTTCGGCATGGCCCCCAGGCACGGTAATTCAGTCATCACACGGTCAAGGTAGGAGCAACTATCTTTCACCGCATTTAAGGGCCAGCATCTCTGGGGCTGCTGCGC